>CAJQPT010000217.1 GCA_905480285.1 uncultured bacterium
CTCGCGGAGCACCGCGGCGTCGCGGTTCACGAAGCCCACGTTGTTCGCGAGGTTGGGGTTCTCCGGTCGGGCGGAGAACATGCGGTCGGCGAGGCGCGCCCCGCGCTCGAGCCCCTCGAGGCTGGTCGGATCGGACGTCGCCCGCCGAACGAGGAAGTCGAGACCCGCGAGCGCCGAGGGCAGACGCTTCGAGCCGTCCGCGCCCGAGAGGAACAGGTCCAGGCCGGCTGCCTGCCCGCGGCGGGAGGCCTCTGAGCCCAGGGGGCGGAGGTCCTCGGCGGAGAAGAACAACGCCTCGGCGTCCTTGTCCTCCTCCAAACGGTAGAGGCACCAGCCGAGCGCCGTTCGGCTGAGGATCTCGTAGTTGATGCAGGCGTCCGTGAAGCCGGGTTCGCGGTCTCGACAGGCCTCGAACAGGCGCTCTGCATCGCGGAACCCTGCGGCGCCAGCGCCTCTCTCGTCCGCCGAGGTTTCGAATTGGTTGAGCGCCAGATAGAAGGTCTCGAACCCGCTATACCAGAAGCCCAGCGCGTTCTCGGGGTGGCGCTCCCGGAACGTGGCGTAAGCCCCCAGGATCGCCTCGAAGCGGGCCTGGAGCGCCGCCTCGGCGTCCGCTCCAGCGGCCGTGGCCTGGGCCTGGGTGAGGTCGCCTAGCTGGCGCACGAAGGCCGTATGGATGCGCTCGTTCTCGGGCAGGATCGCGAGCGCGGTCCGCAGGGTCTGGAGGGCCTCGGGTCCGCGCTGCTCCCACAGGAACAGGTTCGAGAGCTGCTCGTAACCCCAGGGGTCGGTGGGGGACTCGCCGATGGAGCGCTCGATGGCCCGTCGGGTCTCGCCGAATAGGCTCGTTCGGAGCTGCAGTGAGCCGGGCGCACCGTCGGAGGCCTGGCGGTGCTCGACGTAGCGGCTGAAGGCGGCCTCGCCCCACGTGCGAGCGAACGGCTGATCCACGTCCAGCCGTGAGGAGCGTCCGGGGACGGCGTCGATCCAGTTGACCGCCGCCCGCGCGTCGTCGAGGGCCTGCTGGTTCAGGTTCAGCATCCGGGCAGCGCGACTGGCGCGGAGGGCTGCGCTGACGCCTGCTCCCTGTTCGGCGGCGAGCTCGAAGGTCTCGAGGGCCTCCTCGAAGAGCGAAGCGTAGCGGGGCGAGGCGCTCGCCGCGGCGAAGGCTGCCCGCCCACGGACCATGAGCATGGCAGCCTTGCGCTCCCGGCCGACGAGGTCGAGCTCGAGAGCCTCGTCGATGGCGTCCAGCGCGGCGAGGCCCTCACCAGCCTCCAGTCGCTGTCGTGCGGTCCGCTCCCTGTCATCGACGAAGAGCGCGTTGACGAGGCGACGGGCGGTGGACATGTCTCCGCGGCCGAGCGCCTCCATGGCCTCCTCAAGCCTGGGGTCCTGCTCGCCCCGGATCTCCTGGCCGGGGGAGGGGGTCGCCGGAGGGAGTGCCGGAGGGAGTACCGGAGGGAGCGCCGGAGGGAGCGCCGGGGCGGCGGTGGCCTCGTGCGCGGCGTGGAAGCCACACAGCGCGAGCAGCGCTGCAGCGAGGATGGGGGACGAATTGGGCGAGGTCATGGGGGCTGGCGAGGTGGCGCGAGCGGGTCGGCGCGGCCGGGGGCGCGGTGAAGCGGGAGGGGCGGTGAAGCGTGAGGGACAGTGAAGCAGAAGGGGCGGGACGCGGGGAAGCTGGGCGGGGAGCCCCCCGGCAGGGGGCTCCCCGCGCGACCCTCGCCCACGCGGCGCCCTGGGCTCCGGGGAGCCTGGCTCGTGGGAGAAGCCCTCGTTCGGTGTCTTGTAGCCCGGGGAGAGCTGAGAGTCACCTGGGTCCAGGGGCTCTGGCCCCGCTAGACTAAGAACCGCCAGCGGCAGGGGCGCCCCGCCCCGCTGGTTCAAGGTCCGCAATGCCCGGGAAGAACCCCCGGGCCCGGGCGTCCCACCAGGGCCGCGCGGAGCCCAACCCGCGGCGCCACGGCCCCCTCACCCCGCCCCTCGACCTCGATGCTCGATCGCCGACCGCTCCCCGGAGCCCTCCTCCTCGCTGCCCTTGGCCTCGGCCTCGTCTCGAGCTGTGACAATCCCACCTGCGTGTTCGTCGACGGCTGCACGGGCTCGAACAGCGGGAACGGCCCTGGGGGCCTCGGGAACAGCGGAGCGACGTTCCCCGAGGACGGGGCCTTCATGTCGGCGGGAGCGCCGACTCTCGTGGCTGCGGCTCCCCAGATCCAGGACCTCCATCCGCGGAGCCCGGTGTTCCTCGAGTTCTCCGAGAGCCTCAGTCCCGATGGCCTCAGCGAGGCCTTCCGGGTCCTCGATGTGGTCTTCCAGCAGGAGGTCCCGCTTGCACCCGCGGGCCTGGTCGGCAACGGGCGCGTGGTCGCCCTGACCCCCGCCGCTGGGTACCTGCCGGATCGCCAGTACCAGCTTCTCTACAACTCGGAGGCCAAGATCACTGACCTGAACGGCGAGCGGCTGGTCGTGAACGCCAACGAGGTGCTGCTCGACTTCGCGGTCGTGGACGCGGCGCTCATCCCGGAGCCGCGCCTGCTGTACTCCTTCCCGCCGGACCTCACGACGCTCCAGGGAGACGCCAGCGAGATCGTGATCGGCTTTGACCGGCGGATGGAGACCTCGACCTTCAGCGAGGACACCTTCGACGTGCTCATCGATGGGCTCCCCCCCGCCTTTGATCCCGCCCCGGAGGCGCTCCCCCTTGGGGCCTCGGGCCTCGGCTTCGGAGTGACTCAGGTCTGGCAGTGGATTTCGAAGGACGCGGACGGTCGCGTGGTTCCGCTGGGCGCGGATGTCCGCGTCCAGGTCAAGCTGGCCCAGGGGGCCGAGGAGCTCACCTCCGAGGAGGGGGATCCGCTCCCGCCCTCCGAGACCGAGTTTCAGACGCTCGGCCTGAGCCTCGCGGCCGACGTGCAGAAGGTGGCCGGTGCGGGGAGCCCGGATACCTTCAGCGCCGCGGACGTGTTCGGTGGCACGCCGATCGTTGAGGTGTCCCTGAGCCAGCCCGCGCCGAGCGGCGTGACGGCCGAGGCCTTCCTCTTCGGCACAAGCCCTGACAACGCGGAGCTGCTCAAGGCGACCGCGGTGTCGCTGGACTTCCCGGAGGGCACGTCGGCGCTGACCTTGACCGCGAGCCAGCTGGGCATGGTCGACAGCCTGGGCGACGCCGAGTTCGCGGACGGTGACTTCGAGTGCGCCGTTCAGCTGCGCCGCTTCGGCTCACCGACCGGTGCGCGCTTGTTCGATGCGGACCCGAGCACCGACGTCGCGGACCGGCCCTACTTCGACACTGTGGCGCCCATCCTTCTGGGCCTCGGCGCCGCCGGTGCGGACGTCTCCAGCTTCCTCGGCGATCTGAGAGACCTCGCCATTGTGGGCAGAGCCAGCGAGCCGGTGGCGTTTGCCTTCGTGGACTCAGGGGGCAGCGGGACCAACGGCGGGAGCCTGGCGGACCCGCCCCAGACGGCCTTCTCGGGGCCTGTGGACGCCTCGGGAGAGGCGCTGTTCATCACCTCGGCGGTGCCGCTCGGCGCGGTCAACCCGAGCAGCGGAGGCGTGAACTACGACCTCTCCATCTTCGATCGCGCGGGCAACTCCACGACCGTCGCGGCCTCGGGGACGTTCTTCCAGCGAGGCGTCATCGGACCCGGCGCGGACCCCACCGGGGGCAGCGTCCAGGTGCGCGTCTACGATCGACGGTCCCTGCGGGGCGTGAACGACATCACCGTCTACAGTCACGCCGAGAACGGCGGGGCGGTGAGCTTTGTGGACTCGGACACGACGAGCATCATCGGCCTCGCCGTGGTGAACGGGGCACCGGCGGGCAACACTGTCATCACAGTCGACGCGCCGGGCTATGACCTGTTCACCTTCCACGGGATCCCGCGCACCTCGCTCGAGGTCCTCCTCGACGTTTCCAGCGAGCCGGCGGCCGCGGTGCAAGGACAGGTGACCAGCGTCTTCCCGACCGGCAACTTCTCGGGGGCGACCACCAAGGTGGCGGACACCCGCGCGCCACGACTGCTCCGGCTCAGCGACGTCTCGCTCTGCTCGCCGAACTCCAACGCGACCCTCTTTGAGTGCAACTATGGGCCGGTGCTCATCGAGGGCTCGGAGCTGGGAGCGATCTCGTTCCTCGCGACGCAGGACGATCTCCCGCAGCTCTCGTTCAACCCGATCACCTACCTCCGGGGCTACGGCCTGAACGCGCCGCAGCTGCCCGTCGTCGCCGGGGAGACCGCCCTCGACGTGAACATCGACGCGGGGGATCAGCTCGCCTTCTCTGCGCCGGGGCTGCAGCCCTTCGCGCTGGCTCCCCACGTGCTGGACGTCTCGGGCCTTGTCAACCTGGGCGCGCCTTCGGAAGCACCGAGCATCACCGCGGAGGCTGTGGCCACCGGGCTCGCCGGCCCGCTGGTCGTCGGCCGAGCCAACCCCTACCCCCTGGGCGGGGGAGGGACCACGTGGACAGCTCTGGGGGCGGCGACGGGGCTCGCCAACGCCGGAGGGGAGCTGGTTGCGCGAGGCTCCATTGAGGGGGACCTGCTGCTGCGTGCGGCGGTGAAGGACGTGGCCGGGAATGAGGTGTCGGCGCGCCCGCGGCTCTCTACCAGCGGCAACCAGCTGTCGCCCATTGACGTGCCGAGGCTGCTCTCACCGAGCCCCGGAGGCAACGCCGGGCCCGCCGCGTTCAACCTCATCATCGAGGACACCCTGCCCGACAGCGCCGGCGGGGACGGGATCGCCGAGGTCCAGCTCACCTCCAGTACCGGGCGCAAGTGGCGGCTCTGGACGCTCGACTCGTCGGACGCGAGCGGCGACCTGCTCCTTTCCGCCCCGGATATCGCCGCCGAGGGGGGGACGAGCCTCGCGCCCGGGATCCTGTCTGCGGAGGTCACTCTCTGGGGCTGGAACTTCAATCGGGACGAGTTCCTCTGGAGCGACATCGAGCGGGAGCATGAGCTGGCCGGGTTTGCGGCTGCCGTGACCTTCACGCTCGACTGAATCGATCTTCCAGGCCGACTCGGCGGCGCGAGCGGTCCTCTCTGGCTGTCCCCAGTGGCGGCTCCCGCGGCCCAGCGGAGGCCGTTTGCTGGCCACCGACGGGCCGTCAGGCGGCCCGGGAGAGGGGGCAGGGAGTGGTCCAGGGGCCGGCCGAGAGCCTCCCCTGGCTGGCCGAGGGTCGGACTTGGCCCAGCCGCCCGGCCGCTCTTGGTCGAACGTGGCGCCGGAACGGGCACAGGACCCTCGAAATCCCGCGGTCGCTTCCCGTAGCATCTGCCCATGCAGAGCGCGATTCGAACCCTCACCGTTGTTGCGGTCCTCGTCGGGGGCGGGGCCGCTTGCCAGACCACGCCGACCCTCAGGGGCTCGGGAGTGGAGACCACCTCGATCGGAGATCTGGCCTCGGTCAATCCGGTGGACATCGCCGTGCTCCCCATCGAGGTGGCCCCGGGTGCTTCCGAGGCTCCTGTCTCGATGATCCGTGCGTCCTCGGCGAAGGCGCTGGTGCGTCGCAAGTATTCGCCGCTCGCCATGGACGTCGTGGATGAGACCATCGCCCAGGAGGCCCCGCAGGGGACCCAGGGTGGGGGAGTGCAGGAAGCGAGCTACTCTCCGGGGGCCCTCGGCGAAGACGCGCTTCTTGAGGTCATCGTGGAGCGCTGGGACATGCCCGATTGGACGGCGCTTCGGTCGATCGACGCGGCGCTCACGGCACGGCTGATCGACCCCCGTGACCCGACGGGACCTGTCCTTTGGGAGGCGCGGCTGGACCGTCAGTTCCGCTTCTCGCTGGAGAGCGGGACGGCCAGTAGCACCGACCGTGACCTCCGCGCCGCCTGTGACGACATCCTGCGGATCTTGATCTCGACCCTCCCCGGGAGGACCCTCGAGCCCGGGTTCGTGGAAGAGCTCACGGGGAACTAGGTCCCAAGATGCGCGCTGGGCTCGCCTCCGGGAGGGCCAAGAGCTTCTCTGGAGGGGACTCTGGGAGAGGCTCCATCCCCGAGGTCTGACCCCCGCCTCCCCGGAAGAGCATGGGCCCGGTGCTGCCCGTCGCCAGGGGAGCCGGGGCTCACACCGGGGTGGCCCGGCCTGGCTTCTGGCGGAAATGGCGCCTGCGGAGCCCTTCGGACGACCCAGGGGGCTAAGGTATTCGCCCAAAGAGGCGCGCCAATCCAACTCCGCACCCCGCGACCGCAGTTCTCACCCCCCCGATCGGCGGGTGAATCTTCGGACGGGGCAAGTCCGCTCTTCTGATCCTCCTCGCCGCCTCTTCGCCGGGATCAGAGAGCACAGCTACAAGCTCTGAACCCATGGCAATTGCCACCGATCGAAAGGCCGAGATCATCAAGGAGTTCGCGAATGCGGACGGTGACACCGGCTCCCCCGAGGTCCAGGTCGCGCTCCTCACCGAGGACATCCGCTGCCTCACCGAGCACCTGAAGGTGCACCGCAAGGACTTCACCTCCCGGCGCGGCCTGCTCGTCAAGGTCGGCCGCCGTACCAAGCTGCTGCGCTACCTGCGCGATCGCTCCCCTGAGAGCTACGCGCAGCTGATCGGCCGCCTCGGCCTGCGCCGCTGATCCTCCCCTCGGACGCCCACATCCTCGATCCAACGTCATCCCCTCGAGCGCCCCGTAATCCTGGGCGGCCCAACATTGGTGGGCAGGGGCGGGCAGTGCACTTCGAGGCAGTGGGGATCCGAACCCGGAGGCGTTGCCGGCACCGGCCGACGCCGTGCGAGCCGCGTCACGTGCGCGGCCCGCTGGCGACCTGAAGATCCTGCTGCAGCCCTTGGGCTGCGCTCTGAATCGATCCGTACAACCCACTGTTATTAGCAAGAAAGACACCGAGGCGAGATGAGCCTCACCAACATCATGAGCACGAAACCGACACGAGTCGAAGCAACGATTGCTGGCCGGAAGCTGACGCTGGAGACGGGCCAGGTGGCCCGCCAGGCCGGCGGCGCAGTGATCGCCACCCTTGGCGACACCCGCTGCTTCGCAGCCGCGACGGCCGGCAACGCCCGGGACGACATCGACTTCTTCCCCCTGGTCTGCGACTACCGCGAGAAGACCGAGGCGGCGGGCAAGATCCCCGGCGGCTTCTTCAAGCGCGAGGGACGTCCGACCACCAAGGAGATCCTCACCATGCGTCTGATCGATCGCTCGATCCGGCCCATGTTCGCCGAGGGCTTCAAGGCCGAGGTGCAGGTCATGACGAGCGTCATGCAGTACGACGGGGAGAACAACCCCGACGTCGTGGCCATGATCGCCGCCTTCACGGCCATCCGCATCGCCGGAATGCCCTTCGAGACGACCCTCGGGGCCGTCCGAATCGCCCACATCGACGGCAAGCTCGTCGCCTTCCCCTCCGACACCGACCGTCGTGAGAACAGCCGCCTCGACCTCGTGGTCTCCGGCCACGAGAACGGCCTCTGCATGGTGGAGTCCTCCGCCAAGGAGCTGACCGAGGAAGAGATGATCGACGCGTTGGCCGAGGCCGAGCGTGTCGTCCAGGAGATCATCGACCTCGCCAACGAGCTCGTGGATCGCTGCGCGAAGCCGGCCATGGAGTTCACCGCTCCGAGCGTGGACGAGGACCTCAAGGCCCGCGTCTTCGACTACGAGGGTGACCTCGCTGCGGCCATGAAGACCGACGGCAAGCACGAGCGCGGCTCCGCGATGAACAACGTGAAGAAGGCGGCCGTTGCCGCCCTCACGTCCGACTACGACGGGGATGACCTCAAGGGCCACACCAAGACCGTCAAGGAGTTCTTCGGTGACCTGAAGAAGCACTGCGAGCGTTCAGCGATCATCTCCGGTCGCCGCGTGGACGGCCGTAGCTGGGACGAGATCCGCCAGATCACGGTGGTTCCGAACTTCAACGAGCGTCAGCACGGCTCCGTGCTCTTCACCCGTGGCGAGACCCAGGCGCTGGTGAGCGCCACCCTCGGCACGCCGGACGACGAGCAGATCATCGACGGCGTGGAGGAGGAGTTCAAAAAGCACTTCTACCTGCACTACAACTTCCCGGCGTACTCCGTCGGTGAGACCCGCCGGATCATGGGTCCGGGCCGTCGCGAGATCGGTCACGGCATGCTCGCCGAGCGTTCCCTGAACCCGGTCCTCCCGGAGAAGGAGTCGTTCCCCTACACGATCCGCGTTGTCTCTGACATCACCGAGTCCAACGGCTCGTCGTCGATGGCCAGCGTCTGCGGCGGCTGCCTCTCCATGATGCTCGCCGGCGTCCCGCTGACCCAGCCGGTCGCGGGCATCGCGATGGGCCTCGTGCAGGAAGGCGACAAGAACGCCATCCTGTCCGACATCCTCGGCTCCGAGGACCACAGCGGTGACATGGACTTCAAGGTGGCCGGTTCCGGCGTCGGGATCACCGCCCTGCAGATGGACATCAAGATCAAGGGCGTCTCCCGCGGTCTGCTGGAGTCCGCGCTGGAGCAGGCCAAGAAGGGCCGGATTCACATCCTGCGCAAGATGCTCGAGGCCGTCCCGGCCCCGTCGTCCGAGGTCAGCCGCTTCGCTCCGCGGATGGAGACCATCAAGATTCCGAGCGATCGGATCGGCTTCCTGATCGGCCCTGGCGGCAAGAACATCCGCCAGCTCCAGGCTGACTACGGCGTCCGGATCTCCATCGTTGACGATGAGGGCCACGTCCAGATCTACGGCACCGACGCCGACAAGACCCTGGCCTGCCGCGATGCGATCTCGGCGACCATGGAGACCCCGGAGATCGGCTCGAAGTACAAGGGCACGGTCAAGAGCGTGCGCGACTTCGGGGCGTTCATCGAGATCCTCCCGGGCGTCGAGGCGCTCTGCCATATCTCCGAGCTCGGCGAGGGCTTCATCGAGCAGGTCTCGGATGTGGTCAACGTCGGCGACGAGATCGAGGTCGTGATCATCAACGTGGATGATCGCGGGAAGATCAAGGTCTCCCACAAGGCCCTCACCCAGCCCAAGGAAGAGGGCGGTGACGGAGAAGGAGAGAGCGGGGATCGCCCGCGTCGAGGTGATCGTGAGGATGGCGAGCGTGGTGGTGGAGCCCGCCGTCGTCGCCGCCGCGCCCCGAGCCGGTGATCGCCCCGCCGCCCTCCTGGAGGGCTCGCGGCTCCCCTGAGCCCGAGCCCCTGGCGGGTTGAGTCCCTGGCCCCGCGACCTGCGGGGTCCATCGGGCCCAAGAATGCGCCCCCATCTCCGGCCATCGGAGACGGGGGCGCTGCCTTTGGGGCGTGGCGATTCGGGCGGGCTCTGGAGGTTTGACAGGGCCTTATCTTCAGGCAGGCCGGAATCTGAGGGTTTTTGGCAAGGTAGGCGCGTCGCTGTCGAAGATGCACATGACGGATCCTTAATCTCGGGTCCGTGTCTCGTCCGCGAGCGGACGTTCTAGAATGTCCGCCCGCTGATACGCGCCACCAGTCTCCGGTTGTTCCTCCCTTTGAAGCTCCTCTCACTCCTCATCGTGATCCTCGCGGGAATCCCCGCGAGCGCCGAGCCTCTTCTCCACGACGCCGAGAGTGAGGCTGCGCTGGCCGTTGGAGGCCGTGACGACGGCCGTGGTACTCCTTACCACGTGAGCAAGGCAGACAACATCTGCGGGCTCGATGAGCCCCGGCAGCTCACCAACCCGGCCTCGGTGAACTACTCCGCGCTGCTCTCCGCGACCCCGGAGATCAAGAAGATCGCAAAGGACAAGATCGATCCGACCTCCTCCGAGGGGATCACTCTGACGGCCAAGGCCCGCTCAAGGGTCCTCAGCGCATGCGAGTCCGTTCGGCAGTCCGGCGGCTACTGCAGCGTCTGGAAGACCATCCGGCGCAAGGACAAGAGGGCCGTTCCCGACGTCACGGACGCGGTGAAGCGCCTCCTTTGACCGGCAGGGCTCGACCATGACTCGCCCCGGGGAAGGCCCCGTGCGCCCCGATGGTTGCGGCCGTGAGGGAGGGGCTCCGCGGGGGACAGGAAGTGAATGTCCGCGGGCTACCGAGGGGCGCCATGTCCTCCGTCTTTCCCGACGCGTCGCGGTCGTACCACTCGTTCTCCTGCCGCTCGCGCTGACCTCGTCCTGCCTGGGCGGTGGCGGCGACTCCCTCGAGCGCGATCGAAAGGCGCAGTCCATGTTCGAGGACCTCCTGACCCGCGGTCAAGACTCACCCGCAGGTATCGAGTCCTTCGACGAGGAGGCCGCCTTCGAGGGCCCCGAGGCGGCCTATGCCGACGACCCCGTCTCCTCGAGCGCGGGGAACTCGCTGCGCGGATCCGGCGAGAGCGCGGGCGCTGCCGTGTTGCCGCCGCCTGAGGTCATCCCGCCGACGGATCCGTCCGATCCCGCTGCGGCTGGCGAGCCCGCCCTCACCGCGGCCGCCGAGGGGGAGGAGCTCGAGTTTCTGAGCGGGTTGGTCGACGAGGACGAGCTTTCCGATCCGCCGCTCAACCCCTACCTCGAGTTCGGGCAGAACATCATCTGGTACGAGCTCCGAGAGGGGGACACCGAGCGGCTGATCATGAAGCCGTACACCTTCCCAGGCGGGACGGGATCGAAGATCTTCAGCCTCCTCCAAAGCTACGGCGCCTTCCCGCTCTTCGCTGCGGTGAAGGACGGCGCGCTCCCAGATGGGACCGGGCCACAGCCGGAGGACTCGGTGCTGCTTGATCTGAGGGAGGGCTTCTCCGTGGAGGCCTATTCCGACCCGCGCGCGTCAGGGCTTCGGGCACCCCAGTCCATCGCGCTCAGCGACGTCCTGTTCGTGACGGCCGCGGCGGATCAGCTGGCCGAGGTCGAGCATTTCATTGACCTGTTCGCGGCCGAGGTTCGGCAGATCGAGATCGAGGCGAAGATCGTCGAGGTCACGACCCGAGAGTCCCTTGACCTGGGGGTCAAGCCGGTCAATTCCTCGACGCCGATCTTCGGGTTCCCTAACCCGGGGACCTTCGTCAATCAGATCGACTTCTCCTTCGCCAACAGCACCGACGCCAGCAAGGCGCTCTTTCAGCTGGGGGCCATCTTCGACGGCGTGACGTTCAACGCGGTGCTCGAGGCGGTGGCCTCGTTCGAGAACGTCTCGATCATCTCTCGACCGAAGGTGGCGGTCCGTGAGGGGGGCCGTGCGGACATCGTGAACGTGAAACGAATCCCGTTCTACAACGTGACCGCGATCAGCGCGTCGGGCATCCCGACCACCTCCCTGCAGTTCCAGGATGTCGGGGTGCAGATGTACGTGGTGCCGCGCGTGATCGGCCGAGACACTGTCATCCTCAACATCGACATCGAGGCCTCGCAATCCACCGGTACCGCGGTGAGCTTCACGGTGGGGGACTCGGTGATCGCCGTGCCGGAGATCTCCCGCCGCAACGCGAGGACCGTGGTTCGGCTCGAACCCGGCCAGGCCGTGATCCTCGGGGGGCTCATCTCCGAGCGGACGGTGACGCGGGAGAGCAAGGTCCCCCTGGTCGGTGACATCCCCGTCCTCGGTGCGCTCTTCCGAAGCAAGCTGACCAGCAAGGAGCAGACCAACGTCCTGTTCTTCATTCGCCCTCGGATTCTCGAGGGGTCTGATCTGAACAGCCCCTTCTGAGCCCGCGGGGTCGCGGGCTGGCCCCTTGCTTCCGCTGGTGACTCCGGCTGGGGGCTCCGGCGGGTACTTCGGCTGGGGCTTCGGCTGGGGCTTCGGCTGGGGCTGATTCGCCGCCGGGAGTTCCGTTGGGCGCCCTCGCTGGGCTCGCCACCGGGCCCCTGGCCGGATCTGGAATCCGGGCCTCGGCGGAGGAGCGGAGTCGAAGTGTCGGGAAGAAGGTGTCCCCCGAGGCGTATGATCTCGTCTGCGCGGCGGCCGGCCCCGCAAGAGCGATGAAGATCTTCAGCAAGAGCCTCTCCGGGGCACGGGACGCGTGCCAAGGCGCGGCGCTCCTGATGGCGTTCCTGGTGCTGATCGTGATCATCGCGATCGTCTACCAGATCAACACGGTCACGCTCACCGACGAGCGGATCACCTACAACGAGATCACCAGGGCGCAGATGGACCTGGCGATCGAGTCTGTCCTCCTCCAGACCTACGAGGACCTCGCCGAGGACGCCCGCGCGGCCCAGGCCTCCGAGGGGGAGGATCCCGCCGCGGCGGGTGGTGACCCCGGGGCCGCCTCGGAGCCTGGCGAGCCGCCGAGGAACCCCGACACGGTCGACTCGCGCATGGACCGCTGGTACACGCCGCAGTCCACGAGCTTCGGTGACATCCAGCTGCGCATCTTCGTCCGCGACGAGAACAGCAAGTACAACGTCCTGAACCTGCTCCAGCCGGACGAGCTGATGGCCGAGCAGGCCGTCCAACGCGTGGCGAGGATTCTGGACTATGCCCGCGGTGGTACCTCCGAGGACATCTCGAGCGGCGATGCCGAGGAGATGGCGCTCTCCATGCAGTCTTACATGGCGGAGCGTCTGGGATCGGACCAGGTGCCCCAGCCGCGGCTGCTGACGACGGACCTCGAGAATGAGCAGCAGTCTGTTCCCTTCACATTCAGCGAGTTTCGAACGCTGCCAGGGTTCGAGGATGTGATGTTCGAGGACTTCTTCGGCGAAGACGATGAGCGGATCCACGGCATCACGTCTTACCTGACGGTCTTTACCTCCCCGGTGGTCGGCGAGGAGGAAGAGGCCAGCGGCCTGCCTGTGGGCAACGGCGGGTGGGGCGTGAACGTCAACACCGCGCCGTTCGCGGTCCTCTCGGGTCTCTTCTCCGGCCGTGAGTTTCCGATCTCCCTCTGGGAGGCCGTGCGAGACTACAGGAACGAGGCCGAGGACCCCCTCGAAGACGAGGAGGGCGAGGACGGCGTCGAGGACGTTGAACCGGAGCCGATGCTGGACGAGTTCGGGGAGGAGATCTTCCCCAAGCAGATCTTCGACAGCCTCGATGAGCTGGAGGAGATCTACGACTACGAGGCGCTCAACGAAGCGGAGAAGTCCCTGATCACCGAGGCGCTCGAGGTCACGAGCGATGTCTTCGAGATCGTGATCGCTGCCCGGATCTCCACCGCCTCCGATGTCAACCAGCGCCTCGAGTTCGAGTCACGGCGCGAGCAGGAGGAGTACTTTCGATCTGGTGAGCACATCGTCCGCGTGGTGCGGTCGGTGGTCTGGCGTCGCCCGGTGGACGATGACGTGATGATCGTGCCTCTCGTGAGGTGGGAGGTCCTCGACAACGCCCCGCTCCAGGTGCTCGACTTCCCGGACGAGGAGTGAGGGACGGCATGGCGGCAACGAGGGAGCCGATCGATCCGCTGCGGGTCGAGGTCTTTCACCACCTGTTCGCGGCCGCGGCAGAGGAGATGGGGGTCGCGCTCCAGCGCTCCGCCTTCTCGGTCAACATCAAGGAGCGGCTCGACTTCTCCTGCGCGATCTTCGGGAGCGACGGGCGCGCTGTGGCTCAGGCCGCTCACCTCCCCGTCCACCTGGGGGCGACGCCGCTCTCCGTGGAGGCGGTGATCGCCACCCACGACCTCCGGCCAGGGGACATCGCCTTCCAGAACGACCCGTTCGGGGGCGGGACGCACCTCCCGGACATCACCTCGGTGGCCCCGATCTTCGCCCCCGAGGCGAACGGCCCCGAGGACCGGCCGGCGTTCTACTGCGTCTCCCGTGCCCACCATGCCGACGTTGGAGGAGCCTTCCCGGGATCCATGGCGCCGGCGAGGGACGTCCACGGCGAGGGCCTGCGGCTGCCGCCTGTTCGCATGGTTCGGGGGGGGGTCATGGACGAGGACCTGCTCCGGGTCTTCCTCGCGAACATGCGAGTCCCCGGCGAGCGACGCGCGGACCTCTTCGCGCAGATCGCGGCGAGTCACGCGGGCCAGAACCGGTTGCTGGCGCTGATGGCTGAACACGGCCCGGCGGAGCTCGCCGCGAGGGGGCGGGACCTGATCGGTTGGACGGCTGACCTCACCGCTCGGCGACTCGCCCGGCTTCCCGAGGGGAGCTGGTCCTTTGAGGACGTCCTCGAGGGGGGAGCGGACGGGACCGGAGCGTTCCTTCCTGTTCGGCTCACGGTCACCAGCAGCGGGGGGGGGCTGACCTTCGACTTCCAGGACAGCGCGCCCCAGGCTCTCGACGGCTCTCCGGTGAACACGACCCGCGCGGTGGCCGTCTCTGCGGTGGTCTATGGCATTCGCCTGCTCATGCCCGACGGCACCCCGACCAACGCAGGGCTGCTCGAGGGTGTGGAAGTGCTCACGCGGCCGGGGACGGTGGTCGACGCGACGTACCCGGCGCCGGTGGCCGCTGGGAACGTCGAGACGAGCCAGAGGCTGGTGGACGTCATCCTCGGCGCGTTCGGGGAGATGCTGCCCGGTGAGGTCCCGGCGGCGAGCGCTGGCACCATGAACAACCTCTCCTTCGGGGGCGCGCGGCTCGGCGAAGCGGGCGGCTCGTTCACGCACTATGAGACCCACGGTGGAGGGGCGGGCGCGGGGCCGAGGTCGGGCGGTGCCCACGCGGTCCAGACCCACATGACCAACACCCGCAACACCCCGGTGGAGGCCCTCGAGAACGAGCTGCCTGTGCGGGTGTTGCGGCAGACCGTCCGTCGCGGAACCGGCGGGACGGGTGCCCGCCCGGGGGGAGACGGGCTGGTGCGACGGCTGGGCTTCCTGACCGATGTCCGGCTGTCCTGGCTGGCCGAGCGCCAGCGGCGGGCGCCTTTCGGAGTCGACGGCGGCGGCAGCGGCGCCCCTGGGGAGGCCTGGATACGGCGACCGGGCGCGGCGTCGGACACGCGGCTGACGCCCAAGGCCGCGCTGGACCTCGAGGCCGGGTCCGAGGTGGAGATCCGGACCCCGGGTGGCGGCGGGCACGGCGAGGCGCATCCTTAGGGCCCCTCCGGCTCTCCTGGGGGGGGGCGATCGGCCCGAGGCCGGTTCACCGGTTCGAGGGGGAGCGGGGAAGGCGGGCCCGCTATCATCTGCGCCGACGTCGCGCGGCATCCCGCTGCGCGTGTGGCAGCCATCCCTCATTCTCCTCCAGACCGGTCTCTGACCCGACGACCTATGCCTTCTCTCAGTGTGTTCGGAGCCCAGTGGGGCGACGAGGGTAAGGGAAAGATCATCGATCTCCTCAGCGACCGCGTTGACGTCGTGGTCCGTTACCAAGGGGGCGCGAACGCGGGCCACACGGTGGTCGTGGACGGGGTGAAGTGGGTCCTGCACCTCATCCCCTCGGGCATCCTCCACGAGGGCAAGGTCAACGTGATCGCCACGGGCGTCGCGATTGATCCGATCAAGCTCCTGGAGGAGATCGACGGCCTCGAGGAGCGCGGCGTGACGGTCGGGCCGGAGCGGCTCAGGATCGCCGCCAACGCCCACGTCATCTTCGAGCAGCACAAGCGCATCGATGGTCTCTCGGAGCGCTGGAAGGGCGACGGTCGCATTGGCACGACCGGCCGCGGGATCGGACCGGCGTACTCGGACAAGGCCTCCAGGACGGGGCTTCGGATCTGCGACCTGCTGGACGCCGAGCGCTGTGCTGAACGGCTGAGGGCCAACCTCGCGGAGAAGAACGCGGTGATCAGCAAGGTGCATGGTGAGGAGTCGCTCGACGTGGAGGCCATCGTGAAGCGCTACGTCGAGGTCGGCGCTCGCCTGGCTCCGTTCGTCGCCGACACCGGGGCTGAGCTGCGACGGGCACACCGTGAGGGGCGCCGGATCCTCTTCGAGGGGGCCCAGGGCGTGATGCTCGACATCGACCACGGCACCTACCCGTTCGTGACCTCGTCCAACACCGGCCCGGGCGGCATCCCCTCCGGGGCTGGCGTGCCGCCGCATGCGGTGGGCCGCTCCATCGGGATCGCGAAGGCCTACTGCACCCGCGTGGGTGAGGGGCCCTTCCCGAGCGAGATGTTCGGCGAGGCCGCGGACCGACTGCGCGCCGCAGGCCACGAATATGGCACCACGACCGGCCGGCCGCGCCGCGCGGGCTACTTCGACGCGGTGGCCGTGCGCTACTGCCTCGATCTCGCCGGGGCCGCTGGCTGGATCATGACCAAGCTCGACGTGCTCTCCGGCCTCGGAGACCTCGAGGTCGTCACGTCTTACCGTGTCGGTGACGAGGAGTTCAGCGAGTACCCCGCGCACCTGCCGACGCTGGACGGGGTCGAGCTCGTGACCGAGACCCTGCCTGGCTGGACCGAGGACGCAGCCGCGGCTCGGACCTTCGAGGAGCTCCCTGCGGCTGCTCGTAGCTACGTGGAGCGGGTCGAGGAGCTCGTCGCGACGCCCATCGTCATGATCTCCGTGGGAGCGGAGCGCGAGGCCGTGATTGACCGTGAGCCGATCTTCGGCGCCGACTGGCCGACGCCGGACCCCACCCCGGAGGGTGCGCTGTCGTGAGCCCGAGGAGCGGAGGGCAGGACGGGGCCACAGGGCCGCCGGCGCCGACGCCTGAGGCTCTCGCGTTCCGAGAGTCGCTGGGGGGGGTCTTTCCTGACCACGTCGCCATCATCATGGATGGCAACGGTCGCTGGGCCCAGGAGCGCGGGTGGGTCCGGGTGCGCGGGCACAAGGAGGGCACCGAGTCCGTTCGCGCGATCACGACCATCGCCGCAGAGCTGGGGTGCAAGAGCCTGACGCTCTACGCCTTCTCCCGTGAGAACTGGAAGCGCCCCGACTTCGAGGTGGCGACCTTGATGCGACTGCTTCGGCTCTATCTCCGCCGCGAGCTGCGCACCTTGATGGACAATGGCATCCGCCTGGTCGCCATCGGCCGCCTCTCGGATCTCCCTGAGTACGCCCAGCGCGCGCTGCGTGAGACGATGGAGCGGACGGCGGGCAACACGGGCATGGTCCTCCGGCTCGCGCTCTCCTACGGCGGGCGGACCGAGGTGGCTGATGCCCTGCGGTCCTTCAGCGAGGACGTGGCCGCTGGCCGTCGCCGCCCTGAAGAGATCGATGAGGAGACCCTGCGCGAGTACCTCTACGACCCTGGTACGGGTGACCCGGACCTGATCATCCGCACCGCGGGTGAGATGCGACTCAGCAACTTCCTCCTCTGGCAGGCGTCCTACGCCGAGTTCTACGTCACCGAGGACTGCTGGCCCGACTTTCGTCGCCCCCAGTTCGAGGAGGCGCTGCGCGCGTTCGCGGCGCGCAAGCAAAAGTACGGCGGCTTGCTCCCTGGTGCTCTGGCGGACAGTGAGTCCGCCGAGGAGATCCTGGAGCCTGAACGCTCCTCCGAGGCGGGCGAGAGGGGAGCATGAGCACGCCCGAAGCCAAGACGGCAGCGACCAAGAGAGCCAAGCTGATCCTCCGGACGAAGGTCGGGGGGACCCTCGCGGTCTCCGTCGCAGGGCTGCTGTGGGCCGCGTCGCTTCCCGCCGGTGTCGCGCTCACGCTGGGCATGGCGGTGGCCCTGTCCCTGTGGTCGATCGTGGAGGCCGACCGCATGAAGATCTTCGGCGGCCGGCCTGCCTCCGTTGGGGCTGGCGCGGCGCTGGCCTTCGGGGCCTTCCGCATCTGGGAGTCCTTCGTCGCCCGCGACGTCCTGTCGCTCCCTTCACCCGAACGCGTGTTCGCCGCCGACCTCGGCCTCACCTTCGTCACGAGCGGACTCGTGGCGCTCGTCGTGGCAGGGCTCGCTGGCTTCCGATCCCTGGCGGCTCGGCCCAGCGGAGGCGTCGGGCTTCTGTCGCTTGTGTTCCTCGTCGCCCTTCCGCTGCTCGCGCTCGTGCCCATTCGACTCGCGGGTGGTGCCGGTGGCCTGGCGGTCTTCCTCGTCCTGGCGAAGATCGGCGATATCGCCGGGTACTACGTCGGGAGTACGATGGGGAAGCGGCACCCCTTCCCGAATCTCAGCCCCGGGAAGACCGTCGCAGGCTGCGTCGCGTCACTCCTGGTGGGCGTCGCCGCCGGGGCGGGCTTCGTGCTCGCCGGCGCGCTGGACGGCCCGCGCTACGGGATCATGTCGGGGGTCATCCTCGGACTCGTGGTCAACGTCACGGCCCAGGCCGGAGATCTCATGGAGAGCGGCTTCAAGCGGCGCGCCCAGGTGAAGGACTCCGGCACCACCTTCGGTCCCTCCGGCGGCATGCTCGACCTCGTGGACAGCCTCTTGCTCTCCGCTCCGCTCGTCGCCTTCCTTTGGCCGCTCCTCTTCGAGCTGCCCTCTTGACGCTCCCTGCATCTTGCCCGAACTCACGATCCCCCTTCGCTCCCATGAGGAAGCGATCCTGGTCCTCGGTCCCTACGACCGTTACGCCCGCCTGCTCCGACAGGATCTCGACATCGAGATCTACGCCCGCGCCGGCAACCTTCGCTTGAAGGGGGCCGACAGCGGCATCCGAGCCGCCTCTGAGCGGATCGAGCACCTGCTTGGCAAGGCCCGGAAGGGGCGGGACATGAGCGTCCGGGAGATCGAGGGCATCCTCTTGGATCGGACACCTGTGACCACGGAGACGGCGACCGTGGGGGGCGAGCGTCGAGGCGCAAGGGACGCCGGCAGCTCTGGCTCCTCGGCCTCGGGGTCTCGAATGGGAGGAGCGCACCGGCCCGCGGTCGTCCGCTTCCGCCCGCGCCCCGTGGAGCCGCGCAGCGAGAACCAGCGGCGCTACTTCGAGGCTATCGAGAAGAACGACCTGGTCTTCGGCCTGGGACCTGCGGGGACAGGGAAGACTTACCTCGCGGTTGCCGCGGCGGTCCAGCGCCTCCGGCGCGGCAAGGTCCGGCGGCTGATCATCACGCGCCCCGTCGTCGAGGCGGGGGAGCACCTTGGATTCCTGCCCGGCGATCTGCAGCAGAAGCTCAACCCCTACCTGCGGCCGATCTACGACGCCCTGCGCGACATGATCGAACCTGAGGACCTGGCTCGGATGGAGGAGGCGGGCATCATCGAGATCGCGCCCCTCGCGTACATGCGCGGGCGAACCCTCTCGAACGCCTTTGTGATCCTCGATGAGGGGCAGAACACCACCGCCTCGCAGATGAAGATGTTCCTGACCCGCCTGGGTGAGGGGTCGAGCATGGTGGTCACCGGCGACCCGACGCAGAACGACCTGCCGCGCAGTCAGCGCAGCGGGCTGGTCGATGGGTCACGGCGGCTCAGGGGATTTGAAGGGGTCGGCTTCATCGAGTTCGACGCCGCCGATGTGGTGCGACACCCGCTGGTGGCGCAGATCGTCCGCGCCTACGACCGTGACGGGCGAGATCGGAACGGGGCGCCCGCAGACCTTCCTGCTGAAGGGGCCGAAGGGTGACCGAAGGGTCCGTCGCCTGGACGGTCCCGGACGCGCCCGGAGACCTCGGTGAGGTGGAGGCGCTCGCCGCGCTCGCGGCAGCGCTCGCGCACGGGGAGGCGCCGGAGCTCCGGGTGGACGTGATCTTCGTCGACGATGCCGCGCTTGCCCGGCTTCACGGGCAGTTCCTCGGCGACCCGACCCGGACGGACGTGATCACCTTCGATCTGCGGGAGGACGGAGCGCCGGATGAGCACGGGCCGGACGGGGAGATCTACGTGAGCGTCGAGCGAGCGCGGGAGGTGGCCGCTGGTCGCGGCGTTGAGCCGGCACGAGAGCAGGCTCTCTACGTGGTGCATGGCGCGCTGCACCTCGTCGGCTTCGACGACCATGACGCGCGTGATCGCGCCCTGATGCGCGCCGCCGAGGCCGCGGTCATGGGGCGCCTCGGCTACGCCGAGGACCTCGGCGAGCACGAAGTCTGAGCCACATCTGCGCGCTATCGGAGGGACGCGGGACCCCCTCGCGACGGTTTTCGATCCAAAAAACTACCGGTCTTTCTGCGGGCTGTGCGCGCATGGATAAGTGCCTTCGAATGGCTTCAGAGGGCGATTCGACGCGCTTCTGGATGAGCACGAGTTGAGATCGAAAGGCGCCTAGCGTGGCGCTGGGGGAGGAACTGTTGAACGGGCTGGTCTCGTAGCGGTACCTACTACTGACAGAGGACACTTCGAGCCATCGCTCGGCGCCCCGGCGGACCGCCTGGTGACCTCCTTGAACCTGCACCTCACTCGAATTGACGCCCCAACCCGACCCCACTCCCGAGCCCGAGACGCCCCCTCGGACGTCGAGCAGCAGCGCGACTTCCGCGGAAGCCGAGGCTGACCCGCTTGTTGAGATGGTGGACGCACTGTGGGCGGCCTTCCGATCCGAGCCGGGCGACGAGACGCGGAATGCGCTCGTCGAACACTACCAGCCGCTGATCAAGCAGATCGTTCGGCGGTTCGGAGCCCGACTCCCGCGGACCGTGGATCGCGGAGACCTGCTCACCGCGGGCAACGTGGGCCTCATCAGCGCAGTGCGCGGGTTCGACCCCGAGCGCGGGGTCCGCTTCGAGTCGTACTGCGAGCTGCGCGTGAAGGGCGCGCTCCTGGATGAGCTCCGCTCCCAGGACTGGCTGCCGCGTCCGTGGCGCCAGAAGATCGAACAGCAGAAGCGCACGGTGGAGCAGCTGCGGCGTGAGTGGGGGAGGAACCCCAACGACAACGAGGTCGCGTCGGCGATGGGGTTCGACCTCGACGTCTACCAGCAGACCTTCGGCGTCGGGCTCCCCGGCACGCCAAGCGGGTCCATGCCCGCTGACGACGGCGGCGAAGACGGCGGCACGGCCAGCCCCCTCGACATCGTCCAGGATCCGGGTGTGGACGCGCCGGGCGAACGGCTCTCCCGGGACGAGCTCATGAAGCTGGTCTCCCAGCGGATGTCCGATCAGGAGCGTCGCATCGTCTACCTGAAGTACTGGGAGGAGCTGCCAATGCGTGAGATCGGCGACCTCACGGGGCTCTCCGAGTCACGGGTTTGCAAGATCCACACGCGGCTCATCGAGCGTCTGCAGGATCGCTTCCGCGCGCACGAAGCCGACTCGCTGGTCTAGGCGCGCGCGGGGTCCGGGGGAAAGAGAGAGGGCCCGGCACCTCTCGGCACCGAGCCCCCCCAGGACTCCCGATCTCGAGCCACGAAGGCTCTCCGGGAACGCAAATCGAGCACGATCAGATCGCGTTCGACCCCCTTGCGTCCCGAACGGCGGAAACCGCCGGACCGAGGTGCGTAGGCGACGGAAGGGTCCCTGACCTCCCGACGTCGCACGACTCCTTATCCTCGACACCCGAACACGCCGTCCCCACGACGGCTCGGGATCCGCTCCTCCTCTCAAGAGACGCCCGTGTCCCCACACGACCGTCTCCCACATCACATCTCCCCTGACCGAAGCCGTGGGGGGACGCGAGTTCTACGGACCCGTCAGCGCCCTCGCCGCCGTGCTCCAACGAAGAGTCGCCGCTCAGCCCTGAGGCGTGACGCGGGTGGACCGTCGTGGTGGTGAAGCAAAGCATGGGAGCCGGTGGATCAGGCGGAGCCACCTCGAATCCCACCCCGGCAAAAGGAAACCGTCCCGGAGCCGGCCGAAGCCGACCCCGGTCCGGAGGGCAGATGAGGAACGGTTGTTCCTATCCGACCCACGGTCCTCAGTCCGAGGCGGGACCTTTGACGGTCCCGCGGCGCTCCTCGGACGACGATCCCTATGGGTCGGGCGGTCGACATTCGGAAACTCGGCTGCCCGCGAGGGGCCCGTGGCTTTGCGTCCCGGACTTGCGTCCGGTTTGCCTTTGTCGTGTCGCCGTTGGAGCGCCACAGGATAGCCAGGAAATTGCAATTGGCAAATGGGGGCGCGGGTTTGGGGGCGGAAACGTTTTCCAGTCGTCCCCATGTGTCGCGCTAGCATGGGATTACAAACCGATCATGTACGCCGAGCGGCGCGGGGATTGGGGGTCATGCGCAGGCGCAGCACAATCTCGCGCGCGGCTCTTCTCCGAAGCCGCGCCTCCTCCCTGACGATCTTCCTCCACGTGATCTCACTCTCCAGCCTGAGCCTCGCGGCGGCCGCCTCTGCGGGCCTCCTTGCCCTGCCGTCTCCCTCGGACATCTCCGCGGCCAGCTTCACGGGTGTCCAGCCGTCGCCGTCGACGCCTTCCTCTCCTTTGAGCCCTGGCGGCTCGGCTGGCCAGCCGACCCTGCCGGCCCCCGGCGCCCCGCTCGCAAGGGTAGAGCGGCCCCGGCTGGTGGTCCTGCTATCCGTGGATCAGATGATCCCTGAGCAGTTCAGCCGGCTGCGTCCTGCCTTCACCGGGGGATTCGCGCGGCTCCTGCAGGAAGGGACGGTCTTCGACGCGGCGACCCTGGACTACGTCCGAACGGAGACCGGGGCCGGCCACACGACGTTCTCGACCGGGTGCCTGCCCAGGAGCCACGGGATTGTCGGGAACGGGTTCTTCGACCAGGAGGCCGGCAGGTTCCGGTACTGCGTCGAGGACCTGGAGGCCGCCTCGATGACCTCCGCAGGTCGAATCGAGGCGCCTGCCACGGGACCCGGGGCGGGCCAGGGACAGCGCTCTCCTCGAAACCTGGCTCGCCCCACCCTCGGCGAGTACCTCCAGGCCCAGGTCCCGGGCGCCAAGGTGGCGTCGGTCTCGGCCAAGGACCGGGCGGCCATCGGCATGGGGGGGCGATCGGACGGCGCCGTGCTCTGGTGGGACAAGCTGGGAGCGGGCTTCGTCACCTCGACCTGGTACGCGGACCAGCTCCCCGACTGGGTGAATGAGTGGAACGCGACCTGGCTCGAGCGAGCCGGTGGCTGGGAGTGGACTCCGGAGCTCCCCGCTGACGTGGAGCAGCTCGGCACTGCTCCTGACGAGCGGCCGGGTGAGCGTCCGTTCGGCGCTCGAGGGATCCAGTTGCCCTACACCCTGGGCGACGCCACGAGCGCGGCGCGCCTCGCGGGCGAGGTCTACCAGACCCCGCTGGTGGACCAGTTCACGGCGCAGATGGGTCGCATGGCCCTGCGTGAGATGGAGCTCGGGATGGACGATGCCACGGACCTGCTCGCCATGAGCTTCTCCGGGTGCGACGTGGTCGGCCACGCGTTCGGACCGTACAGCCACGAGGTCACGGACCTGCTGCTGCGCCTGGACCGCGAGCTGGGTTCGTTCTTCGACGAGCTGGATGAGCGCGTGGGCAAGGGCCGCTGGGTCGCGGCCCTCAGCGCCGATCACGGCGTGCTCCCGCTGCCCGAGTACGTGGCGGATCGCGGCGAGCCCTCGCGCCGGGTCCCCCTGGCCGAGGCGGGGAGCTTCACGGCCAAGGTGAGCCTCGAGCTCTCCGAGGTGCTGGGGCATCGCGTGCGGATCTACCGCCGAGACGGGGGGCTGGTCATGGACCGGCGCGACCTGGGGGCGGCAGGACTCGCGGTCGACGACGCGTGCGACCGCCTGATCGAGGTCGCCCGGGCGGCCGTGGCCTCCACGGACTGGGTCCAGAGCGCCCACGACTATCGCGCGGTCGCCGCCCTGACGGAGGAGGCCACGGGTGAGGAGATCCTCCTCCGCAACACCTACTTCCCTGGCCGCACCCCGGACGTGGTGCTGCTGAAGGCACCTGGCGTCCTGGTCCCCAGCGGTCTGGGGACGTCCCATGGCTCGCACCACATCTACGACCGGCGCGTTCCGCTGGTCTTCATGGGCGCGGGCGTCTCACCCGGGACGCGCAGTGATCGGGTCGGGTCAGAGGACGTCGTGCCCACCCTGCTGACCCTCCTGGGGTGCACCCCTGTGGAGGGCCTGGACGGGACGGACCTCGGCCTCCGCTGAGGCCTCTGCTGGGGCCTCCGCTGGGGCCTCCGCTGGGGCCTCCGCTGGGGCCTCGATCGCGGGCGCTCAGATGGCCGCGTGGACGGCCATGAGCTCGTCGAGCACCGCGGGCATGTGATCGAGCAGCACCATGTTCGGCCCATCCGAAGGGGAGCTGTCAGGGTCGGGGTGCGTCTCCATGAAGAGCCCGTGGACCTCGCCCGTGGCGACGGCCGCGCGGGCGAGTAGCGGGACCAGGGTGCGGTCGCCGCCGGTTCGGTCGCCGAGGGCGCCGGGACGCTGGACGCTGTGGGTGGCGTCGAAGATGACGGGGTGACCGGTCTCGCCGAGGTCGCGCAGGCCGGCCATGTCGACCACCAGCCGCCCGTAGCCGAAGGAGGTGCCGCGCTCGGTCACCATGGCCGCCGGGCCGCCCGAGTCGGTGATCTTCTTGACGACGTTGGCCATATCCCACGGCGCGAGGAATTGCCCCTTCTTGACGTTGACCGGCTTGCCCGTGCGCGCAGCGGCCACGAGGAGGTCCGTCTGGCGGCAGAGGAAGGCGGGGATCTGGAGGAGGTCGACCACCTCCGCGACGGCCGCGCACTGCTCGGGGAGGTGGACATCGGTCACCACCGGCACGCCGATCTCGGCCTTGATTTCCGAGAGCCACTTGAGGCCCTCGTCCATCCCCGGCCCGCGGCCACCGCCGATGCTCGAGCGGTTCGCCTTGTCGAAGCTCGCCTTGAAGATGAAGGGCAGGCCTCGCTCGCTCATCAGGTCCCGGAGGGTCCCGGCGATGTCGAGGGCGAGCTGGCGTGACTGGAGCACGCAGGGGCCGGCGAGGAAGAAGAGGGGGCCGTTCCCGATGGGCTGGCCGCCGATCTCGAACGCGTGGGGTGCAGGGCGGGACATGTGGGGAACCATAGCGACAGGCGGCGCGGGAGTGGGAGCGGATTCACGGCCCCGGTGGGATGCCTGGCTGGAGTACCCTTCCGGGCGTGGAACGTACGACCTTGATCACCGGCGGCAGCGGATTCCTCGGGGCGCACGTGGTCGCCGCAGCGGTGGCGCGCAGCCAGGCCGAGGGCACCCTCGCCGAACCGCTCGGCCCGCTCGTCGTGGCCCAGTGCCGGAGCTCAGCGCTCCTCGCGCCGCGCTTCTGCTCGCCGCGCGAGGCGGCGCAGTGGATCGAGGCGGACCTCCTCGAGGGGCTCGCCGGTCTGCTGGAGCGGGTTCAGCCCACGGAGATCGTCCACTGCGCGGCGCTCAGCCGTGCCGCTGACTGCGAGTCGGATCCTGCGGGCGCCCGCGCATTGAACGCCGAGGTCCCCGGGCAGCTCGCGGCCTGGGCGTCCACCCACGGGGCGCGATTGGTCCATGTGAGCACCGACCTCGTGTTCGGGGCCGAGGATGCGCCCAGGGGAGGCTTCAGCGAGACCGCGGCCCCAGGTCCGGTCTCCGAGTACGGTCGGACGAAGCTCGAGGGCGAGCGCGCTGTTCTGGAGGCGCTGCCCACGGCCACCGTCGCGCGGCTCCCGCTGCTGTACGGGAACTCGGCGGGGCGTGGTCTCGGCGCGAGCGACTCGATCCTGGAGCAGGTTGAGCGAGCCGAGCGACCGCGCCTGTTCGTCGACGAGTGGAGGACGCCGCTCGAGGTCTCGTGCGCAGGGGCAGCCCTCGTGGAGCTGCTCGACTTCGAGGCTCCCGGTGTGGTCCACCTCGCCGGCCCGGAGCGGGTCTCCCGGTACGAGCTGGGCTTGGCTGTCCTCACGTCCATGGGACTTTCCCTGGAGGAGGCTGAGGCCGAGTTACAGCCGATCCGCCAGGAGGAGCTAGACGCGGGGGCGCCGCGGCCCAGGGACGTGTCGCTCAACGCCGCTCAGGCAGCCGAGGCCCTCTCCGTGGAGCTCCCGGGTGTGTCCTCTGGCCTCGCCAGGGCGCACTGATCTCGTCCCGCCCAGGCGCCTCGAATCTGACGATCCGGCGGCGCGGGTTGACCGGCCCGCGCCCGTCGGATGCCATGTGCGCGCTCGACCGTCCCCGTCGGGCCCAAACTCCCATGGATCTCTCGACGCGCTACACACCCAAGGACATCGAGGAGCCGCTCTACACCAAGTGGAATGACTCCGGCTGCTTTCAACCGCCCGCCGAGGGCGAGGGGAGCGGCAAGCCGTTCACGGTGATGATCCCGCCGCCCAACGTCACCGGTGTCCTGCACATGGGGCACGCGCTGAACGGGACCGTGCAGGACATCGTGGTGCGCCACCGGCGCAAGTCTGGCTTCGACACCCTCTGGGTGCCGGGGACGGACCACGCGGGGATCGCGACCCAGGCCGTGGTCGAGAAGCGCATCTACGCCGAGGAGGGCAAGACCCGCGACGACCTCGGCAGGGAGGAGTTCCTGCGGCGCATCTGGGACTGGAAGGAAGAGCACGGGAACATGATCCTGCGCCAGTTCAAGAGCCTCGGCTGCTCGTGCGACTGGACCCGGACCAAGTTCACCATGGACGAGGACATGTCCCTCGCCGTGCGCACGTCCTTCGTCGACCTCTGGGAGAAGGGCCTGATCTACCGCGGCGCCCGCCTCGTCAACTGGGACTGCGTGCTCCAGACCGCAGTCAGCGACGATGAGATCGAGTACGTCACGAAGAAGGGCAAGCTCTGGCACCTGCGCTACCCGATCACCGGGCGCGAAGGAGAGTTCCTCGTGGTGGCCACCACGCGGCCCGAGACCATGCTCGGCGATACCGGGGTGGCGGTGCACCCCGACGATGACCGCTACCGCGACCTCGTGGGCAAGACGGTCCAGCTGCCCTTCGTGGACCGCGAGATCCCCATCGTGGCGGACGACTCGGTGGACCCGGAGTTCGGCTCCGGCGCGGTGAAGATCACTCCCGGCCACGACCCTGCCGACTACGAGCGCGGCCAGCGGCACAACCTGCCGATCATCAACCTCCTGGAGAAGGACGGGTCCCTCAATGCCAACGGCGGGCCCTTCGCCGGCCAGACGCGCGAGAAGGTCCGCAAGGACCTCGTGGCGCAGATGGACGAGATGGGCCTCCTCGGCGAGGTCGAGGACATCACGCACAACGTCTCCACGTCGGACCGCTCGAAGTCGCCGGTCGAGCCGCTCGTCAGCGAGCAGTGGTTCGTGAAGATGGAGCCGCTCGCGGAGCCGGCCATCGGCGCGCTCAAGAAGGGCGACCTGCAGTTCCGGCCCGAGCGTTGGGGCAAGGTCTACCTCCACTGGCTCGAGAACGTCCAGGACTGGTGCATCTCGCGCCAGCTCTGGTGGGGGCACCGGATCCCCGTGTGGTACGACGAGGACGACGTGGCGGTGGCGTCCGTCGACGGGCTCGAGATCGGGGACGCGCACCCCAAGACCGGCAAGCCCATCGTCCGCCAGGACCCCGACGTCCTCGACACCTGGGCGTCGTCGTGGCTCTTCCCGATCGCCACCCTGGGCTGGCCGGACAAGGGCGCCTCGGACCTGGCGCGCTTCTACCCGACGCAGTTCCTCTCGACCGCCCAGGAGATCATCTACCTGTGGGTCGCGCGCATGGTCATGGCGGGCTATGCCTTCATGCCGGAGCGCCCCGAGGGCGAGCGGAACCCCTTCTCGACCTGCTACATCCACGCGACCGTGCTCGACGCCAAGGGCAAGCGCATGAGCAAGTCGGCGGGCAACGGCATCGACCCGCTGGACATGATCGAGCAGTACGGCGCCGACGCCGTGCGCTTCTCGCTCGTGCTCCTCACCAAGGAGGGGCAGGACGTGCGCCTGGCGCCCGACCGCTTCGAGCAGGGCAGCCGCTTCTGCAACAAGGTCTGGAACGCGGCGCGCTTCGTGATGCTCAACCTCGCGGGCGACCGCTCGGATGAGCCGTCCACGCGCTTCGAGGACCGGTGGATCCTGAGCCGCCTCGCGCGGGCCATCGGCGAGGTCTCCTCCGCGCTGGACGAGTACCGCTTCAACGACGCGGCCTCGATGATGTACCGGTTCGTCTGGAACGACTTCTGCGACTGGTACGTGGAGCTCTCCAAGCACCGGCTCACCGGCGACGACGAGGCCTCGGCCCGGGACGCCCGGACGACCCTCGCCCGGGTCCTCAAGGACACCCTCGGCCTCCTGCACCCGTTCACCCCGTACATCACCGAGAAGCTCTGGGAGGCGCTCCACGAGACCCTCGGTGAGACGCCGGAGCACATGCTCGCCGTCTCTCCCTGGCCCACCGGAGACGGCCTCGCGGTCGACGCCGAGGCCGAGGACGAGATGCAGGCGGTCCAGGACCTGGTGGGGTGCGTCCGTCAGGTCCGGGCGCTCACCATGGTCGCCGAGCGCCGCCCCCTGCCGGTGATCGCCAACGTGACCCGCGAGGACCTGCGGGCGGTGCTCGAGCGTCACCAGGGCGCGATCCAATCCCTGGCCTTCCTCGAGTCACTCACCCTCGATAGCGCAGCTCCACGGCCCGAGGCGAGCGCCGTCGCCGTGGCCGGAGGGATCGAGGCGTACGTGGTGCTCGGAGAGGACGTGGACTTCGACAAGCTCAAGACCGTCCTCGAGGGCCGCGCCGCCAAGGCCGGCAAGGCGCTCATGGGCGCGAAGAAGAAGCTCGAGAACCCCGGCTTCCTGGCGAAGGCGGACGACGACGTGATCGCCGCAGAGCGGCTGCGCGTCGAGGAGCTGGAGCTCGAGAAGGAGCTCCTCGAGCGCAACGTCGCTGGCTTCTGAGCCGGCTCGCACGCCTCCTCCTCTTGGGGGGGGGCGTGCCGCCAGGCGGCGCCCTGCGGGATAGAGCGGGCTACAGCGGGGCGCCGGACCCGTTGCCGCGGTGGCTGGCCCCTCGCTGGCGGGGCGAGCCGAGCTCTCAGGCCAGCGCCACCGCGCGTCGCCGCTCCAGCCACGCATTCGACTTGGCCGTGGAGGCGATCCCGAGGAGGTTCCCGGCGTCGTCGCCGAGGGCGGTGAGCGCGCGATGGACGAGGACATACCAGTCCGGCGCGAGCCCCTTGGTATCCACGAACGGCGCCAGGATCTGCATGGCCTCCTCCGGATTGCCGGCTTCCACCTCGATCTCGGCCGCGAGCAGAGTGCCCGCGAAGGACCAGGGGCCTCCTGCAGCGGGGAGCGCGGCGCGCGCGCTGTCGAAGCGGCCCTCTGCGAGGTAGAGGCCGCTGATCTTCAGGCGGGACAGCTCGTTGGTGATCGAGGGGAGGACGGGCTGCGCGAAGTGCTTGCCGTCCGCCGCGATGACCTGTTCAAA
The DNA here is from genome assembly GCA_905480285.1 of uncultured bacterium. Lineage (GTDB taxonomy): Bacteria > Planctomycetota > UBA1135 > UBA1135 > Saltatorellus. Next base: position 28,899 of record CAJQPT010000217.1, read on the forward strand.
GCACCTGTGCGCCTCGACGAGGTTCCCGAGGCCTGTCTGGGCGAGGCCCTCGACATAGACGAGGTTCGGGTGGCGGTCCGGGGTGAACCGCAGGGAGTCCTGGACGGTGGCGAGCGCCTGGGCGTGGTCGCCGGCCTCTGTCTGCAGGAGGCCGAGGGCGTAGCCGATGCGCACCATGTTCTCGGCGAAGTGGCCCTCCGGTCGATTCTCGTTGCGCCTCAGGAAGGGGCCGAAGTGGCGCTCTCCGACGGCGCGGGCCTCCTGGGCCTCTCCATCCTTGATGAGCTGCACCACGAGGTAGCCCGCGATCTCCCCGTCCTCAGGATCGTCCTCGAGGCACATTCGAAGGAGGCGAGTGTTTCGGTCGTCCTTGCGGAGGCCGGTGCGGTACGCCGGGACGTCGCCGTAGTGGATGAGCGCGGCCCCGACGGCCACCGTGTCACCCAGCCCGCGGCTGTGGAGCTCGTTGAAGCCGACCGTCAGGGTCTCGTGGACGCGCCTCCTGAAGCGCATCTCGGGGAGGTTCCTGAAGAGCCTGGGGACGAAGGCAAGCTCACCGAGCTGCCTCGCGCCGGACATGACCTCCTCAGCGTCCGCGTCCATCTCGCTCGCGTTGTAGAGGGGGAGACAGCCCAGGAGGACCCGCGGGTTACGAGCCGCCTCGAGGAGGTTCTCTCCCATGTTCGGGGCCAGGCGCTCGTCCGCGTCGAGGATCAGGATGTGTGTCCCGGAAGCTCGCTCGACGCCCGCGTTCCTCGCCCTCGCAAAGTCGTCGCACCAGGGGAAGTGGATCACGCTCGCGCCCTCGGCCTTGGCGATGGCGACGGTGTCGTCGGTGCTGCCCGTATCGACCACGATCATCTCGTGGACCACGCCACGTACGGAGCGGAGGCAGTCGGCGATAAAGGCCGCCTCGTTCTTGGCGATCATGCACAGGGAGATGCGGGGGCGCGTCTTCATGGTCATAACGTGCCAACGACGGCGACCCGATTCCACGAAGAAGCCCCCCCGTCGGCCGTGGGCGACGGGGGGGCTTCTCGGGGTCGCGATCAGCGGCGCCAGCCGGACCCGATGGCGCCGTTCTCGACGCGCATGCGGAGGCTGAGCGGGATGATGCGGGACTTCGCCGTGCGGCGGACCTTGGCGTCGAAGGTCAGGAAGTCATGGGTCTCCTGGACCTTCTCCTTCACGGTCGCGCCCACCCAGACGGTCTTTTGCTCGGCGGAGACCCCGGTGGTCGAGGTGCGCTTGTTGTCCTTCTGGTCCTGGGCCTTCTTGGTCTTCATGGAGGCGACGTACTCGCCGGTCTCTGCGTCCATGAAGATGGTCAGGTTCTCGGTGAGGTCAATCTGGCGCAGGAGGCGCTGCTCAGGCGTGAGGAGCTCCAGCGGCGTGTCGTCGGAGATCTCGACGGGGGCTTCCTCTTCCCCTGCGGCCTCGTCCTCGACTTCCTCGGCCTCCTCCTCGGAGGAGATCACCTTGCCCTTGCCTCGGTAGGCCACCAGGTAGTTGCCCGGATCGAGCTTGGGCTCGGCGAAGGGAATCGTCGTGGAGAAGTAGCCGAAGAGGACCGGCGCGACCCTGGAGGCGCGGTTCAGCTCGCCGCCGGGGCTCTCAGCCAGTTCATTGCGGGGCACGAAGACGGCGTATTCATAGCCGTCGACCACCGCGTAGCCCTCGGGGCGGTTGCCGTCGATGTTCTTTGTGGAGTAGCGGTCGATCCCGACCGACTCGGTCGAATCGAAGGTCTCGCCGCCCTTCCGGGCGCCGGAGTTCCGGATGACGTTGCGCCACACCGCGTCCGCGATGTCGCGCCCGGGCGCCGTGCTCGCCGAGACCCGGAAGCCGAGCCCATCGGTGGTCTCGGTCCGCGGCGTGGCGCGGCGCGTCGTGACGCGAGCGGCCAGCAGGCCGAACTGGAAGGCACCGCCCATCACCACGCGCTGGTTTGCGTTCCAGCGGGGAGCGGGCTCAAGGGTCTCCTTGCGGCCGCCAGACTTCTTGACCTTGTACTTGTTCGACTTGAACTTCGGGTAGGCCGTGTACTGGCCGGTCGTCCACTCCCAGACGCTGCCGGACTGGTCCATGACGCCGTACGGGCTCGCGCCATCAGGGAAGGATCCGACGTTGAAGAGCTTCCTGCGGCGACTCTCCTGGGTGTGGGCGCGGCCTTCGGCCTCCCACTCGTTACCCCAGGGGAACCACTGGTCCTTGTTCCCGCGGGCGGAGTGGATCCACTCCTGCTCGGAGGGGATCCGCATGCCGGCCCACTCGCAGTAGGAGGAGGCGTCGCGGAAGTCCACGAAGACGACAGGTGCAGACTCGAGGCCCTCCGGGATGGACCACTCCGAGTCCGCCCAGTTCTCGTCCCACCAGCGCTTCTTCATCCCGTTGTCCCACTTCTTGCGGACGTAGCGCTCGCCGGCGTCCCGAGCGGCCTTGGCCTTCTCGGCCTCGATGCGGCCGAACTCCGTCTGGGCCGCGAGGATGGCGGGCTCTCCCCAGTGGGTGGGGGGACGGAAGCCGGTGTCCTCGACGAAGGCGAGGTACTGCTCGTTGGTGACCTCGAACTTCCCCATGTGGAAGGGGAGCACCTTGACGTCGTGCTGCGGGGTCTCGCCGTCCAGTGTCCGCGCGAAGCCCTGGTAGGCCTCGGTCTGGAGCAACTCCTCGACGGCCTTGGGTTTCGAGCCCACGCGGGTGCTCCCGCCCTTGACCGGGACCGTCCCTGGGGGCGCGACCTTGGAGGCTTCGACCATGGGGGACGAGTCATCCCCCTTCTTCTTGTCCACAGAGTGGACCGTGAGCGGGTGCCCAAAGGTCGGGGACGTGAGGGTGCAGGCTGCCAGGCAGACGGTGGCTGCCAGGAAGTGGAGGGTTGTGCGCATCTGGTTCGACGTGGTGGAGGTCATGGAGGCCCACCAGGGGTTTCCACGACCTAGCGACGGGCGTCGCCGGCGTTTCAGCAACAGACAAAAAAAGGACCGGGAGCGACGCGTCGCTCCCGGAGGAGGGCAAGCAGTTTAGCGGCGGAGGAACGACCTCACTACCCCCTGGGCTGGATGGACCCGGGAGCCGGCTCTTGGGGGCCCGGTTCCCGCTCCTCAGGTGCGAACTGTCGCGGTGTGAGGCGAGCCCGGGGGCGCCGTTGGCGTCCCCTTGGGCGGGTGGGGGCCATCGGCGCCCCTCTCGGCAGGGACGAGCAGTCCTGCAGCGGCGAGATCGGCCCTCGGCGCCATCAGCCACTCATCCCCGTGCACCTCGAGGAGTCTCAGGAACGTATCGATGATGTCAGGCGCGAAGGCTCGACCGGCCTGGGACTCGAAGAAGTCGATGGTCTTCTGGAGGGACCAGGCGCCCTTGTAGGAGCGACGCGTGGTCAGCGAGTCAAAGACCTCCACGACGCAGAGGATCCGCCCTGGCCGGGAGATCTCCTCACCGCGCAGGCGGAACGGGTAGCCCAGGCCGTCCCAGCGCTCGTGGTGCTCGACCACGTACTGGACGACACGCTTGAGCTGCGGGTGCTCGCCGAGCCTCTCGGCGCCGACCAGCGGGTGCCGCTGCATCTCACGCCGCTCGGCGGGGGTCAGGGGACCCTTCTTGGTGAGGAAGCCGAGGTCGTCGAGGAAGATCTTGCCGTAGTCGTGGGCGATGGCTCCCAGCTCGAGGTGCTCGATGGTCTTCCGGTCGAGCCCGAAGTCCTCGGCCACCATCTTGCAGTACTTGCGCGTCCGCTCTCCGTGCCCCGCGGTGTACGGGTCCACGCGCTCGATGGACTTGGCCACCAGGCCCGAGAGGATGTCCACGAGGTCCTGGTAGGGGAGCTCCTCGGAACGGAGCCTTTGCTCTCGGACCGAGCGCTGGATGGTGGCGCCGAGGAGCTCGGGGTCCACCGGCTTCTGGAGGTAGTCCACGGCGCCGACCTTCATGGCCTGGACCGCCGCTTCGACCCTGGGATAGCCCGTCATGAGCAGGCAGATCGCTTCGGGACGGAGCCGGCGAGTGGCGGCGAGGATCTCCTCGCCCTCGCTCGTCCCGTCAAAGACGACGTCGGTGACCACGGCGTCGAAGGGGGAAGTCTCCACCTCGCGGATCGCGGCGGCTGACGTCGAGGCCAGGACCACGTCGAGGCCCTGGGCCGTGAGCGACGCGCCGAGGACATCGAGGGTGAGCTGCTCGTCGTCGGCCAGCAGGACCTTCAGCGGGGGACTTCCTTCCATCGTCCCTTGGATAGCAGTCGAGAGGTCCCGATGGAAGCGGCTAGGCTCGGGTATCGTCCTACACCAAGCTGATCCCATGACAGGCCCCACTCAACTCACCCTCGAGATCCCCGCCGAGCACAACGGCGCCCGCCTCGATGTGGCGCTGGCTGCGCTCGTCCAGGGACAGTCACGGAGCCAGCTCCAGCGCCTGATCAAGGACGGGGGCGTGCAGGTGGCCGGTCGGGAGATCCGCCGCCCGAACACCCCCGTGGAGGGCGGGGCGCAGGTGGAGCTCACCCTTAGCGGCGATAGGGAGGTCTCCACGGACGTCGGAGGCGCGGCGATCGTGGAGCTCGAGGTGATCCACGAGGACGAGTCGATCATCGTGATCAACAAGCCCGCGGGGCTCGTGTGCCACCCCAACCCCCGGCAGACCCGCGGGACCCTGTCGGACCTCGCGGTGGAGCGCTTCGGGCCGCTGCCCGAGGTGCAGGGCGAGAACCGGCCTGGGATCGTCCACCGCCTCGACCGGCTCACCAGCGGCGTGATCGTCTTGGGGAGGACGCTCCCGGCGCTCAACGCCCTGAAGAAGCAGTTCAAGGACAGGGAGGTCTCGAAGATGTACCTGGCCCTCGTGCACGGCGTGCCGCGGTTTGACTCGGAGTGGCGGACCGGGGCCATCGGTGCCTCCCCCAAGAACCCCGAGCGCATGCGCGTGGTCCCCTCGGCGCTGGAGGGCGAACTCGTCGAGCGCGGCGAGGCGCGGACGGCCGAGACGCTGATCGAGCGCGTGGAGGAGTTGGGCCCGGCGACCCTGGTCGCCGCGCACCCCAAGACCGGTCGCACCCACCAGATCCGCGTGCACCTGCAGGAGGCCGGGCTGCCGATCGTGGGGGACCGGGCCTACTCCAACGGCGGTGCCCAGAAGCACCCGCTCCCGAGGAGCGTGCACGGCATGGAGCGGCCAGCGCTCCACGCCCGGCGCATCACCTTTCGCCACCCCGACACCGGCGAGGATGTGACCTTCGAGGCGCCGCTGCCGGCGGACATGGACGCGCTCATCGGCGCCCTTCGGGCGGCTTGCTGAGGGTCTCCACGGGACTTCCGAAGGTCCTCCAAGGGGCTTCCACGGGGCCTCGCACGCGCGGCGCCCAGGCCGTCGCTTCTCCACCGCAGCCCCGCCCGGGAGGGTGCCCTGACGGGGAGGACGCCAGCGAGGCGGTGCCGCGAATCGCGACCCGGGCTTGTGCCCGCGGTCTACTCCCCGGCAGCGACTCCCCGACAGCGACTCTCCGACAGCGACTCTCCGGCAGCGACTCTCCGACAGCTACTCTCCGACAGGGTCGAAGCGCAGCCGGGTGCGCGTATCCCTTGAACCCTTCACGGTGACGCGCTTGCGCTCCGTGCGTCCGTCCTGAGCCCTCGCGGTGATGGTGTAGCGACCGGGGGGGAGCGGCCCGAACCGCTGCTCTGTGGTGGAGACGCCCTCGCCGAAGGACCTGAAGAGCTCGGTCCCGACGAGCCCGCTGACCTCACGGCCGTCGCTGTCCACGACCGTCACCTCGGCGCGGACTGGCGTGTCATCCTTCTCCACGGTGCGGACCACAAGGCTGCTCGCCTCATCGACCTCCAGTCGGACCTCGGTGTCCTGGCCGGCGCTGACGACCACGCCGTCCACGGTCTCGGAGGCCTGCCCATCGCCGCGCGCGGACACCACGTATGTGCCGGGGTTGACCCTGGAGTAAGAGAAGCGGCCGTCGCTTCCGCTGCGCACGGTGGAGATCGCGTCCACCGGGCGGCCCGAGGCTTCACGCACGAAGATCGTCGCGCCCGCGAGAGGCTCACCGTCCTTCCCGACCACCTGGCCGATGACTCGGCCGGGGCTCGAGAGCCGGACATTGACGCCGCCGGTCACGGACGTGGCGTTGACCTCGACGCCCTCGACCACGGCCACACCAAAGGCGTCTCCGGTGGAGCCACCGCCGCGGCCCCAGCCCCGGCTGCCCACCCGCAGGGCATAGGTGCCGGGGTCCAGGTCATCGAGCTCGTACCGCCCGTCTGCGTCGGTGGAGGCGGAGCGCGGGTCGAAGCGATTGAAGGAGAACGAGGTGCTCGGCTCCGCGGTCACTCGGATCCCGGCGGCGGGCCGGCCGTCGGAGTCCGTCACGCGCCCGGAGATGCCGCCCTCGGGGAGCTCGAGGTTCACGCGCTGCTCGCCGCTGCTCGGCACGTCAATGAGGAAGGCGTTGCGGCGGGACCCGCGCTCGACGGACACCAGATAGGCGCCCGGCCGGTCCAGCTCGATCCTGTAGGCGCCGGCCTGAACGTCCGCGCGCTTGAGGTTGGCGAAGAGGTCGCCGCCCTCGCGGGCGAAGGTGACGTTGCCGCCGTTGACCGCCACCCCGCCGCGGGTGACCTCGCCCAGGACAACCACAGGGTCCCGTGGCTCGGCCCCGAGCTCCACGAAGACCTGGCCGCCGTCCTCGACCTGGACCTCCTGGCTGAGGTTCTGGGCCATGAGCTCGAAGAACGCGCTCTCGTCGCGGGCGCCCTCGAACGTCTTGAACATCTCGCGCTCCCCAGGGGACGCGTTCACGGTCCACTTACCCGGGGGGACGGTCTCGAAGGTGAAGCTCCCGGTGGAGTCGGTGGTCGCCGTCTCGGCGCCTCCGAACATGGCCATCGGGCCGCCTCCCTGGGCGTAGGTCACGCGCCGCCCGGCCCAGGGGCTGCCCTCTGCGTCGCGCACGATGCCGCTGATCCTCCCGCCGCGACGGAGCTCCAGCACCAGTCCTTCCGACACCTCGCCGGCGACCACGTCGATGCTGGCGGGCTCCGACTTGGCCCACCCCTCGCCGGAGGCCTCGAAGGTCTGGGCTCCGGGCTGCATGTCTTCGATCTCGAACGTCCCGTCCTCGCCGGAGGTCACGCCTTGCTCACGACGGCCCCAGCCGCCGAAGCCGCCGCGGGCCTGGGCGCGGGCCACCGTGGCGCCCGCGACAGGGGCGCCGCCCGGGCCCACCACGAGGCCACGAACGCTGCCGCGGCGCTGGAGCGTGAAGCGCGGCTCAGGGCCCGTCTGGGGGACGATGACGGTGCGGGTCTGATCCTCGGGAGCCGTGTAGCCGGACGCCCGGATGGAGACCTTCCAGGTCCCCGCGCTGAGGCCGGCGACCGAGAAGCGACCGTCCTCGGCCGAGGTGGTCTTTCGAACGCCGTCGCCCGCACCCGAGCGGGAGCTGTAGCCCTCGCGCGCGGCCCTGATCTCGAAGTCGGTCACGGGGTCGCCGGCATCGTCGATCACCAGGCCGGAGAGGGTCAAGGTGGCCCGGAGGGTGAGCTCGACCGGCTCGCTCGAGCCGGGTTCGACGTCTTCTGCAATGGCGACCAGCTCGGTCGGCGGAGCGTCATCGCCCATGACCTCCGTTGTGGCCACGACCCTGACGGCTGACTCGGTCAGCGCGTCGAAGCGGAACCGGCCCTCTCCATCGGCCGTCGTCTCTTTTCGCTCGGAGCCTCGATTGCGGCCCCCCCAGAAGTTGCGTCGTCCCTCATCTCCGCCGGAGGAGGCGCGCGCCTGCTCCAGCCGGACCTTCGCCATCGCCGCCGGGGAGCCGTCGGGCATGAGGACTGTGCCAGTGACGGACAGGCCGCGCACCATGGTGATGGTCGTCCCGGTGAGCGTCATTCCGTCCTCGACCTCGACTCGCTCGGCGGTCTTGCCGCCGCGCCAGCCGTCGAGGTTCGCGGCGACGGAGTACTGCCCGGCGGAGAGGCCGAGGAGCTCGAACGCGCCGTCACCGTCGCTGGTCGTTTCCCGCTCGGGGCTCCTTCCGCCGAACATCATGCCTCGCTGACCTGAGGCCTTGAGCGTGGCACCGGCGACGGGCATGCCGCCTTCATCGAGTACGCGTCCTGCAATGCGGCCGCCCGCGTTGAGCATCATCGGGCAGTTCGTTCTCGTGCCAGGGCTGAGGTCGAGTGCCTCGCTCCGCCCTGGCGCGAGCGTGGGGATGTCCACGCTCACGGTCAGGGTGAGATCCGGGCGCACGCCGCGGAACTCGAAGGCGAGATCTTCATTCAGCTCTGCCCGACGGTCCGTCCACCCCATCCCGCGTCCGCGGCCGCGGCTCATGGTGCCGCCCGAGAGGGACACCGTGCCGAAGCTGCCCTCATCGTCGGCCTCCAGCGCGGCACCGCCGGCCTGGACCACGCCTGTGACCCAGGCGCCGAGCTCCGGTTGGACGACGACACGATCCACGCCGGCAGCGAGGTCCACCTTGACCGGCTCAGCCAGGAACAGGAAGCGGCCGTCGAGCTGGATCAGCCCTTCGCTCGCCTCGTTGTCGAAGCGGAGCTCCACCAGGCCCGACGGCGCGGCCTCGGAGACGCTCCAGAGCAGCCGGTCTTCGTCGCTGAACTCAGCGATGGAGCGCAGGGCCGAGGCGCCAGAAGAGCGCCTGCGGAAGCGCCGACGGACCCCCTCGTCGCGCCAGTTGACATCCTCCGTCTCGACCTCGACCTCCGACCAGCCGATGAGTCGAAGCTCCTCGTCCATGGGCGCTCCGGCGGGGAGCTGGAGCTCGACGGTGACCACGCGGACGCGGTCGTCCTCCACGTTGGAGCTGGCGCTTAACCCGCCGAGGTCGATCACCTCGGGGGAGAGCTCCACGCTGGCGCGGGCCGCCTGGTTGCCGCTGAGGTCGGCCAGGGGTTGAGGGGCTCGCTCCGCGCGGTCGGCGGACGGGCTCGCGGCCCGAGCCACGTTGACGGACTCGTACCCGACGCTGTCCTCGGCGGCGCCTCCCCCGGAGAAAAAGAGGACGGCGGCGATGGCGGCCACGGCGGCGGCTGCAGCGAGCGCGAGGAGGGACTTTGTGTTCATCAGTAGCTCGGAGGGCGGATCTGCGACAGATTCGCCGCGGAGGGGGGAGCAGCGGCAACATTCATGCAAATCCCTGGCGATGCCGCGGGGCGGTGATCCGCATCGATCATGGAGGCAGTCCGGGCTCTGCTCTGTAAGATCTTCGGCCCCGCATGCCCTTCAGGTCTCGACCTGGCGCCGGCGCCCGGTCTCCCCCGATGGGCCCGGTCGGACCGGTCCGGCCGGTTCGCCTGATCCGCTCGGTTCGCCTGATCCGCTCGGTTCGCCTGATCCACCCGGTTCGCCTGACCCACCCGGTTCGCCTGACCTACCCGGTCCACCCGGTCGGGCGGGGGCCACGACCCATTCCCACGCCTAGCTTCATGACCACCGAATCCACCGCGAGCACGTCTGACGCCGCCAAGGACCCCGTCCAGAGACTCCGTGAGGCCCGCGAGCAGAGCCTGGTGGGGGGGGGAGAGAAGCGGATCGCTGCCCAGCACGCCAAGGGCAAGATGACGGCCCGGGAGCGCATCGACTTCCTCGTGGACGAGGGCTCGTTCATCGAGCTCGACCGGTTCGTGACGCATCGCTGCACGGACTTCGACATGGACGAGCAGAAGATTCTGGGCGATGGGGTGGTGACCGGGCACGCGAGGATCGACGGCCGCCCCGTCTACCTCTTCAGCCAGGACTTCACCGTCTTCGGCGGGAGCCTCTCGGAGACCCACGCCGAGAAGATCTGCAAGGTCATGGACCTCGCGCTGAAGGTGGGGGTGCCGGTCATCGGGCTGAACGACTCCGGCGGCGCGCGCATCCAGGAGGGCGTCCAGAGCCTCGGCGGCTACGCGGAGATCTTCTGGCGCAACACCCAGGCCTCGGGCGTCATCCCGCAGCTCTCTGGCGTGCTCGGCCCGTGCGCTGGGGGCGCCGTGTACAGCCCCGCGCTGACCGACTTCATCGCCATGGTGGAGGGCAACTCCTACATGCACATCACGGGGCCTGACGTCGTGAAGACGGTCACCCACGAGGAGGTGACCAGCGAGGACCTGGGCGGCGCCTCGGTCCACAGCGCCAAGTCGGGCGTGGCGCACTTCGCGACCCCCGACGACAAGAGCTGCCTCCTCTTGCTCCGCAAGCTCCTCTCGTACCTGCCCCTGAACAACGCCGAGGATCCGCCCTTCGTGCCGACGGAGGACCCCTCGGATCGTGAGGATCCGGGCCTGGATTCGATCGTCCCCGAGGACCCGCAGAAGCCGTACGACATGCGGCAGGTCCTCGACAAGGTCCTCGATGAGGGGTCCTGGTTCGAGGTCCAGGAGGGCTGGGCGCAGAACCTGCTGGTGGGCTTCGGCCGGCTCGGCGGCCGCGTCGTCGGCATCGTCGCGAACCAACCCTCGGTGCTCGCGGGCTGCCTCGACAGCGAGGCCAGCGAGAAGGGCGCCCGCTTCATCCGCTTCTGCGACGCCTTCAACATCCCGATCGTCACCTTCGAGGACGTGCCCGGGTTCCTGCCGGGGACGGACCAGGAGCACGGCGGCATCATCCGGCGGGGCGCCAAGCTCCTCTACGCCTACTGCGAGGCCTCGGTCCCGCTGCTGACCGTGATCACCCGCAAGGCCTATGGCGGCGCCTATGACGTGATGGCTTCAAAGCACATCCGCTCGGACGTCAACATCGCCTGGCCTGGCGCCATGGTGGCGGTGATGGGGGCGGCTGGGGCTGCCAAGATCATCCACCGGCGCGAGATTCAGGCGGCCGACGACCCCGCGGCGCTCGAGGCGCAGCGGGCCGCAGAGTACGACGAGACGTTCAACAACCCGTACCGGGCCGCGGCGCGCGGCTTTGTGGATGACGTCATCGAGGCCTCGAAGACGCGTCCTTACCTCATCCGATCGATGGAGCTGCTCCGGACGAAGAAGGAGAACCGACCCGTGCGCAAGCACGGCAATATCCCCCTCTGATCGACTCTGGCTCCCCTCGGACGGGTTTTCCACGGATCCCCGACCCCCGTCCACGAGCTCCAGGGCTAACCTCTCGCGCTTGCGCCCCCTCCCTCCGAAACCCGGGGGCCGCACCACCGACATGGACCTGACTCTTCCGCAGCGCCTCCAGCAGTCCGTTCAGGGCTCGTTCCACAAGACCGCTCTCCTCCAGAAGCGAGTCCGTGAGCTGATCCGTGGCGCCTCGCCGCTGATCGAGACGCGCGAGACCAACCCGATCAAGATCGCCTTCCTGGAGATGGAGCGCGGTCTCATCGAGCTGATCCCGGACGAGGAGAGCCAGGCGCCGCCGACCTCGCTCTGAGGTCGCCACCTTGCCGGCCGAGCAGGTGACCTCCGCGTCCCGTCCTCGTCGCCACGACGGGCTCCTCGCCGAGCGCGGTGGATGGCCGGAGTTGCTCTGGATCCCGGCGCTGCTCTTCGGAGCCATCGCGCGGCTCAGGTCGATGATGTACGCGCGGCGTGCGCGGCCCGTCTTTGAGGTCGGCGCCCCGGTCGTCAGCGTGGGGAACCTCGCCGCGGGTGGGACGGGCAAGACCCCCATGATCGCCTGGCTCGCCGAGCGGCTCCGCGAGCGCGGGCTCCGGGCGGGCATCGTGTCCCGAGGCTACGGGGCCGAGGAACGCGGGGGCGTGCAGGCCCCCAACGACGAGGCGCGGATGCTTGCTGAGATGCTCCCCGACGTTCCGCACGTGCAGGATCGAGATCGGGTCCGCGCGGCGACACAGCTCGTGGACCGCGGCCTCGACGTCATCTTGATGGACGACGGCTTCCAGCACCGCCGGCTCGCGAGGGACGTGGACCTCGTGCTGATCGACAGCCTGCGCCCGTTCGGTCTGCCGGCTCCCGCGAATGGTGGGTTGCCCGTTGAGGCGCCGATTCCCCGCGGGCTGATGCGTGAGCCGTTGAGCGCGCTCGGCCGAGCATCTGCGGTGGTGCTGACTCGCGTGGACGCCGTGGACGAGGCGACCCTGGAGCGACTGGAGCGGCGGATCGAGCGGGCCGCGCCAGGGATGCCGGTGCTCCAGGCGCGGCATGCTCCGGTGGCCTATCGAGAGGCTGGCGATCCGGATCGTACGAGGCACCCGCTGCATCAACTGGAGGGGCTCGAGGTGGACCTGGTCAGCGGGATCGGGAACCCGGGCGCCTTCGAGGCCACGGCGCGAGGCCTTGGCGTGCGCGTCCACTCGCACCGGCGGTTCCCCGATCACCACTCCTTTGCACCGGGGGACCTCGACGGGCTCGGCGTCGAGCGGGCGGTCCTGACCACCGCGAAGGATGCCGCACGCCTGGACGGGCTCCCCGAGGTGGACGCCCCTGGGCGTCTGCTCATCCTGGAGGTGGAGCTGAACGTCAGCCGGGGCAGGCCCATTCTGGACGCGCTGCTCGACACCCTGCCGCCGACCCAGAGGGCTCGCGAGCGCGCGTCGATCCACGAGGGCCTCCATGGGTGAGGCGCCTCGATCCGCGGGCTCAACGTCGCCGCTGGAACATGTCCGTCGGTTCGATGATCGGCGGCTCCTCACGCAGGAGACCAGCTGGCCTGTGGAGGTCCCGCCGTTCGAAGACGGGCGCTTCCATAGCCCGAAGCACCGAGCCCTGCAGCTGCTCATGAAGGCGGCGCAGGGGACCGCGCTCCGTCTCCCCGGTCCTCTCCAGCGGGGACTCGTGGCGTCCCTTGCCGGAGCGGGGCGCGCCCTGGACAAGCGCCACACGCGGGCGGCGGAGGACTACATCAGGGCTGCGCTGCCTCTGGCGACCGACCCCGAGGTCGACCTGCTGGTTGCCCAGGCGTGGAGGCACCTGTTGCGGATCGCCCTCGTGGCGGTGGGCGTGGACCGTCATGTGATGGGGGGGCGCCTGGGGGACCACTACGAGATCAAGGCCTGTCCCGAGGCGCTCGACGTGCTCGAGCGACCGGGCGGTGCCATCATGCTGTCCGCCCACGTCGGCTTCTGGGAGGCATGTTGCCCTGCCATTGTCGGGATGGGGTGGGGCCCGTCCTACGGCGTCGGCAAGGCGCCGCGGAACGACTTCGTGGCCCGCGACCTCGAGCGCGCGAGGGAGAGCCAGGGGATGCGCGTGATCCCCCGACGTGGGGCCATGGCGGCCGTGCCGGCGGCCGTCCGCGCGGGGGCCTCCGTGGGGATGTTGCTGGACCACCGCCCGCGGAGGAAGCCGATCTACGCGCCGTTCTTCGGGCGGCTGGCGGCCTGTGATCGGAGCGCCGGCGTCCTCCTCCGGCGGGTCAAGGCGCCGCTCGTGTTCTACGCCTGCTACTCGGCGAAGGGGACGGACGCCCTGGACTCATGGCGCTTCGAGCTCCGGCTTCCCGCGGTCATCGAGCCCGAGGAGCTCGCAGGGCTTGACCCTGAGTCGATCGCAGCGCGCATCAATTCCGAACTCGAACGGCTCATTCTTCATCGACCCGAGGAGGCCTTTTGGCTCCATGACCGCTTCCGGGGGGCCCCCGACAAAGCTCCGGGTGATTCCGAGGACGAATCCCGCCGCGCCTGATGACCTTGGCCCCCTCAGCCCGGCAAACTGTGCCGAGCTAGGACCCCGCGAACCATGAGCGAGAGCAAGCACCCCTTCCCGCAGATGCGGGACCTCGAGCTGTACGCGCTGGAGGACAGAGAGAGCCTCGTCGAGGTCGGAGACTTCTGCCAGGTTCCCGAGCCCGTGGCGGGCTTTGAAGGCTTCGTGGACTCCCTGCCGGACATCTACGCCGGGACGGACTTCAAGAGCCTGGTGGGTCGCATCCTCCGCGCGCGGGTTGCGGGCAAGCCCGTGGTGATGGCCATGGGGGCCCACGTCCTGAAGGTCGGCCTCGCGCCGCTGATCATCGACCTCATGGAGCGGGGGGTGGTGACCCACGTTGCCCTCAACTCGGCCGGGGCGATCCATGACTTCGAGATCGCGACCGCGGGGAAGACCTCCGAACGGGTCGATACCCAGCTCCCTGCGGGCCAGTTTGGGTTTGCGGATGAGACGGGCCTTGGCCTCGCCGAGGCCGCGCGACGCGGGGCCCGATGTGAGGGGGCGGACGAGCCAGGACTCGGACGGGGGCTCGGTCGGATGCTGCTCGAGCGTGCGCCGGAGCACCTCGCCCTGAGCGTCCCTGCGACGGCCGTTCGCCTCGGCCTGGGGGTGACCTGTCACCCGTCCATCGGGGCGGACATCGTTCACATGCACCCCGCTTGCGACGGCGCGGACCTCGGCGCAGCGGCGCTGGCGGACTTCCACCACGTTTGCCGAACCGTGTCGGAGCTGGCGGCGGATCCCGGCTCGGAGGCCGGCGGAGTCTGGCTCAATGTGGGCTGCGCCGTGATCCTCCCCGAGGTCTTCCTGAAGGCCGTCAGCGTCGCCATCAACCTCGGCGTGGACCTCGCGGCGATGACCACGGGCAACCTGGACATGATCCGGCAGTACCGCGCAGAGACCAACGTCGTGCGCCGGCCTCCCGGTGACGGCTTCACGCTCGTCGGGCAACACGAGCTGCTCCTCCCGCTCCTGCGTATGGCGATCATCAGCAAGCTGGAGGGCGGCCGGGTCTGATGATCGAGGCGAACCGACTGAGGGAGTTGCTCGCCAACGAGGGGGCGCCGCGGGTGGTGATCATCGGCGACCTGATCGTCGACCGTTACATCTCCGGCGACGTGAGTCGGATCTCGCCAGAGGCGCCGATTCCGGTGCTCGCGGCCAGCTCCTCCGAGCTGCGGCTCGGGGGCGCGGGCAACGTCGCCGCGAACCTGCGCGCCATGGAGGCGGAGGTCATCATTGTCGGTGTCGTGGGTGATGACAGTCACGGGTCCTTCCTGCGTCAGCTCTTCGAGGCCGAAGGTATCGGGACAGGCGGCGTGATTAGCGACGGCTCGCGGCCCACCATCGAGAAGACGCGCATGATGAGCGGCGTCCAGCAGATGCTCCGGGTGGACTGGGAGGACACGCGGCCGATCGATTCGGTGGTCCTCGCGCGGATGCTCGAGGCGATCCCCCGGGAGCTCGAGGGAGCCGACGCCGTCGTGCTCTCCGACTACGGAAAGGGCACCCTCACCCAGGAGGTCATCGAGCTCGCGATCGCGGAGGCCCAGGCACGGTCGATCCCGGTGCTCGTGGATCCGAAGGGCGCAGACTTCTCGCGCTACGCTGGCGCGACACTTGTCACGCCCAACCGCAAGGAGGCCGAGCTCGCCCTTGGGCGTGAGCTCTCTGGCCTGGGCGACCTGCCCGGCGCCGCAGACGAGCTGATCGCGGCCGCCTCCCTGGCACAGGTCGTGATCACGCTGGGCGGCGACGGCATCTACTTCCGGGCGCGCGACGGCGCGCTCGACGGCAGGATCCCGACACAGGCCCGGGCCGTCTTCGACGTGACCGGCGCGGGGGACACGGTCGTGGCTCACCTGGCGTTCCACCTCGGCGCCGGGTTGGAGCTCAAGGCCGCCGTGACGCTCGCGAACCACGCGGCGGGGATCGTCGTCGCCAAGCTGGGCACCCACTCGGTCACGCGCTCGGAGCTGTTCGAGCGGCTCCTCGAGGGGCAGCCCCAGGAGTCCAAGGTGGCGACGGCGGCGTCCTTGAGCGCGCGTCTCGAGGCTTGGCGGCGAGAGGGCAAGCGGATCGTCTTCACGAACGGCTGCTTCGATGTGCTCCACGCGGGTCACGTCAGCTACCTGCGCTTCGCGCGAGCCAGGGGGGACGTCCTGGTCGTCGGCGTCAACGATGACGCCAGCGTCGCGCGCCTGAAGGGCCCCGAGAGGCCGGTGAACCCGCTCGCGGATCGCCTCCTGGTCCTTGGCGCGCTCGAGGTGGTCGACGCGGTCATCGCCTTCGGTGAGGACACGCCCAGGGACCTGGTCGAGTTCGTCTCTCCGGACGTCCTGGTCAAGGGGGAGGACTACGTGGATCAGCCCGTGGTTGGCCGCGAGTGGGTGGAGTCTCACGGCGGTCAGGTGGTGCTCGCGCCGCTCCTCGAGGGGCGTTCGACCACCGGCATCCTGGGTCGGGCCGGCGGTGGCTCCGGTCGGACCGGCAGCCTCGACGGGGGCGCGGGCCAGGGCGCTTGAGGCGCGCCGGCCCGGCACGGCTCCTCACCAGGGCCGCGAAGATCTCCCTCGTCGAGCGCAACGTGGCTCCGTCCTCGGTCGAGATGGCCACACGCGGGCTCAACGCAGTTTGCCGTGCCGTCCTGGCGGCGACTGACCGCCGGCCCGAGGCGTCCGGACGGAACGCCGGGTCGGGGACTCCGTGACCCTCCGCACCATCTGCCTGCTGCTGGCGGGCGCAGCGATCGCCTTCATCGGAGCGGTCTGCGGGATCGGGGGGGGGCTCTTCGCTGTCCCCATGCTGCACTACCTCTTCAAGCTCGACCTGCGGGCTTCGGTGGCCACAGGGCTCTGCCTTGTTGCCGCGACGGCCTACTCGTCCACGGCCACCGAGCTCCTGCGGGAGGACAGCTCCATCGACCTGTTGCTGGTGGGCCCTCTCGGCGTCGGAGCGCTCCTGGGGGCCCAGTTCGGGTTCCGCCTGTCCAGGGGCCTCGGGGAGCGCCGGCTGAAGACCGTCTTCGCCGCCGTCCTTATCGTCGCGGGGGCGCGGATGCTGCTCTCCGAGGGCATCCCCGCGCTCCCCGGTGACGGCGCCGCCTGGGCACCGGGAGCCAGGGCCTTGATCGCCGCGCTGATCGGCGCTGGCGCGGGCACGGTCGCCCCCTTGCTCGGGATCGGTGGTGGACTGGTGGTCGTCCCGGCGCTGATGTTCACCATGCCCGAACTCGGCGGACTCGCGGTGCGCGCCGCCGCGCTCGCCGTCGCCTGCGTGACCTCCGCGCGGTCGCTCCAGCTCTACCGGCGCGAGGGGATCATCCAGCTGTCCCTCGGGCTCCCGATCGCCCTCGGAGCGCTTGGGGGCGCCTTCGCCGGGGTCCACACGGTGCACCTTCCGGGGATGTCGCAGGTGGGGCAGCGGGTGATGGGGGCCATACTCCTGGTCACGGCGGCCCGCTTCGCCCGGGACGTTGCGCGGCTTCGCCGTGGCTTGGGGTAGGCTCTCCAGCCGTGTTTGAACGCAGGATCATTGGCCTCGAAGAGCGCCTCGCCTTCCAGGAGAACGAGCTGGAGAAGCTCAACCGAGTCGTGGCCGAGCAGCAGCTCGAGCTGGACGCCGCGGGGAAGGAACTCCGGGAGCTGCGCGCGCGCGTGCGCACCGTCGGAGGAACCGAGGACTCGGAGGGGCGCACCCTCCAGGACGACCGGCCTCCGCACTACTGAATCAGCGCCCAGGGCGACCTCCGCGGCGCCCCCAGGCGACCGAACCGGCACACTTTCCGGAACACTCCATGGCAGCCAGTGACTCGCAAGGCGGCACGACGACCGTCCGGGGGCCCAGGGCCTCCCGCGCCACCCGTTGGCGCGCGGGGGTGCTCGTGCTCGTTCATCTCCTCGCGGCCATCCATATCGCGCATTGGATGTCCACAGGGCGCACGGTCTCTCCGCTCGAGCCGTCCGAGGCCATGGAGTTCGCCAAGTACTCGGTGGTGAACGCGGGGCTGATCTTCTTCGCCATCACCATCCTCTCGACCCTGATCCTCGGGCGCTGGTTCTGCGGATGGGCCTGCCACCTGGTGGCCCTTCAGGACCTCTCCCGCGCCTTCCTGATCCGGATCGGCCTGCGCCCACGACCGCTGCGGTCCCGGTGGATGGCGTTGATGCCCATCGTGGCGGCCGGGTACATGTTCCTGTGGCCGGTGGTCTATCGCGTCTGGATCGGTGACCCCTTCGAGGTCACGGGGGTCGAGATGACGCGTGAGGGCTTCTGGGACACCTTCCCAGCCTGGTGGCCGGCGGTGTTCACCTTCGTGCTGTGCGGTTTCGTGGCGGTCTACTTCCTCGGCGCCAAGGGCTTCTGCACCTACGCCTGCCCCTACGGCGCGGTCTTCGGGCTCGCCGACAGGTTGAGCCCCGGGCGAATCCGGGTCACGGACGACTGCGTGCAGTGCGGCCATTGCACGGCCACCTGCACCTCCAACGTGGACATCTCGCGAGAGGTCCACGACTACGGGATGGTGGTGGATCCGGGCTGCATGAAGTGCATGGACTGCGTCTCTGTTTGCCCGGAGAACGCGCTGCACTTCGGCTTGGGGAAGCCCGCGATCCTCGCGCGCAAGCGGGAGGACGCTCGCCCGCCCCGGCCAAGGCTCCCGCTGGTCGAGGAGGCGACGGCGGCCCTGGCCTTCGGCTTCGGGTACTTCGCGATCCGAGGCTTCTACCAGGAGCGCGGGTTCCTCCTCTCGGTGGGCATCGCGGCGGTCTTTGCCTTCCTGGTCGTGACGGCGGTGCGCCTCATCCGCCGCCGCGACGTGCGGATCCCGGGCGCGGTGCTCAAGGAGGGCGGGAAGCTGCGGCCCCTGGCCGTGGCCCTGGGTGGTGGAACCCTGGTGCTCACCGCCTCGGCGGTGCCCTTTGGGCTCGTGCCTGAGGTCAACACCTGGAGGGCCAACCGGGCCTGGCTTGAGCTCGAGGATGCCCGCGCGCGCTGGTTCGAGCCCGGGAGGGCGTCCCTCAGCGAAGCGGAGCTGGCTTCGGCGGGCCGGCTGCTGGAGAGCGCGGGCACGATCCGCGCCCGCTCCGGTGTGCGGTCCCTGCAGAACACCATGCGCCTCGCCTGGGGGAGCCTCTTTGTGGGGGACATCCAGAGCTTCGAGCAGCGCCTCTCGGAGGCCTTGCTCTTCGGTCGCGCGGGGGTCGGGCTGAAGACGCTCGCGGCGGACCAGATGCGAGCGCGGGGCGATCTCGCTCGCGCCGAGGTGGCATACCGCGCCGTGCTCGAGGAGGTCCCCGAGCACGTCCCGGCGGTGGTCCGTCTGGCGGAGCTGCTCGGTCAATCGGAGCGCCTGGAGGACGCGCTGGAGGTGGTCGAGACGGGCCTCCTCGTGGCGCCGGATTCGCCGCCGCTTCTCTCCCAGCGGGGGACCTTCCGGCTCATCGCCGGGGACCCCGACGGTGCGATCGAGGACCTTCGGGCGGCGATCGAGCTGAACCCCGAGTTCATCGAGGCCAGGATTCGCCTGTCGGAGCTCTTCGCCCAGTCGCAGCGCCTCGAGGAGGCCCGCGAGGTGATCGAGGGAGGCCTGGCGGTTCTCCCGGATGCGCCCCCTCTGGTCGCCCAGCGCGGGGTCCTGCGCCTCTTTGCTGGGGATCCCGACGGCGCGATCGCCGACCTGCGGAGCGCCCTGGAGATGAACCCGGGGCTCGCGTCCGCCAGGGACCGGCTGTGGCGCGTGCTCATGGAGCTCAATCGTGGCCAGGAGAGCGCCCAGGTGATCCGTGATGGTCTCCTGCTCGACGGGGCCCCTGTGGTCCTGCGGGCTCACCTCGCCCAGGTCCTGTTCATGACCGGCGACCGGGACGGGGCGGCCGCGGAGGCGCGGCGGCTCGCCGCCTTGGCGGGGGACAACGCGGCGCTCCTGCAAGTGGCCCGCGAGGTGCTCCGCGCGTCAGGCTTCGCTGCAGAGGCGGACCAGATCGTGCCCCAGAGCGGCCGCTGAGGGCGGTGAGTCTGGACCCGAACGGGGTCCTGCTTTGAGCCTTCGTTGTGCTGGCGGTGAAGGACCGTCCCAAGGTGCTGGGACCCTGGCGCCGCGGCTGCATCGTGGCAGTCCCGCCGCGCTGGCCCCGCCGCGTCATAACCGCCGCGCCATAACCGGGGCGGCGCCGGCTCTTCGGCAGGGCTCGCTCCCGCCAAGCCACCGCCCACCTCTGCACCGGTGACCAGCGCCAGCGGCGAGGCGACCGTACGGGCTCAGGCGTACACGCCTCGGGCGGCCTCGGCCTCGGACACGCGACGCACCGCCAGGATGTGCGTGGCTGCCCGGAGGGTGCAGTCGAACTCGTCCTGGATCTCTCGGACCCCTTCCCATGCTTCGCGCATGTAGCGGCGCAGGCGGGCGGCCACGACCTCCTCCATCCAGGCGTAG
>CAJQPT010000218.1 GCA_905480285.1 uncultured bacterium
CTGGTGCGCAGAGCCGACGCCGGAGGCCGATCCGCCGCCCTCCTCATCGTCATATGGGCCGCCGCAGGGTTCGCGATCACCACGCTCTCCGGCCGCTTCCACGACTGGTACGCCCTGACCCTCGTCGCCCCCCTCGCCGTCTTCGCCGGCGTGAGCTCTGGCCGGGGCCCCTTCGGCGCGGCCGTCGCCACTGTGCTGGTGGCGCTTGTCGCGGCGGGGCAGTTGAGGTCAGCCCAGAGGGACACCCTCCCCGTCGCGCAGGAGGTCTCTCGCGACCAGGCTGAGCGTTTCGAGGCCCTCCTCCAAACCGCCCCGGCGGGCGAGGTCGCCGCCTTCGAGCCCTGGGTGTTCGCGGTCGCCACAGCGCCAGGTGCGCCACCCATCTTCGTGCACGCTCCTTACAGCCTGTCCGCCCTCGCAGAGCTCACGCTAAGGGAGGGCGCGGTTCAGGTCTTCACCGGCCAAGAGCCCCCGGCACCCACCCCGAACCGACGACAAGTTCAGCTCGTCCCCGGCCCGCCTCCTCCGGCGACCGTCACGCTGCGCTGATCTCCCCTCACCGACCGGCCACCGAGCTCACCATGCTGCTGACCCTCACCCTCCTCGCCATCTCCCAGGAGGCTCAGAGCCTCCGCCCGCTCGAGGCCATGGACCTCTTCGAGCTCGAGGGGGTCACCAGCCCCACCGTCTCCCCCGACGGCTCGCAGGTCCTCTACACCCGCGTCGGCTTCGACGTGATGAGTGACAAGCAACGGCGGGAGGTCTGGCTGCACAACGTCGAGACCGGCGACTCCCGGCCGATCCTCGACGGCGTGGGCAGCGCCCGGTGGTCCCCGGACGGCCGCTACATCGCCTATGTGCGTGGCGCCGGTGGGGACGGCGCCGAGGTGTTCGTGCGCTGGATGGACGACGGGACCACGCGGCAGGTGACGCGCCTCGCCGAGTCCCCTGGCTCCGTGCGCTGGTCTCCGGACTCCAAGCGGATCGCCTTCACCATGAACGTCCCGCGCGAGGCCACGCCGTTGGCCTCGATGCCCAAGAAGCCCGCGGGCGCGGAGTGGGCCCCGGCGCCCAAGGTCATCCAGCAGTTCCGCTACCGGGCCGATGGCGGCGGCTACCTCGACGACGCCGACCGTCAGGTCTTCGTGGTGGACGCCATGGGCGGGACGCCCCGACAGCTCACGGACGGCCCCGCCGATCACGGCGGCGGCCTGATGTGGGCGGACGAGGGCACGCTCCTGTTCAGCGCGAACCTGCGCGAAGACCGCCACGACCACCCAAACGACACCGACCTCTGGTCCCTGCGCGTCGCGGATGGCGAGCTCACGAAGCTGACCTTCCGCGAGGGACCCGATGGCGGGGCGGCCCTCGACGAAGCGTCCGGGACGCTCTTCTGGACCGGCTTCGACGACCGGCGGCAAGGCCACCAGCAGCGCGAGATCTACGCGCGCCCCCTCGACGGCGGTGAGAGCAAGGTCCTGACCGCGGGGCTTGACCGCTCCCCCGGGAGCCTCGTCGTCGATCAGGGCGAGCTCTACTTCTCCTTCGTGGACGAGGGGCGGACGCGCGTCGGGGTGACCAGCGCCGGCGGCGGCGTCGAGGTCCTGGACATCGGCCTCCACGGCATGGGCTCCGGCCGCCCGTACTCCAGCGGCGAGTTCCACGTGGCCGGCGGGACCATGGCGTGGATCGGCGGCGACCCCGCCTGGCCTGGCGAGCTTCACCTGGCTCGCCGCGGCGAGGACCTCGGCCAGATCACCGACGTCAACGCTGACCTGCGCGAGACCGTCGAGCTCGGCGCGGTGGAGGAGCTCTGGACGGAGTCCGGTGCCGGCGGCCTCCGGGTGCAGTCCTGGGTCATCACCCCGCCGGGCTTCGAAGCCGACCAGACGCACCCCCTGATCCTCGAGATCCACGGCGGTCCGTTCACCGCCTACGGTCCGGCGTTCACCTTCGAGCTTCAGCTCATGGCGGCCAAGGGATACGTCGTCCTGTACGGCAACCCCCGCGGGAGCACGAGCTATGGCGAGGGCTTCGCCAACCGGATCCACCACGCCTACCCGAGCCAGGACTACGACGACCTGATGAGCATGGTGGACGCGGTCGTGGAGCGCGGCATCATCGATCGGACTCGACTCTTCGTGACCGGTGGCAGCGGCGGCGGCGTCCTGACGGCCTGGATCGTGGGCACCACCGACCGCTTCAAGGCGGCGGTGGTCGCCAAGCCGGTCATCAACTGGATCTCCTTCGCCCTCACGGCGGACGCCTACGACTTCTTCTGGCAGTACTGGTTCCCCGGCGCCCCCTGGGATCACTTCGAACACTACTGGGAGCGCTCACCGCTCTCCCGCGTGGGGAACGTGACCACCCCGACCATGCTGCTCACGGGCGAACAGGACTTCAGGACGCCGATCTCGGAGTCGGAGCAGTACTACCAGGCGCTCAAGATCCAGGGGGTCGAGACGGCCATGGTGCGCATCCCCGAGGCGGGCCATGGCATCGCGCGTCGGCCGAGCCACCTCATCGGCAAGGTGCTCCACATCCTGGCCTGGTTCGAGCGGGACCGCTAGCGGCTGCCGAGCTCGGTCAGCCGCTGGTCGAGGCGACCGAGGAGGTCGGGCGCCGCGTCCGCCACCCCCGCCTCAAGGAGCTTGCGCCGCGCGCTCTGAAGGAGCGCTCGGGCCTCCTCCTCGCGCCCCTCGATCCACTCCAACTCGCCGAGCTCCCACCACGCGCGACCGAGCCACTCGGCCTGTCGCGCCGAGGGGTTCGCGGCGTACAGATCCCGCGCCCCGAGGTCCGCTTGCTCCAGGAACGCCCTCGACTCCGCGAGACGCCCGGTCAGTCGTAGGGACCGACCGAGGGCCCAATCCACCTGGAGGAGGTCCATGGGCGACGCCGCGCCCTCGGTCAGGAGCGCTCGCGCGCGCTCGAAGCACCTGGAAGCGTCCTTGAAGTCGCCCCGCGCCTCGAGCAGCCAGCCGTGGTTCGACCAGAGTGAGCCCTCCCAGCGGGGCTGCTCGAGCCCCTGGCAGATATCGATGGCCTTCAGGCTCCAGGTGAGCTGCGCGTCGCCCTCGGTCACGAGGGCACAGAGGCTCGCGCTCTGCATGGCGCGTACCTCGAGCCCGGCATCCTCGCAGACCTCCACCAGCGCCTCGAAGGTCACCAGGGCCGCGCCGCTCTCGCCAAGCTTCCACTGGCGGATGCCTCGGGCCAGCATCACGCGGCTCCGGGTCCCGATCCCCTTGTCCTCGGCGTAGCGCTCGGCGAAGGACATCCAGCGGTCGCTCTCCTCAACCGCGTCCTGCAGCGCGTTGATCGTGGAGGCCCGCGCCGCGGCCTCCGCCGCCAGGTCCTCGTATCCGCCGGAGAGAGCCGCGAGGTAGAGGGCTGAGTACATGTCGAGCGCCTGCTGATAGGCCCGCCCGTCGAACGCGTCATCTGCACGCGTCAGCTGGCGGTCGAGGGATCCTCTAGGGGTGGCTCCCTCGGGCTGCGCCTCGCTGCTCACACAGCCGAGCGCGAGTCCGAGCCCGAGGAGCGCGGCCGCGAGGCGGCGACCCTTTCCGAGGGCGGCCCCACGCCCCCCTCTCACCGCGGCGGAGGTTCCCCTCGGCACACTCAACGGGCCTTCTCCGCGGGGAGGTTCTTGCGCTCGACCTCTCCCCCGTAACCGAGGGAGCGGAGCGTATCGATGGTGGATTGGTCCAGGGTTCCCCCGAGGGAGACGGGGGCGTGGGCTTGCTCCCACTCACGGATCAGCGCGGTCAAGGCCTCGATGCGCGCAGGGTCGTCGATCGGCCGGCGCTCATCGGGGTCGGCCTCCAGGTCGTAGAGCTCGGGCTGGACCCCGAACTTCTTGCGGCGGAACTCCTTGGGGAGGTGCAGCCGCCAACGCTCATCCACCGTCACCGAGTGGGAGCGAGCGCAGACGGCGAAGATCGCGGCGCGCCCGGACGCGGCGGACTCAGCGGTGGCGGAGTCGAACATGGCGCGACCCGGCTGGGCTCGCTTCACGGGCAGATCGCAGAGACCGTGGAGCGTGGGGACCACGTCGATGTGCTGGACCCAATCGGACCGGCGCACGCCCCTGGGGACCCCCGGACCGGCCAGGACCAGCGGGATCCGGACCTGCTCGTCGTGGAGCATGAGCCCGTGGCGGCGATAGAGGTCGGGCGCCTCATCCTCTGGGTGCTTGAGGTCGGGGAGCGACGGTCGCTCCATGAGCCCCTCCCCGTGATCCGAGGTCACGACGATGACCGTCGACTCGAGGAGGCCTCGCGCCTCGAGCGACTCCACGAGGTGCCCGAGGGCCAGGTCGAACTGATAGACCTCCGAGTCATACAGGCGCCGGATACCTTGCACGGTCTCCCAGTCCTCGTCGGACAGGCGATCCGCCAGCATCGTCCCCGGGTGGTCCGCACGCTGGGCCTCGAGAGCCGCGCGCGCGGCGTCGCGGACGGCTTCCTCGGCATCGGGCTCAAACCCGCGCGGATCGAGCGGCTCGTAGGGGTGGTGGGGATCCACCGGGTGAAGCCAGAGGAAGAAGGGACGCTCGCCGCCGGCCCGGCCATCGATCCAACGGAGTCCCTTCCCGAGGACCTCGTCGGCCGTCCATGACATCTGCTCCGCACGGTCGATCTCGAAGGACTCGATCCCGCGGTTGTACCCGAGCCGGCCATTCAGGATGGGGTTGGCGACCACGGCGGCCGTGTCATAGCCCGCGTCGAGGAAGCTCTCGGCCATGTGGACGTGATCCGGGAGGATCGACGGATCCGCGAGGCTCTTGACCTCGCCCGTCATCAGCATGCTCATGGACGGGAGGGTCCAGGAGGACATGGCGAAGGCACGCTCGAAGACCGTGCCGCGGGCCGCCAGGGCGTCCAGGTTCGGCGTCGTCGGACGGAAGTGTCCATACGTCGAGGTCCGATCGGCCCGCAGGGTGTCGCAGACGATGAAGACCACGTTCGGACGCTCCACCTCCGGCTCGGCGCAGCCCCCGAGGGCAGCCGCGAAGGCGAGGGCTAGGAGTGACCGGCGCATCGCGGACGCGGCGCTCAGGCCCTGGCCTGCTGCCGCTCGACAAGCTCGCGGAAGCGGACGAAGAGGTGAGCGGAGTCTCCGGGACCGGGGGCGGCCTCGGGGTGGTACTGGACGCTGAAGACCGGCAGCGTGCGGTGCTTCATGCCCGCGAGGGACATGTCATTGAGGTTCCAGTGGGTCGGCACCAGGTCCTCGGGGAGCTCGGCGTCGTCGACGACGTAGCTGTGGTTCTGGGAGGTGATCTCGATGCGGCCGGTCTCCTCGTCGCGAACGGGGTGATTCGCACCGTGGTGGCCGAAGGGCATCTTCTTGGTCTTGGCTCCCAGGGCAAGGGACAGGATCTGGTGGCCGAGACAGATCCCGAAGACGGGCAGGGCCTGCACCAACTCGCGAGCGCTCTCGATGGCGTAGTCCACGGCGGCGGGGTCCCCGGGCCCGTTGGAGAGGAAGACACAGTCCGGCGCCATCGCGATCACCTCGCTGGCCGGGGTGGACGCAGGGACGACGGTGACGTCGAAGCCCGAGTGCACGAGGCTGCGGAGGATGTTGCGCTTCGCGCCGAAGTCATAGGCCACGCAGCGCAGGCGGTCCCCGGACCAGGGCGCCTCGAGCTCAGGGAAGGACTCATCAAAGGCGGAGGACCACTGATAGGTCTCAGCGCAGGTGACGACGCTGGCGAGGTCTCGACCGTCCGTTGAGGTCGCGCCCTTGGCCTTGGCCACGAGTGACTCGGGGTCGCTGTCCTCCGTGCTGAGAACAAAGCGCAGCGAGCCGTGCTCTCGGATCGCCTTGGTGATCTGGCGCGTGTCGACGCCGTCGATGGCGACCACGCCGTGGCGATCAAGCCAGTGCTCGAGCGTCTCCGTGCAGCGGTGGCTCGACGCGATGGTGGAGAGCTCCTTCATCACGAAGGCCTCTGCCCAGCACTTCGAGGACTCCATGTCCTCGTCCGCGATCCCGTAGTTCCCGATGAGCGGATACGTCATCACGACCCCCTGGCCGGCATAGGAGGGGTCCGTGAGGATCTCCTGATAGCCGGTCATGGCCGTGTTGAAGACGAGGTCACCGCTGACCTCGCCGCTCGCGCCGACCGAGCGACCCTCGACCACCAGCCCGTTCTCCAGCGCGAGCCAGGCCCGCGCACCGTTCTCTTCCACACTCATGACGTTCTGGAGCGACCGCTCTGGGCGGCTCGCACGATCTGACGGTTGATCTGGGCCGCGGCGAAACCAGCGCCGAACCCGTTATCGATATTGACGACGGTGACGCCCGACGCACAGGAGTTGAGCATGCCGAGGAGCGCTGCGACACCCCCGAGGCTGGCTCCGTAGCCCACGGAGGTGGGAACGGCGATCACAGGTCGGTCCACGAGCCCGCCCACGACGCTGGGCAGCGCCCCCTCCATGCCCGCGACCACGACGATCACGTTGGCCTCCTGGATCCGAGGCGCGACGGAGAGGATCCGGTGGATCCCTGCGACCCCGACGTCCGGGATCTGCTCCACGATGGAGCCGAGGAAGCGGGCGGTCGTCGCCGCCTCCCTGGCCACCGGCGCGTCGCTCGTCCCCGCGCTGATGATGACCACGTCGCCCGTCGCCTCCGGCAGCTCGCCGCCCGTGACCGTCGCCGCCCGATCGTCGACCTCGACCTCCATGGACTTCGAGAGGGCGGCGCGCCCGGCAGGCTGCACTCGCGTGGCAAGAAAGCGGCCATGGGCCCCCAGCAGCGCGCTGCAGATCTCCACGAGCTCCTCGGGGGACTTGCCCTCGCCGTACACCACCTCGGCGTGCCCGCAACGACCCTCACGGTCCGTATCCAGCCGAGAGTGGCCCAGATCGAGCTGCCCGGCGCGACCGAAGGCATCGAGAACAGAGCCGACGCCCTCCTCGGGAGTGACCTTTCCGTCCTGAATGGACCGAAGGAGGACTTCTAGAGCGCGCCTATCCACAGCGGGGGCCGATTCTACCGGGGCGGCAAGGCCGGGGGGGTGCTCCCTGAACTGGATCCCTCCACGGAAGGGCCCATGCGAATCCCGGCGCCTCTCGCCGGGGCCACGCCGCCGCCCCGAGGGCGGGGCGAGCCTTCACCGGTCGAGCGACCGGGGAGAGGCGTCCACGTCCAGCCCAGCGACCAGCCCGGCCTCGAGCCGTCGCCAGCCGAGCCCGGCGATCATCACCGCGTTGTCGGTGCAGTAGGCCGGCGAGGGAAAGAAGGCCCGGACGTTCTGCGCCGCCCCACGCGCGTGCATCACTTCCCGGAGTCGGTGGTTACAGGCGACCCCTCCGGCCACGAGCACCTGACCCACCCCGCGCTGCTCCGCAGCGCGCAGGGTCTGGGTGACGAGCGTGTCCACGACGGCCTCCTCGAAGGACGCGGCCACGTCCGCCCGGTCCAGGATCTCGTCGGGGGGCGGGGTCGGCTGGAGCGCGTCGCCGCCCCTGAGGTGATACAGGACCGCCGTCTTGAGCCCGCTGAACGAGAAGCCGATGGCCCGCTGCTCCGCGCCCGGCTTCCGCTTGGGGAAGTAGCGAGGGAAGGCGATGGCGTCACGACGCCCCTCCAGCGCCAAACGCGCCACCGACGGGCCGCCGGGATACGCCAGGCCCAGGAGCCAGGCCACCTTGTCAAAGGCCTCCCCCGCAGCGTCATCCAGCGTCGTCGCGATCCGGGTCATGTCGAGGGGCGAGCGCACCTCGTAGAGCGCCGTATGCCCGCCCGAGACCACGAGCGCGAGGCAAGGGAAGTGCACCGCGTCAGGCTCCTCCATCGTGGCCGCATAGACGTGGGCCTCGATGTGGTCCACGTCCACCAGCGGCAGCCCGGTCGACCAGCAGAGAGCCTTCGCTGCGGACAGGCCCACCAGGAGCGAACCGATGAGGCCCGGCCGAGCGGTGACCGCGATGCCCGCCAGGTCACCGAGCTCGATGCCGGCATCCGCGAGCGCCTGGTCAATGGCGGGCAAGATCGCCTCGAGGTGTGAGCGCCCGGCGACCTCGGGGACCACGCCGCCGAACTGTGCGTGCTCCGCGGCCTGGCTGAAGACAACGTTCGAGTGGACCTCGACGCCGGCCTCGACGACCGCAGCCGCGGTCTCGTCGCAGGACGACTCGATCCCGAGGATCAGATCTCTACCCATATGGACCCCTTCGGCTCAGTCTCCTCGCCCGCGCCGTCGCGCGGGCGCGGGGTGTTCTCCTCTCAGGAGCGCGCACGCAGCGTCGAGCTGCGGGTCACGCGGAGCCTCAGGCAGGACCACGCCGCCCTCTGAAGCCGCCCACGCCTCCAGCTCCCCGAGCATCGTCTCCGGAGGATCGTAGCGGGCGATCCAGCCGTGGATCTGATCGCGTTGTTCAGGGTCGATCTCCACGACCAGGTCGGGGAGGATCCCGCTGGTCCGGTCCGGGTCCGCGCTCTTCTCGAAGTTGCGGCGGCTCGGCGAGTAGTAGTAGCCGCTGGTGACCTTTGCCCGGCTCCCGAAGCGTGGGAAGGACTGGGTCATCTGGATCATCCCCTTGCCATAGGTCGGCGCCCCCACGACCACCCCACGCCGGTAGTCCTGAAGCGCGCCAGCGAAGACCTCGCTCGCGCTCGCCGTGTCTCCGTCCACGAGCACGACCAGGCCCATACCCTCGAACAGGGCCTCGATCTCGCCCGCCTCGTAGGACGCGCTGCGGGTCCGCCCCTCGGAGGTCACGATCACCCCCTCGCCGATGAAGCGAGACGCCATGTGGACCGCCGCATCAAGGACACCGCCGAGGTTGAAGCGCAGGTCCACCACGAGCGAATCGGCGCCCTGCTCCCTGAGCGCAAGCACCGCCGCGTCGAACTCCTCCGCCGTCCGATGGCTGAAGGACCGCACCGCGAGATAGCCCGTGGCCGGAGCCGCGCGCAGGATCCCTGCGTGCCGGACGGTGGGGTCCAGCAGCATCGCAGGCTCGATCACGACGGCTCGCAGCTCCCCGTCGAGACCCTCCACGAGCAGCCCGATCTCACTTCGTCCGCGGGCGGAGAGGAGCGCACGGATCTCGGGGCCGGAGAGGCCTTCGATGGCCGTGCCATCCACCTCCACGAAGCGGTCCCCCACCCGCACCCCCGCGCTCGTAGCCGGCGAGCCCGTGAGCGGAAACAGGACCTGCCCCCGGGAAATCGGAGACCTGAAGACCACCCCGATCCCCCGGAAGTCGCCGTCGATCTCTCGCCTCGCTTGCTCGGAGCTCTCGGCATCGTAGTAGCGCGAATAGGGGTCGAGGCCGTCGAGCATGCCCGAGAGCGCGCGAGTGACCAGCTCGTCCGACGCCATCTCGCGCACGAAGTGCCGGCGCGCGAAGTCCTGCACCGCCTCGAACTCGGCGGTCGCGGGGTCTTCGGGCTCGGGGAACAGCAGGAACGCGATCATCAAGACCAGCATTCCCGACATCATCCCGAGCGCGAAGATCGCGATCGCAGCCTGGCCCGAGCCCTGGGCTCGGGCCGAGGAGCCGTGATATGGATCACCACCCACCAGGAACCCTGCTCAGGCCATCATGGCCTCGAGCTCGGCACCCTCGATGCCCAGCTCGACGAGCGCCCTGCGAGCGTCCTCATCCCCAGGCGCCACGCCGTGCCATCCGGGCTGGTTCTCCATGAAGGAGACGCCCTTGCCGATCAGGGTGTGGCAGATGAGAGCGGTGGGACGCTCGGTCTCCTCACGCGCGGCCACGAGCGCCGCGTCGATGGCGTCGATGTCATGTCCGTCGACGTCCAGGGCATGCCAGCCGAAGGCCTCGTACTTTGCGCGGAGGTCGCGAACGTCCATGACGTCGCGCATGTAGCCGTCGATCTGGACGTTGTTGAAGTCCACCAGCACCGTGAGATTGGAGGCCCCGTAGTGGGCCGCGGCGGTGGCCGCCTCCCAGATCTGGCCCTCCTGACTCTCTCCGTCCGAGGACGCGCTGTAGATCCGCGAGTCCCAGCCGTTGGACTTGGCCGCGAGCGCCATGCCGAGAGCGACCGAGAGGCTGTTGCCGAGTGAACCGGTGGAGAAGTCGATCCCCATATCCGGTGTTCGGTGCGGGTGCCCCTGAAGGCGGGAGCCCATCTTCCTGAAGGTGAGCAGCTCATCCCTGGGGATCAGCCCCTTCTGGGAGAGGATCGAGTAGTACCCCGCGCAGGTGTGCCCGTTGCCGAGCACGAAGCGGTCTCGGTCGGGCTGGTTCAGGGTCTCTGGCGTGAGGTTCATGTGACGCGTGAAGAGCGTCGCCATGAAGTCGGCCATGCCGATGGGTCCGCCCGGGTGCCCACACGCAGCAGCGTGCACCATCCGGACGGTGTCGATGCGAATCTGTCGAGCAGCGGTCTCGACGGCAGCCCGGTCTTGTTGGGAGAGCGTCATGGATTCAGGCCTGCTTGCGATTGAGGAGTTGCTGGGCGCGCGCCACGAGGCCCGCAGCATCCAGTCCGTAGTGGGCGAGGAGCTCGTCTCCCGTACCGCTCTGCCCGAAGGAGCCGCTCATTCCGCACATCTCCATGGGCACAGGGTGCGTCCCGACCACCGCCTGGGCGACCGCCTCACCGAGGCCGCCGTTCTCCTGATGCTCCTCGGCGGTCAGGATGGCGCCGCAGTCACGGGCAGCGCTGGCGATCGAGTCGCGGTCCAAGGGGGAGATCGTCGACATGTTCAGCACGCGCGCCTCGATCCCCATGCCGGAGAGGATGTCCGCGGCCTCGATGGCCGCAGCGACCGTCACGCCCATGGCGACGATCGCGAGGTCCCCGCCTTCGCGCAGCATCGCCGCCTTGCCGAACTCGAAGCGATAGTCCTCGGAGAAGACGATCGGAGTGGACGCCCGCGAGAGGCGAACGTAGACGGGTCCCGGAATCTCCGCTGCTGCGAGGACCGCCTGGCGAGCCTCGACGGCGTCGGCGGGGACGATGACCTGCATGCCCGGGATCACGCGCATGATGGTGACGTCCTCGAGCATCTGGTGGGACTTGCCGTCCTCGCCGACCGTGAGGCCGGCGTGGGTCGCACAGATCTTGACGTTGAGCTCGGGGACGCAGACGCTCTGGCGGATCTGCTCGAAGGCCTTGCCCGTCGCGAACATCGCAAAGGAGCTGGCGAAGGCCACCTTGCCCTGCGAGGCGAGACCCGCCGCCACGCCGATCATGTTGGCCTCGGCGACGCCCATGTTGAAGAAGCGGTCCGGGTGCGCCTTGCCGAAGGCTTTGGTCTTCGTTGATCCGGAGAGGTCGGCGTCGAGGACGACGACGTCCGGATTGGAGGCGCCAAGCTCGAGCAGCGCCTCGCCATACGCATTCCGGGTGGCGGCCTTGCGGGCCTCCACACCATCGAAGAGCGGCGCGAGTTCGGGGGTTGCGATCATGGGCGGGGGGGCCTTCGCGAGGGGTTGGGGGTGCTCGCCGGGACCGCGCCCCGGCTGCGAATCGCCGTTGTACCGCGAGGACGGAAGCTCCGTCCACGCGCTCTCGGTGGAAGTCTGCGTGGATCACACAGGTCGAGAGTGACTCCAGACGAGGTCCCAGGGACCTCCCGCTGGGACACCCTCCGGAAGCCGCCGAACCTGACCGCCCATCCCGTAACCTGTGGGGAGGCTCCAGCCTGGCACGCTTCCTGCTGGTGAGCAGGACGTCCTCGGACCCCACACCCGATCGCCATGATGAACAGCATCCGGAACCCACAGATCCTCGCGGCCGCCCTGGCTGGAGCATTATTGAGCGCCACCCAGGCTCCCGCCGCTCCGGCTCAGGACCGGCCTCCGGCCACCCTCGAACTCGCGCAGCGGACCTTCAAGAAGCTGGACGCCAATCAGGACGGGGCCATCTCTCTGACAGAAGCCCGGCGCGGCGGTCTGACCGTGTCGTCATTCAACAGCCAGGATGCCGACGCCGACCAGCGCCTCTCCGAGGAGGAGTTCACGCTCCTGTATCGGGGGCTGCTCTCCAGCAGGGGATACCCCATCGCGACGGACCTCGACCGCGCGGTGAAGGACATTCAAGACGGGCGCAAGAAGGCCGCAGAGGCGCAGCGGGTCCAAGAAGCCCGCAAGAAACAGGCAGAGCTGGACGCCAAGCGCACCCAGGACGCGCGCCAGAAGCAGGCCCAGCAGAGCGCCGAGGCACGCACCGCCGCTGCCCGCAAGAAGCAGGCGGACCTCGACGCTCAGCGCGCCCAGGACGCACGCAAGAAGCAGGCTTCTGGCGGTGACGGGACAGATCGCCCGAAACCGACCCAGGTTCCGACGAAGCCCAAGAAGGTCAAGAAGGCCCGAAAGCCCACGGATGGCGCGACTCCGCCGGCCGCTGACTCCAAGGGGCGCCCCGGCGGAAGCCCCGGCGGAAGCGACGGCACGCGCCCCTGACGGGCTGACTCCGACGAGCCCGGGGACCTGTCACCCAAGCGCGCGGGCCCCGTCTCCCCAGGAGGGAGGCGGGGCCCGCGTTGGTCAGAAGCCCGAAGAGTTCGGGACCTTGATCGCGTCAGGAGGTGTGGCGTCAGAAGGTGCTGTGCTCCGGCGCGTTGTTCTGGACCGTTGACTCACCAGCCTGCCAGTGGAAGCCGCCTTCGAGGCCGCCGTTGGCGCCGGGGATGAACACCCGGTTCGGGTTGTGCTCGTCCACTGCGCAGCCGAGACGCTCGAACTCCTTCGAGGTCAGCCGGAGCTCCCGGCGCTGCGTGGCCAGTCGAGCCACCACGCTCCCCGTCGCGGTCGAGGAGCAGCCTTCGAGCTTCATGGCCTTGAGCGTCCGCTCTAGTTCACGGATTGCGCGACGGCGGTCTGCGACCTCGTTGAAGATGGACTCCAGCAGGGGGACCAGCTTCGCGGCGTTGTCGTGATCGTATGAGTGCTTCATGGGGGGCCTCCGGTTCAAGGGACTCTCGTAAGAGCCGGATCTCGCGCTGCTCCGAAGGGTGGAAACCCAATCCAAACAACGCAGTACCCGGCTCGGCTCAGAGAGTCATCGGCCTCCGGAGGCCCCGCATGCGCGATACCTCCACTGTTTTGTCGTCCCTGCTCCGAATGAGATTTCGTGTGGCGTCGAGCCACACGCATGTCTCGAAAGAGGCTCGGAACGTCAGCAGATCGAGATCTCGTCGGGTGCTGCCTCGGCCTGATACGCGTCCCAGATCGCGTCGGCAACGGCCTCCGACGTGGTGACCGCAGCGCCCCCCAGCGTCTCCTTCCAGGGGCCGAGCCCGGGCGTATCCACGTAGCCTGGGAGCACCGTCGTGACCCGGACTCCCTCGGGCCCCAGATCAGCACGCAGCCCGCGGGACATCCCTTCGACCCCGGCCTTGGAGGCTGCCATGAGCGACTGCCCGGGCCCCGGCTGACCCGCAAGATGCGCCCCGACGTTGAACACGTGGGCCCGCTCACTCTCCCGCAGGGACGGGAGCACCTCAGCCATCACGAGAAAAGGACCCGTCAGGTGCACCGCGAGGGCACGCTCCCAGTCATCCACGCCCAGCTCATCGAAGGGCTTGAACTCCACCAGGCCAGCGCAATTCACGACGATGTCGGTCGTCCCTTCGAAGAAGTCGACAGCGCGGAACACCGCGGCCTCCACCGATCCGTGGTCCCGCATGTTGGTCTGGCAGGCGTCTCCCTGGCCGCCTGCTGACTCGATCTCGGCGACGATCGCGTCGAGATCTGCGGAGGTTCGAGCGGCAACGGCCACCATGGCGCCTTCCCGGGCGAATCGCAGCGCGATAGCGCGTCCGATCCCCCGGGTTCCACCGGTGATGAAGACCCTGAGAGGGCTCTGGCTGGAGTCGGTCATGACGTCGGAGTGTATCCCGGCGCCCCCCTCCGGCGCCCGCGGCGTCGCCACTCCCCGGCAAATGGGCTCGACCCGGGCCCTATGGGGGTAAGCTTCCGAGCGAGGCCCCTCTCCCCCAGGCCCGCTCTCCGCGCGTCGCGCCTCCGGATCCCCGATCGGGACCGGACCTCACGAACCGTCCATTCCTTTGCCGATCAACGAGCAAGTCATCCGCTGGAGCGAGATCCGGCTGCCCCACCCCTCGAGGAAGGGCGAACTCATCTCCTGGAAGGTGGATGGGCCGTTCTCCCTGCGGAGCTACTACGAGGCCGAGGGCTGCGATGAGCGAATCGACCTCGACCTCAGCCATCGAAAGGAGGACGGCACCATCGAGCACTGCCTCAACTGCGGCTCGTCGGGGCTGAAGCTGCGCATGGAGGCCTCGCGCTCCTCTGCTCTGATGGGCCTGCTGTGGCTGGCGCTCGCGATCGGCCTCGCACCTCTGACCTACGGTCTCTCGATCGCCGTGGCGGCCTATCCACTCTGGTTCCTGTGGACAAACGCATCGAGGGTCCAGCGATGCACCTCGTGCGGCGCGGAGTTTGTCGACTTCCGCATGGGGCCCCGCCCCTGAGTTCGCCCGCGAGAGTCTGAAACACGAAGAGAGCCCCGCGCAGGACTGCGCGGGGCTCTCTTCGTGGATCCTGGATAGGGCCGGCCCAAGGGCCCGCCCGATCCATCGGATCAGAAGCCGGCGTTGAAGCCGATGCGGATCAGGTCCGTGTCGCCAGCGTCGCTGCCCACCGAGGTCCAGTTGATGATGTACTTCATCGCGTGGCCGTCGACGTAGTAGTTGGCGCCGATGTCCATGACGTCGGTGCTGTTGGTGTCGTCAAGGTCCTGATAGCGG
>CAJQPT010000219.1 GCA_905480285.1 uncultured bacterium
CGAGCGGATCGTCGAGACCGCCCGCGCTGCGGCCGCGGTCCTGGACATGCCGCGGCGGGTCACGGACCCCTTCGTCGGGACCGGGGTGAACTCCATCTCGACGGGGACGCCCTTCGTCGCGCCTGAGGCCTTCCAACCCTACGACGCAGAGGGTGTGCTCAAGGTCCCCCGCCGGGTGGAGCTGACCCATCTGGCGAGCACCCGGGTCGTCGAGGAGGTGGCCCGTGGGCTCGGCGTCGAACTGAGCCGCGAGGCCGCGGCTACGATCCGCGACATGATCAAGGCCGAGGCCTATGCCTCGGGCAGCGCCCGGGTCGATCTAGAGCGCCTGCTGCCGGGCGCTGCAGCCGAGGCTCAGCTGGAGCAGCTGGACGAGCAGCGCTCTCCAGCACACCAGGGGGAGCTGCTCCCTCGGACCAGGCAGGTGCTGCAGGTGCTGCAGGCTCAGCCGGTCGAGCGTCCCAAGGTCACGAGGGCGAGGCAGGCACGCGCATGAGTGTGCCCCCGAGTGACCTGGGCCCGCTGCTCGACGCCCTCGACGAGGACGGCGTCATCGTCGCCCCTTGCCCGGTCGGCTACGTGGCGGCGGCCAGATCGGCCGCCGGCGTCGACCGCATCTTCGAGCTGAAGGGCCGGGACCGCTCCCGCGCCCTGTCGGTCGGCGGAAGCGCCCTCCACGAGGGCCGACGCCACCTGCAGGAGCTCGCCAGATTGGCGGACCCCGAGCTCTCGGAGCTGACCGCCACGATGGGACTGATCGGCACCCGCCGGCACGGCGCGCCGCCCACGCCCGAGGGCGTGGGGACGACGGAGACCCTGGCCGTCTTCGTGGGGCTGGGATCGCTGCTCGACGAGGTGCTCGTACACCAGCGCGCCGCGGGCCGCACCCTCTTCGTGACCTCGGCCAACGCCTCCGGTACCGGCAACGCGGTGCTGGCGAGCCAGCTCCCGCCGGCGCTCCGGGGCGGCGCCGTCACGGCTCTCATCGACGACTCACGCATCCCGCTCGCCCAGCGTCGTCGCAGCCCCGCCCCGGCCAGCCCGATGGTGCGCCTCGGAGGGCCGCCGACCCTGATTCGCGAGGGAGCCCGGCAGCGGCTCGCGCTCCGCCAGCTGGAGCTGGCCGGCTTCGGGAAGCTCCTGAAGCCCTGACGGCCAGCGGAGTGGCTTGCGCGCGATGGAGGGCAGCGTGTCTCCGGCCAGCCGCTTCAGCGGCCCCACATCGCCCGCGTGATCCGCCGCGCACTTGCGCCAAGATGCCACCGGCGCCCGGTCCTCGAGCTGCTGCGCGCTCATGCCCGGGTCGCGCTCGGCGTAGCGCGCGAGCCCGGGGATGTCGTCCTCCCGCTCGGGGCTCCACTCGCTGGCCTGGTCGATCTCGGCCAGCACCCCGTCGAAGCGCCCGCTCTTTGTCAGGCACTCGCAGTGGGTGCAGCGCGCCGACGGGTTGATCTCCAGCGTCGCGCCACAGCTCGGGCACTCACCCTCCGTCAGGCCGTCACCGTCGATCCCCTTCGCGCCGCGGCGCCGCCGAAAGCTCCAGCACTCGGTGAACCAGCTATCCTCCGTGGTGAGGGCCTGCTCCCAGGCGGCAGTGGCCGCGGCGCGGTCGGCCTCCTGGCTCGCAGCCGCGGGTCGGGTTGCTTATCCGTCGACGGCTTTCTTGTATTTTGATGGGGGATGCACGGGTCGCCGATCCAATGGCAACCGTGAGCCCTCGGCCCCACCCAGAGCCCCCTCCTTCACGGGAGAGAGCCTGGACGCCCTGATCGCCCGCTGGCGAGGGCCGCTCGTGGGCCTCTTCTTGGCGCGCGGCTTGGGTCGAGGAATGTCCCACGAACTCACAGGAGAGGTGTTCGTGGAGGCCTGGCTTGGGCTCCGTGAGGGACGCTTCCATCGGAACGTGGAGGATCAAGCTGCCGTGGGCGCTTGGCTACGCGGCATTGCAAGGAATCTCGCGGCAGCCCATTTCCGCAGGACGCGATCGGCGCCGCGTTCCGTGGACCAGGGCGAGCTTTCCAACGTCGCCGAGGTTGATGCCCCAGCCCCGGATAGCGACCAGGCCCTCCGTCAGGCCATTGATCGCTTGCCGAGAGCACTGCGCGAAGTCGTTCTCGTGCGCTATCTCGACGAACACACGGGCATTGAAGCGGCGGCCATTCTTGGCCTGACGGAGAAGGCCGTCGAGAGACGAGCGGCCCGGGCGAGGGACATGCTGCGGGAACGAATGAGAGGCGAGGAGATCCAGGGATGATGAACGGTGAAGGACAACGCATCGAGGACGCGGCACTCCGCAGGGCGCTGCGCATGGATCTGCCCAGCACAGAGGCCATGGCTCGAGCCGTTCGAGCTCGGCTAGCAGAACGGGACGCTACGCAGGACGCGCGTGCAGACGGCGCACCGCCCACGGGTTTAGTCCTTCGATTCGCCGACTGGACCGGCCTGAGCAACGTCGCGGCCTCCGTCATGGGCCCGGCGCTTCTTCCGCTGGGCTTTGCCAGAGCGGGAGCCACTGGCACGCTCGCAGCAAAGGGCATCCTGCCCAAGGGACTGCTGATGCCTATCGCAATTCCCATCGCTGTACTTTCGGTCATTGGACTGACGCTGCGGTTTGCCCTGCGCAAGACAGCTCGTATCGAGGGTGAGAAGGGCACTAAGAGCATCGCGGAAGAGGCGCTGAGCCAGTGGTGGTCCAGCCGCAAGCGTGCGGTGGGGGCCTTCGGCGCCTTGCTACTCCTCGTGAACATCGCCTCGATCGAAACGGCTGCGGCGCTTCTTGCCCTCGGGGGTATCGTCGCCCACGCGCTCTGCACGGCGTCGCTCTCTCAAGCAAGACTGGCGTCCCGTCGAGTCGTTATCGTGGCAGCTGTCAACGTAGGGTTCCCGGTCTACTACCTGAGCTTCAGCCACCATCGCGGCATGCTCTACGCCGCGGTGACGCTCTTGACCCTTGGAGTCCTGCTCCTGTTAGACCTCCAGGGCCGCTCGCGCTTCATGGGGCCATGGGCACTCATGACGAGGGCAACCGACCTGGACCTCGGGAAGCTGGGAGGGACACTCCTTGTGGCTGTGGCCGCTCCAGGCTCGCTCGTCGCGCTCGTGCTTCATGTCCAAGAGGCGAGCGGTTCCCTCGCGGAACAGGTATGGGCGGGCCGAGCCAATCTCGCGTGGTTCGCGTTCTGCCTCCACGCAGTCGTAACCTCACTGAGGGCGCCCCTCGTGCACGACAACTGACTCCCTTCGCGAGCCCAGGGTTCCTCCCCCACTCCCAACCAAGCACAGGCCATCATAGCTTGAATCGCTGATCCCCCGAGCGGGATTGGCGACGGGCCATCGACCCGGGCCGGCCGGCTCAATCGGCCGCTTCGAGCTTGCCCACGCGGGCGCTGAGATCCAGCAGGAGCTGCCGGACGCTGGGTGCGTACTCCTCCGGCAGCGAGCGGACGAGATGCCCATCGGCGCCCTCCTGCCACAGGCCGTTCATGTCGCCCTGGATCTTCCAGGACTGCTCGATGAGGTCCTCGAACAATCCGTAACGGTCCTTGCGAGCATCATCCAGCTGTAGGGTCAGCGCCAACGTGCAGAGGATCATGGTGACCATCGTCAAGATGGTCGGGCGTGCTTCTTCATGGAGGGTGGTTTGGGGGCAGTGGAGTCCGGGAGGGGTTTGGCGGGCAGGATAGTCAACCGCCTCGTGGCATCTCCACCTGTGCCGCTCCGTCGGGTCCGAACCGTCCCTCGACACGACGGATCCGCGCCCGGCCCTCTGGAAGCCGATGACCGACTCGGACCAAGGTCCGATAGAAGAACTGGCGTGGCTTAGAGTTCGCGCGTCACCACGTCGGAGCGCTTGAAGCCGATGCG
>CAJQPT010000220.1 GCA_905480285.1 uncultured bacterium
GACCTGATCGGCGATGCCGAGGTCGACGCCACGGGAGCGGAGCTGGACGGCGTGGGCCGTCACGAGGGGCAGGGGCACAAGGGGCTCCTAGGGAGCTAGATCGCCGGAGATCCGGATGGTGGGGGAGCCCGGATGTCGCTCCCACCGCGCGCTGCCAGCGGCGAGGGGCCGCTCGGGAGGAGCGAGGGTCTCGCCCGACCCAGGCACACTCCCCGGGCCAGCTTGGCGCCATCTGCTCCCCCGTGCATCTTCGGTCCGAGTGGACCTCGCCGCTTGGAACACGCGCGCGCCAAGCGCATAGATGCGGTGAGGCCAGCGGTGATACGGCCTCATTGCGAGCGAGGTCACGCGAATGACACCGGCCGAGGCGCCACAGCTTGGCCTCCGCCGGCAGACACGCCAGGTGGCTTGCTAGGCTGTTGCGGTGACTTACGTACCGAAGCGCCGATCGACCCCGCCCCTTCCCACCCCAAGGCCCCGTTGGGGCGGATTACCCGCGGGCCGGTTCGCGGCCCAGGCTCTCGCCGTCCTCCCCGTCCTCGCCGGCTGCGGTGCTGACGGTCGATCCGCTCCGGTTCCCGGGGCCACTCCGGCGCCGACCGCGGAGGCCCGTCGGAGCATGGACGTGGTGATTCTGCTCGTCGATACCCTGCGCGCGGACTTCACCAGCCTCGTGGATCGCGAGGATGAGCGAGACCCGACGCCCTTCCTGCGTGAGCTGAGCGAGGACGCGGTCGTCTTCGAGAACGCGTACTCGGCTGGGCCCTGGACGTTGCCTTCCGTTGCGTCGCTGGTCACGGGTTTGCACGTGGCCGCACACGGCATCGTCGACCACGATGATCGACTTCGGAGCTCGACCCCGACGCTCGCTGCCGGGCTGGCTGCCAATGGCTTCCAGACCGGGGCGCGCTACAAGAACCCCTTTGCGGGGCCCTTGGCCGGGCTCGACCGCGGGTACGAGTCGAGCGTCCACTGCCCCAACCAGCCTGACCCGGAGCACATTCGTGACTGGATCAGCGGGCTGGAGCCGGGGCTCCCGATGTTCCTCTACGTCCACACGACGGAGCCCCACGACCCGCAGCGGCTTCCCGCCCTGTCTGGCCCCAACGCCTCGAGCGAGTCGGTCGAACTCTGCCGGTGGTATGACCGGCAGATGAAGTTCTTCCGCGCGATCGCGCGCCAGAGCTACCAGGACAACTGGTCGGGTCCCCCGGTGGACTTCGCCGAGGAGCAGCAGAAGTTCCTGGATCGCCTCATCGATCGGCAAGCGGACATCTACTCGTTGTACGAGCTCAGCGTTACCGAGGCCGACCGGCGCCTGCGTTCGATCGTCAACGCGATCAGGGAGCGCGGCCGGTGGGACCAAACGCTGCTTATTGTCGTCGCTGACCACGGTGACGAGTTCGGCGAGCACGGTGCTTGGCAGCACGACCACTCTCTCTACCAGGAGATGGTTCACGTGCCCATGCTCATGCGGTTCCCTGGCGGTCAGTTTGGAGGCACTCGTATCAAGGAGGCGTCCTCCATCGTCGACATCGCGCCGACCGTCATCGGGTACCTCGGGATCTCAGGACCGTCCCTTCAGGGTATGGACGAGCTCCAGGGCCGAGACTGGTTCGACGACCTCACGGACGGCAACGCCGAGCAGGTCCTGACGCGCGTCGTCTCCACGCGAGTGAACACGAGCAAGCGGCTACACGTCGCCCTCAAGGCGCGCGGCGACCGCAACCTCGCGCTGCGCTCTGGACCCTGGAAGGCCATCTGGAACCAGGATCTGGGAACGCTTGAGCTCTACGACGTCGAGGTTGACCCCGGAGAGCGCAGCGACGTCGCAGCGGATCATCCGGACCTCACCGCGCGGCTGACCGAGGTCGCCAGGAGGCGGTGGCTCGAGCTGCGCGCGGTCGCGGCCAGGTCGACCGAGAAGGGCGCTGGCCTGCAGGGGATCTCGGCCCAGGAGCTGCAGAGCCTGAAGGCCCTGGGCTACATCGATGACGACTGACCCCGGTCAAGCCTGACCTCGTCCTGTGGGGGAGGGGGCGTTGCGGCCTCGTTTGCGCCTCGACCGGTATCTGCGGGGGCCGTGCTCATCTTGGCGCTGGGGCTGCACGCCCAGTCCGGTGGCCTGTCTCCCCAACGGCGGGAGCGCCGGAGCTTGCAAGGGTCGGTCCGGAGGCAGCGGGTCCTCGCAATCCCTCCACGGGTCACCTCCCCCCAGGCCCCGTCGATGGAATGGACCCGTGGGGCCGAGCTGCCGGGTTTCCTCGGTAAGCTCAAGCGCGGAGCTGACGGTGCCCCGACCTTGGAACTCGCCCCCGACAATGACACGGCTGTGATGGCCAGTGACGAGACGATGGACTCGGCGTTCAACTCGGCTAAGCCGGAGCCAGTGACGTCCTCCAGCCACGCGGGACTTCCGCGGAAGGGGGGCCGGCACTCGGATGGGAAGCGTGGCTGAACAGGACCCGCCCGTCGACGCGCCGCGAGCCGGCGGAGACCGCCGCGGTGGGCAGCCTGGCCGCCCCGCGGTCGTGATCTGGGCGCTCGGGTTGTTCGTCTTCGCGAGCCTGGTCCGGGTCCTCGGCGCGGACCACGGTCTGCCCCATGCTCCCGAGCCCGATACGTACATCGTCAATCAGGCGGATGAGATGGTCCGCTCGGGGCTCACCGATCGCCACCGCGCAGGCTGGAAGTACCCGCACCTCGTGGCGACGATCGTGGCCGCGCTGCCGCTCCCGGCCGTGGAGCGCCCTGGTGCCGGTGCGCCTCTCGAGGCCCACCTGGAAGCCGTGCGCTGGCTGCATGTACGCACGCGCGTCATCGCTGCGCTGCTGTCGGCGCTCGCGGTCCCCATGACGTTCCTCATCGCGCTGCGCTTCATGGGGCTGCGGTGGGCCGCCCTCAGCGGGCTCATGGTCGCCATCTCCCTCCTTCACCTCTGCTATTCGGCACAGGCGCGACCTCACGGTCC
The DNA here is from genome assembly GCA_905480285.1 of uncultured bacterium. GTDB lineage: Bacteria > Planctomycetota > UBA1135 > UBA1135 > Saltatorellus. The sequence continues at coordinate 2,972 of CAJQPT010000220.1, forward strand.
GGTCTCCGGGTTCGTGATGCTCGGCATCTGGCTCGCGATCCGCTGGTCGGAACGACCGACGGTTTCCCGCGCGGCCTTGATGGGCCTCGCGTGCGCGGCCTCGGTTGGGACGCTTCACACCGGCTTCTCCGTGCTCGGTGCTGTCGGTGTCGCGGCCATCGTCGTGATCCGGCGGCAGAGCGATACGACGACCCTTCGGCGGCTTGGGCGAACGGCCTGGCACCTCAGCCTCGTCGCGGGGCTGGTCGCCATGAGCGCCGCCTGGTTCTACGTCCGTGCTGATGAGGGGCACGGCAGACAGGAGCAGCCCGTGGCCAAGGCCAAGGCGCAGCGCGAAGGCACCGTCGGTGACGCGCGCGTCGATGAACGCCTGAAGGAGTGGCGTGCTTCCGTCCGCGACAAGCGCGGCAAGGCCGACCTCAAGATCTCCGGGCATGAGATCCCGCTGGAGAGGTTCACCGGGGACGGATTTGGCGTCGCCTGGAGGGCGCTCGGCCAGTACGACCCGCTCCTCCTGTGGCTGGCCCTCTTTGGGGTCCTTGCCCTCGTGCTGATCGGTCCCTCGCGAGCGCCGCCGGCGTTCTGGATCGTCGCGGGCTTCGCGGCGCCGACGTTCCTGCTGTTTGGCGCGTACGACCTGAGCTATGCCCGGTTCTACCTCGTGCTACAGCCAGCGACCTGCCTGTGCGCGGTGGCTGGGTTCCGTTGGCTGGCGGGGCTCCCGAGGGTGGGGCCTGTGCTGATGGTCGCGGGCGGCGGCTGCCTCGCGGTGGCGCTAGTGGCGTCGCTTCAGGCGACTCGCCTCCGCCTCCGCCCCGACACGCTGACCCAGGCTGCCCGTTGGATGGAGGAGAACGTCGGCCGAGAGACGTCTGTGCACGCCACCGCGAGCTACGCCCTCCCGATCTTCGGACGGCCCGAGGTGCTCGACGCCGGCTCTTCATGGTCCCGCGGCCCATGGGACACGTACCAGTGGCTGCTGCTGCACCCCAAGGCACGCGGCTTTCCCGGCCGGACGGGCGAGTTCACGGAGCGGGACGACGAACCGGCGGAGCGTCTCGGGTTCAACCTGCACCAGACGACGACGAAGGAGATCTACCAGATGGTGACGCTGCCCGAGCGGGCGACGGTCGCGTCCGAGATGCTGGAGCGAACGAGCGCCCGGGTCGCCGTCCTCCCCGTCTCCGAGAAATACAACGTGCGTCCGGTCCCGTTCGGCGTGATCCGTGACGCGTGGCTCGACGCGCTCAATCGAGACGCGGAGTGGCGTCGCGTGAAGACGATCCACAACGGCCTCCACCGTGAACGCCCGCAGCCGGGCTACAAGCTGACGTTCTTCGACCTGTTCCAGGCGCAGTCCTTTGGACCCACGGTTGAGATCTACAGGCGCTAGCCGTCCGTCACGGCGACGCCGTCGATCTTGAGGGCCGGCAAGGCGCCTGTGGCGCCGTCACTGGAGCGTGACCGAGACGGCATCGGTGAAGTTGGACGTCGTCAGCCCGCCCAGGAGGCTGTCCCGATGCCAGGCCTGGAAGTGCCAGGTCTCACCGGGCTGGACCGGGACGTGGCCGGTGGGCTGGGGGATCGCGGTGAGATCCACGACGCCGCGGAAGACGCCATTGGCGCCCGAGCTGAGGACGCCGCCGCCCACGCCGCGACCGACGCTCCCCGTGACGCAGAGGGTCCCGACGCTGTTCGGGATGGGGGCGATCGCCGCCGGGGTCGTCGACACGATGAAGTAGCCGAACGTCGAGGGCGGGAGCTCGCGGGCGGTGAGCTCCAGGTCGTTCTGCGAGGCGATGGCGCTGCCCAGGAGCGTCATCACCCCCGAGCGGTTCGTGGAGTTCGGGACCGCAGGGTTGCAGTAGGTGGTCCCGACCGCCTCGCAGCGATCGAGCGTCCCGTTGACGTCCAGGTCCAGGGTGGGGTCTGTGGCAATGTCACAGCTGTCTAGCCGTCCGTCTCCGTCGCAGTCGGCGGCGCCTGCGGCGATCTCGCAGCTGTCGAGGACGCCGTTGCCGTTGCAATCAGCCGCCGCTCCTGACAGCAGCTCGCACTCGTCGGGGATCGTGTTGCCGTTGCAGTCGTCGCTCGTGCCGGCGAGCAGGTCTTCGAAGTCAGGGATGCCGTTCCCGTTGCAGTCCGGCGGCATCAGGAAGTTCTCGAACCAGATGATCTGGTCGTCGTTGACGCTCGACGCAAGCACGTCCGGGTCTCCGTCCCCGTCGAGGTCAGCGGTCAGCACTCTCGACGCGCCATCGGCGGCGTCGGTGATGATCTGCTGGGGCCCGAAGGCGCCCAGCCCCAGGTTCTCGTACCAGGCGACCTTGTCGTCGAAGGGGCTCGCCGAGAGGACGTCCTGGTCCCCGTCCCCGTCCAGGTCGGCGGAGAAGACGGACTGGGCAAAGTTGGCGTCAGTGGTGATCGTCTGGATCGGGCCGAAGGCACCTCCCCCCAGGTTCTGGTACCAGGCGATCCGATCGTCGGAGGCGCTGGCGGAGAGCACGTCGACTTCGCCGTCGCCGTCCAGGTCGGCGGCGTACACGGCGCGGGGGGTCACGGCAGCGGTGGAGATGACCTCCTGGGCGGCGAACGCGCCGGCGCCGAGGTTCTCATACCAGGCGATCTTGCTGTCGACGGGGCTCGCCGAGAGCGGGTCGAGGTCGCCGTCCCCGTCGAGGTCGGCCGCGTACACGGACGTGGCGAAGCGCGCTTCGGTGGTGAGGACCCGCTTCGGCCCGAAGGCGCCGCCGCCCAGGGTCTCGAACCAGACGACCTCGTCGTCGCCCTCGCTGGCCACCAGGACGTCGGCGTCCCCGTCGCCGTCGAGGTCGGCCGCGTGGAGGCCGCCCGGGCCGTCGACCTGGAGGGAGATGAGCTGCATCGGACCGAACGCCCCAGCCCCAAGGTTGGGGTACCAGGCCACCTCGTCGTCCAGGTAGCTGGCTGAGAGGACGTCCAGGTCGCCGTCCCCGTCCAGGTCCGCGGCGAACACCTCACGGGCGTATTCCGAGGTGTCGGAGAGGATCCGCTGGGGTCCGAACGTCCCGTTCCCGAGGTTCTCGTACCAGGCGACCTTGTCGTCATCGTGGCTCGCGGAGATCACATCCTCGTCCCCGTCGCCATCGAGATCAGCGGCGTGGATGCCGTCCGGGAAGTCGACGGCTGAGGTCACGATCTGGGCCGGTCCGAAGGCCTGGGCGATGGCCTCCTGGGTGAGCAGCGGGAAGAGGGTGACGGCAACGGCGGCGAGTCGAAGGAGGGAGGGCGTCATGGTCATGGGGAAGGGCCCAAGGATCGTAGCGGCCCAAGCCGTCAGGGGGCGCGCCGCAGGGCGGCGTGTGCGCGGCTTTCTCTCCGCCCTGGGACACTCGGTCGCGAGCGTGTTGAGGTCCGCGCTGAGGTCGACGCCTCCTGCCCTCCAGCCCTCTTCGCCTCCCGCCTCCTTGGCCTCCGGGCCTCCCGCCATCTTGGCCTCCGGGCCTCCGGGGTGCCTCGAACCGAGGCGGCGCGACGCTCCGTGGGCGTCCGTTGCGAGCGATTTTGGTCTCGAGTGCGCAGATTCGATGCGAGGGGCGCCGGAGCATGGTCCCCTTTCGGAGAGGTGAATCGCTCCATGTCTGCACACCACACGCCCGCCCGCCCCCGTGTGATCCCGCTGCTCTTGCCGCGGCAGGCCTGCTCATGGGCCGCCGCGATAGCGCTCGGACTCTGCGTCTCGTCCTGCAGCAGCGACGGCGAGGGCAACACCTACAGCGGCGGCGACGGCGGTGGGCTGGACTACATCGAGGACGGACGCGGGTTCTTCCGCGACGCGACGTTCGGCAACGAGGGGTTCTGGACCATGGCCGCGCAGCTCCCGCAGGGCCTCGCGGAGGTCGACTTCACCACGAAGGACGCGCTCGGCGCGGGCCTCCAGATTGACGCTCTGGCGCTCGACCCAACCGAGACCGACGATCTGGTCGCGGAGCTCGGGACGGACCTCTCCCAGGCGAGTGCGCCGCTGCTCAACGATCCGCTCTTCTTTCAGGAGCTGCTCACGCGCAACGCCTTCATCGGCCTCGTCGCCGACGACGCCGATGGCGATATGTTCCTCGACGGTGACGATGAGGACACGCTCGGTTTCTCGTGTGCGCTGTGCCACTCGCTCGCCGATCGCACCGTCTTCGACGGGCCAGGCTCAGGCGGCCCGCTCACGGGTTCGATCGGCGCGCGAATCGACGGCCCAGGCAACCTCGACCTCGACTACGGCCTGCTGCTGTCCGTCGGGCGGAACTCGCGTGTGATGTATCCGCAGCTCCCGCTGTCGCTCACCGCAATCGGCGGGGCGCCGATCGGCCGCACTGGCGCGTTCGCGCCGTTCACGGCGTCCGAGGCCGATGTAGACGCGCTGCTCCTTGATCTTGACGCGTACCCGATCGGCCAGGTCGACCTCCTCTACGATGGCATCGGTGCGCCCGTGACCATCCCAGGGGTGTACGAGGTGCGGCCGGCTGCGCCGTATGGCGTCGCAGGCGAGTTCAACCGGCTGGTCGACGAGATCAACTTCAGCGCGATCGTCGCCCTCGATCCCTCGGTCGTGCTCGACGCCCCCGGAGAGGCCTTCCTCGACGGGTTCGCGCCCGGCATCGGGGCGCAGATCTCGAACGAGACGGCGAGCATCTTCGCGGAGACGGGCGTCACCCCGCCGCCAGGGGGCTTTCCTTACATCGATGCGACGCTCGGTCCAGTGACGGGGACGGCCGCGTATCCCTTCGGGCGCCGCCTCGATGAGTACGCGCTGCAGACGATGGCGATGTACACGCAGGAGCTGCGCGCGCCCGAAGCGCCGGAGGGGGACCTGGAGGCTATCGAGCGTGGCGAGGTCATCTATGGAGCCGAGTGCGCGGGCTGTCATGGCGACCCCTCGGATCCGCGGCCGCGCGGCCGGGTCTCGCTCGACGTGATGCAGCTCAACTACGCGCCATCGACGCTGCTCGTTCGTGGGTTCCCGTACTCCAACATGCAGGACGACCTGCTCTCCACCTACGACGATCGGCTCGTGCTCTTCGATCAGATCTTCGCCGAGTCGCAGGTCCCTTCGCTCCCCCGCGAGATCGCCGTGTCCAGACTGGTGGGCGTTCACCTGCGCGGCCCGCTGCTGCACGACGGGTCGGTGTCGGACCTCGAGGCGCTGCTGGACCCCGCCCGTGGAGCGGCGGCTCCGCACGCGTTCTACGTCCCGCAGTCAGACCGTGACGACCTCATCGAGTTCCTGACGCGCCGGCCGTAGCTCGGCGACCTCGGGTTGTCGCACGAGCGAGCTCGACCCGGGTGTAGGGGGCTCCAGCGCGAAGATCGATCGGGGGTCTGGCGCGCCCGAGCCTGGCCGCGGCGGCGGGTACGCCCGGGCCATGAGCGATGGCGAGGGCTACGCGAAGGAGGGCTGATCCGCCCCTCCCATGGTTCGTGGCTGCCGGCACACTCGACGGTCTACCGGCGCGTTCGACGCTCCACCGGTACGGTCGACCGTCGAGGGGGTGACACGCTTCCTCCCGCAGGAGGGCGAGCGCCGAGCCGGTGGTGTGCTCCAGGGGCGCCTCGTTCAGGGCGCTAAGCGCCCCGTTGGCGGTCAAGGATCCAGCGCAGGAGGCGCGCGCGGCCGGGGGTCAAGCGCGTGCGGTTGAACTGGTCTCCCGCGCGCCGGATGGCGTCGGCCACGGTGGGGTAGGGGTGGATCACCCCGCTCAGCTCCGAGAGGCGCGCGCCGCGCTGCACCGCCCCCACGAGCTCCCCGATCATCTCGCCGGCGTGGCTCGCCACCACCGTCGCGCCGAGGACGCGGCCCTTGGGGTCGTGGACGATCTTGACGAAGCCGGCGGCCTCGCCATCGAGGACGGCCCGGTCGTTGTCTTCCAGAGGGACCTCGATGACGCCGTGGCGGAGGCCAGCGCGCGCAGCCTCATCGGCTGTGGTCCCGACGTGCGCCACCTCGGGGTCGGTATAGGTCGCCCACGGGATGACGAGGTCGCTGGCGTTAGCCCTGCCGAAGAAGAGCGCGTTGCGCAGGACGGTCCGGGAGAGAAAGTCGGCGGCGTGGGTGAACTGGTAGCGCGAGGCCACGTCGCCGGCCGCGAAGATCCGGCGGTTCGACGTGCGCAGGCGGTCGTCCACCTCGACGCCCGCGCGCAGATCGAAGGACACGCCCGCCTCCTCGAGGCCGATCCCCTCCACGTTGGGCGCGCGGCCCGCCGCGAGGAGGACCTGGTCCACCTCCACCGCCTCCCCGCCTTGGACCTCGATACGGCGCAAAGGCCCGGTGCTGTGGACCGCCAGAACCCGGGCGCCGAGCCGCACGTCGACGCCGTCGGCGCGCAGGGCGTCGAGGACTGCCGCGCTGGCCGCGGGGTCGTCTGCGGCCATCAGGCGCGGGCCGGCCTCGAGCAGGGTGACCTGTGAGCCGAAGCGCGCGAAGGCCTGGGCCATCTCGGCGCCGATGGGGCCGCCCCCGATCACGGCCAGCCGGGGCGGGAGGGTCTCCAGGGAGAAGAGCGTCCGGTGAGTGAGGACACCGGCCTCCTCCAGGCCAGGGATGGGGGGCAGGGCGGCGCGGGCGCCCGTGGCGATGACCGCGCGCGCGAACTGGAGGGTCTGGCCGCCCACCTCGAGAGTGGTGGGGGACACGAAGCGACCCTCGCCGAGGTGCACGTCGACGCCCAGGTCCCGGAAGCGACTGGCGGAGTCGTGGCGCGCGATCCCGGCGCGGAGCGCGCGCATGCGCTCCATGACGGCCGGGAAGTCCACCGTCACCTCGCCGGTTTGGACGCCCAGCGCCCCGGCTCGCCGCGCGCTCGCGGCGGCGCGCGCCGATCGGATCAGCGCCTTGGACGGCACGCACCCGGTCACGAGGCAGTCGCCGCCGAGCAGGTGGCGTTCCACCAGGGCGACCCGGGCGCCGAGCCCCGCGGCGCCCGCGGCAGCCACCAGGCCCGCGGTCCCGCCGCCGAGCACCACGAGGTTGTAGCGGCCCTCCGGGCTGGGGTTCACCCAGTCCTCGGGGTGGACCTGCGCCGCGAGGGCGCGGTTGTGGTCGTCCAGGGGGGCAAGCTCGGGGAGAGCTTCCATCGAGGGTGTGGGCTCGGTGGTCATGGATCGTGGGTGCGCAGGGGGTGGAGCTACGCCGGGTCGTCGGAGGGCTCCTCAATGGCGGCAGCGGCCAGGCGGACCCGCGCCATGCGGGTCAGCAGGACCGTCACGCCCAGGGTCGCCGTGAGGCCGACCCCGAGGAGCGCCCACTCGGCGGGTGTGCGGCTGGCCCCGGCGGCGACGTCTCTCCCGATGGCGCCGAAGTACACGAAGAGCACGGTGGCTGGCAGCATGGCGATCCAGCTCACGAGGACCGCGGGGACGAAGGGCACCGCCGTCAGTCCGAGCAGGTAGTTCAGGGCGTTGAAGGGCACCACGGGGGAGAGCCGCAGGAGCCCGACGATGCGCCAGCCGCCGTCCGCGATGGCTTCGTCCACCGCGCGAAACGCCTTGCTCTTGCGCGCGAGACCCTCGACTCGTGAGCGCAGGAGGGTGCGGGCGAGGAGGAACGCGATGGCGGCGGTGGCGGTGGACGCGAGGGAGACGACCACGGTCCCCATGACCACGCCGAACAGGGCGCCCACCGCGAGGGTGATGGCGGAGCCGGGGACCAGGGCGAGGGCCGCGACCACGTAGAAGAGGCCAAAGGCGACGGGGCCCAAGGGCCCCAGGGTCTCCACGCGCTGTGAGACTCCGTCGAGGAGCTCACCGAGGGGGAGGAAGGCCGCGGCCCCTGCCAGGCCTGCGAGCAAGAAGATCGCGAGGAGGCCGCCAGCGCGCCTGGATTCGTTGGTGGGGGCAGGCATGGAGCTCGTGGTGGGGCCGCGGTGGCCTACCAGGGGCGAGGCCAGGACGGATGATGACGGCTTAGCGGCTCGACGCGAGCGGCTCGCCCTGCTCTTCCTTTCCGCTTCGGTCCTTTCCGCTTCGGTCCTCTTCGCTGCGGCGCTCCTCTTGCTTGTCCTCGTCCTTCTCTCTGGCTCGGGCCTCGCGCTTGGCCTTGCGCTCCGCGCGCCGGCGCTCCTTCTCTGCGCGCCGCTCCCGGCTCGGCCTCGTGAGTTCACCCAGCTGGCCGATCACCTCCTCCTCGTCGAAGCGGAAGTCCCCTCCGTCGAACCCGCGCACGGCGGAGATCTCGTCGGCGATGATCATGGCGACCCAGGCCGTCCCGCGCGCGTTGGGGTGGAGGAGGTCCTTCTGCAGGGCCTCACCCAGGGACGAGACCTTCCACTCCAGGTCCCGGACCTTCACGGGCTTGCTCTCCACGTAGCGGCGCATGAGGTCGGCCAACGGGAGCACCCGTACCTCGGGCCGTGCCTCGGCCCAGGCGCGGATGGTGTCGTTCATGGCCAGCCGTTCTTCTGACGAGGGAAACATGGAACGGTTCACGATCGGCGCGCCGAAGGGGCCGCTGCCCTTGAGGGCGTGGGAGATGTCCGGCAGGTCGCCAATGATGAGGGGGCACTGAAGCCGCTCGAGCTGACGGAGGCCGGCCTCCAGCCCCTTGGCGCGGCGGGGCGAGATGCGAGAGCCGTTGCCGTAGGCGTACCAGAAGAGGAAGTCCACGCCGACCACCAGGTCTGCCTCCCCCTCGATCGCCGCGTCCACGAGCTTCGCCCCGGACTTGTAGGGCGCGTTGAAGAACCACCCCTCTCCCTCGTCCACGAAGGTGACGCGTTCACGGCCGCGCTCGGTGAGCACCGCCTCGAGAAACACGGCTAGGGCCACGTCTTTCTCTGTGGCGAGCTCCGCCGAGAGTCCGAATCCAGCGGAGACACTGGCGCCGACGGTGTAGACCCGCAGCGGGGAGGGTGCGGGGGGGGCCGGCGGAGACGGGGCGTCCTGGGCGGCCGCGGCGGGCGCTGTGGAGCCGACCAGCAGGACGGCGGCGGTGAGGGCGAGGCGGAAGATGGAGGTCATTGCAGCGGAGCGAGCGGGTCGAAGCGTGCGGCCGGTGGGAGACCGGGGCAGAGAACAATGTAGCCCCGGGGCCGGGGTTTTCTGCCGGCCGGAATCCAGGCCAAGGCGTCTCAGGCGTCCCAGCGGGGAGCCAGCAGCTGGCGCTTGCCGTCCGAGCTGCGGAGGGAGCCCGAGTGGGGGGGCGGGGCGACCTCCCCGGAATCAGGACGATCCCAGAGCTGGCAGGTGACCTCCTTGTGCTTCTGGTCGAGGCCCTCGCAGTAGTTGGTGTAGATGCAGCGCCGGACCTCTTCGCCCCGTCCAAGCTGCATCTTGCGCCACCAGTCGGGGTCGGCGAGGGACTGGCGCGCGGACGCGACCATGTCGCAGGTGCCATCCGCCAGGGCGGCCTCCGCCTCCCTGAACGTACCGAGGCCGCCGCACCCGACGACGGGGGCGGCGTCAGTCACCTCGCGCACTGCCCGTCGCACCGCGTCCGAGAGGGGTAGGTTGCGGCCGAACGGGCCGGGGTCGTCGATGCGCACGGTGGGCATGCACTCGTGGCCGCTCTCGCCGGTGTAGGGGTAGGCGGCGGCGCCGACCCGGGGCTGCTTGGCGTCCTCGAACTTGCCGCCCTTGCTGATGGAGATGAAGTCCATCCCCGCCTCGGCGAAGCGCCGGGCGAACCAGGCGGCCTCGTCCAGGGTGGTGCCCCCCTCGATGACCTCGTCGCCGAGCATGCGGCAGCCCACGGTGACGTGGGGCCCGACGCGCTCGCGGACCGCGGCGAACACCTCGAGGGGCAGGCGCACCCGGCCCTCGAGGTCCCCGCCGTAACCGTCCTCGCGCACGTTCC
>CAJQPT010000221.1 GCA_905480285.1 uncultured bacterium
CGGACCTCCTCGCCCCATCGCTCGGAGGGGACGCCGTAGGCGGCGCACTCGAGGACGGCGGGGTGCTCGTAGAGGGCGTTCTCGACCTCGGTGGAGTACACGTTCTCGCCGCCGCTGAGGATCATGTCCTTCTTGCGGTCCACGATGTTGAGCCAGCCTTCCTTGTCGATCGTGGCGAGGTCCCCCGTGTGGAACCAGCCGCCGCGGAAGGCCTGGGCCGTCTCCTCGGGGCGGTTCCAGTAGCCGGGGGTGACGGTGGACCCTCGCGCGATGATCTCGCCCACGCTGCGGTCATCCCGGGGGACCGGGCGGCCGTCGCCGTCCACGACCTCGAGCTCCACGGTCTCGAAGGGCCGGCCGGTGCGCGCTCGGCGGGCGAGCTGCGCCTCCTCGCTCAGCTCGCGGTGCTTGGGCTCGAGCACGGAGAGGGTCAGGTAGGGGCTGGTCTCGGTGAGGCCGTAGGTCTGCACGTACTCGCAACCGAATGTCTCCAGGACCTCGCGCACCGCGGCGGGGGCGATGGGGGCGCCGCCCGAGAGCACCAGGCGCAGGCTGCCGCCGGTGAAGCCGCAGGCGGGCGCCGCGGCCAGCATGCGCTGGAGCATGACGGGCACGAGGTTGGAGACCGTCACGCCCCGCTCGGTCATCAGGGCGAGGGCCGCCTCGGCCTCGAATTCGGGCAAGAAGGCGTGCTGGCCGGCGACAGCGGTGATCGCGAGGCTGGCCCACGCGTCGGCCAGGTGAAACATGGGGGCGATGTGACCCCACACGTCGTCCTCGGCGAGGTCCAGCTCGCTGGTGGCGGCGAGCGCATGCTGGACGACGTTGCGGTGGGAGAGGGGGACGCCCTTGGGCCGGCCGGTGGTGCCGCTCGTGTAGTAGAGGTGGCAGACGTCGTCGGGCTCGCAGGGCGCTGGGAGGAAGGCCGGGCCAGGGAGTGGGGCGGGGCGCAGACCCATGGGCGCGCTCCCCTCGCCCGTGCCGAGCCAGGCCACAGCGGGCGGCGCGTCGAGGCCTTTGATGGCCGCCTCGAGGGCGGGGCGGAAGTCCTCGTGGGCGAGCAGGAGGCGCGGGGCGGCATCCGCGAGGACCGCGCGGAGCTCCACGGCCGCGAGGCGGTGGTTCAGCGGCACCAAGACGGCGCCGGCTCCTGCGCAGGCGAAGGTCCAGGTCAGGAAGGCCGGGGTGTTGCGCTCCATCAGGGCCACCCGGTCCCCACGCGCGACGCCGCGGCCCCGCAGGGCGGTGGCGAGGGACGCCGCGGAGTGGTGGAGCGCCGCGTAGGTGACCGGCGGCCTGCCCGTGACGATGGCCGGTGCCTCGGGGGCGCGCCCGATGGCGTGCTCGAGGAGTCCCCATGTGGTGTTTGGCTGGCTCACGTCGCCAGCATCGCCGCTGAGGCCTCCGGGCGCCACCCCGCTTCAGTCGGGAGGCTCTGCGGGGGGCTCGTCGCTCCAGTCCCGCTGCATCTCAAGGAACGTGACCGAGGCGGTCCAGGCCAGGAAGCTGATGCCCACCAGGGCCTCTGTGCCGCAGAGGATCGTGACGGGTCCGTGGGGGAGGTAGTCCCCGTAGCCGACGGTGGTGAAGGTGATCACCGAGAAGTAGATGTAGTCGAGCGCCCCCTCGCTGAAGCTGCCGGTGATCGAGCCGAGCTCCGGCCAGGCGTGGAGCAGCCAGTAGAGGAAGCCGAACATCCAGATCTCGACCACGTGGGCGACGATCATGATCAGGATCAGCGCCACGATTCGCATGCGCCTCGAGAGGCGCGTGCGGGGCAGGACGCGGATCGTGAACGCCATGGCCTCGTAGTGGATGAGGACGGACACGACCACTGCGGTGGCAGAGATCGCCGCCATCACCAGGTGCGGACCGGTGACGTCGAAGGTCTGGCGAGGGATCTGTTCCGCGAGGGCAAGCATGCTGGCGAGAATAGCGACTGGGCGCGCCCGACTCAGTAACCGCTCGCCTGACCGTCCTTGCGCGACTCCGAGGCGCCCGCGTAGACGCCCGTGACCGGGTCCAGGCGTATCGCCTGGTACCCGCCGTACACGCCGACCTTTTGCTGGAGCACGTGCCCGCGCCTCGCGAGGCCCCGGCGCACCTCCTCGCCGATGCCGCTCTCCAGGTGGAGGAAGCCGCCCTTCTCCATCACCTCGCCAGTGGGCTGGGAGGAGCCCGTGTGGACGATGCGCGGCGCGTCGCCGGCCTCCTGGGTGTTCATGCCGAAGTCGATCATGTTGACGACGATCTGCACGTGACCCTGGGGCTGGGTGGCACCGCCCATCACGCCGAAGGCCATCAGCGGCGCGCCGTCCTTGGTGATGAAGGCGGGGATGATCGTATGGAACGGCCGCTTGCCCGGCGCGTAGCTGTTCGGGCGGCCCTCCCGCATATCAAAGAGCTCGCCGCGATCCTGGAGGCAGAAGCCCAGGCCTGGCGGGGTCATCCCCGAGCCCATGCCGCGGTAGTTGCTCTGGATGAGGGAGACCATCATGCCGTCGCTGTCGGCGGTGCACAGGTAGATGGTGTCGCCCTCCTCGAGGGCTGGGTTGCCCGGATCCACGGAGCGCGCCGCGCGCTCGGTGATCTGGCCGCGGCGCCGGGCCGCGTACTCGCTGGAGATGAGCTGCTCCACCGGGGCCGGGGCGAAGGCGGGGTCCGCGTAGAAGCGGGCGCGGTCTGCGAAGGCGAGCTTCTTCGCTTCGGTGAACAGGTGCAGGTAGCGCTCGCTGCCGAAGCCCATGGAGGCGAGGTCGTACTCCTCGAGGATCTGCAGCATCTGGAGCGCCGCGATGCCCTGGCCGTTGGGGGGGAGCTCCCAGACGTCGTGGCCGCGGTAGTTGACGCTCACCGGTTCGACCCACTCGCCGCGGTGGGCGCGCAGGTCGTCGGCCGTGAGGAAGCCGCCAGCCTCGGCCATATAGCTGCCGATGGTCTCGGCTACCTCGCCGTCGTAGAAGCCCGCGCGGCCCTCCGCGGCGATACGCGCGTAGGTGCTCGCGAGGCCCGGGTTCGCGAAGACCTCGCCGGCGCGCGGCGCCTTGCCGTCAATGGTGAACGTCTCGAGGAAGCCAGGGAACCGTCCGCGCGTGCGCACGCTCAGGCCCCAGTAGTAGGCGATGAGCTCGGTGATCGGCGCGCCCTCTTTGGCGTAGCCGATCGCCGGCGCGAGCACCTCGCTCAGGGGCAGCTTGCCGAAGCGCTCGTGTAGCGCGCACCAGCCGTCCACCGCGCCGGGCACGCTGACCGGCAGGGGACCGTAGGCTGGAATCTTCTTGGACGCTCCGCCCAGCGCCTCCTCGAGGCGCTCCGGAGTCAAGCTCATGGGAGAGCGTCCGCTGCCGTTGTAGCCGACCACGTCCTTGGCCTTGGGGTCCCACACGATGGCGAACAGGTCGCCGCCGATGCCGCAGCCCGTGGGCTCGACGAGGCCGAGCAGGGCGTTGGCGGCGATGGCGGCGTCGACGGCCGACCCGCCCCTCTTGAGGGTGTCCAGGGCGACCTGGGTGGCGAGGGGCTGGCTGGTGGCGGCCATGCCGTTCCGGGCGTGGACCTCGGAGCGGGTCGCGAAGGCGCGTCCAGTGATTCGATCTCCCATGGGATGGGCGTGGGGTGCGGGCAGGGTCAGCGCAGCGGCGGACAGCAGGGTCGAGAGGAGCGCGGTGAGGTGGGGCATGCTGGGGAGTACCGTTGAATCCGGGGTGGCGAGCCGCTGTCACTCTAGACTGTCCGCCTGCCCCCCGCGCCCGCCGGGGGAGCGCTCCATGGTGTTCAGGAATCGAAAGCGCGCCTCCGGCCAGGCGGGCTCTCCGGGGGGAGAGCCCGGGGTCCAGCCTGAGGTGATCGAGGTGGAGGTCGAGAGGCTGGAGCCCGGCCCGGCGGGCCCGACTCGTGGGCAGCGGCTGCGCCGCCGCGCCATGAGGGTCCTGGCGCCGGTCCTCCTGGCGATGCTCATCGACGCCGGCGACCTCATCACGATCCCCGGCACCTTCCTCGTCTCGCTGCCCTGCGGCATGCTGGCGGGCTACCTCTTCTCGGGGTTCCTGCGGGTCGCCGCGCCATGGCGGATCATCATCGCCTGCATCACCGGGCTGTACTGGGCGCTGCCCTTCACCGGATTCCTCCCGCTGGCGACGAGCATCACCACGGTCACGGAGTTCTTCAACGGGGACCGCTCTGACGGTGAGCCTGGGACCTGAGGCCCCTCAACCGACCAGGGAGGCCCTCTACCCGAGGAGGTCCGGCAGCATGGCCGCCGCCTTCTCGCGCGCCTTGATGACGCACTGGTCGGAGTTGTCGTACTCGAAGCGGCCGAAGCGGCCGAGGGGGTTCAGGCCCTGCGCCTCCATCCAGTCGAGGACGAGCCCCCGGCGACGGTGGTACTCGTGGTCGAAGACCACGTACGCGTGGTTCACCTGGCTCCGGTCCGTGAAGAGGATCTCGTCACGCTTGAGGAGCCCGGCCACCTCGAGGCCCTGGAGCATCTCCTCCTCGAGCTCTTGGCCGGGGAACGGCTGGCCGCCCGGCGTCGTGATCTCGATCAGGAACGACGTCTTGCCCTCGGGCGCGTTGCCCGGGGAGTAGTTCGACATGTAGGTCACGCGGTTCGCGGGGCCCTGCTTCTTCTGGGGGAGATAGATCCAGGAGAGGTTGGGGTGCTCCTCGCGGTCCATGGCGACCAGGTACGTGACGAGCCCGTTGTACTCGAGCTCGCGCATCGCGCGCGCCACGTCGTCGGGCAGGCCCTCGATGATCTCGGGCAGATACGTCAGGGCGATCGTGTTCACGACCACGTCGAAGTCCTCGTCGTTCACCGACCACCCGTCGCCCTTGCGGCGCACGGAGGTCACCGGGGTGTTCAGGCGAATCTGGCTCTCGAGGGTGCCGGCGAGCCCGTCGGTGATGCCCTGGAAGCCGCCGGTCTTGGGGTAGTAGAAGATCGACTGGTGGGTGTAGCCCTCGGTGCGGATGCCGACGGCGGCGCGCAGGACGTCCTCGACCGGGGCGTCGGGGACGCGGCCGGCGACCCAGTCGCTGGTGATCTGCTCCAGGGGCCGCTTCCAGATCTTCTCGTTGTAGGGGTCCATGAAGTGGTCGGCGATGCCGTCGCCGAACCGCCAGCGGATCCAGTTCTTGAAGTCTGCTGGCGCCTCGGAGCCCGTCATCTTCCGGGCATGCCACGCCTCGACGTAGCCCTTGAGGCAGTCGAAGTTCGCGTCCTTCGGGAGGTCCCCGATCCCGTTCTCGAAGGGGTAGTGCACCCAGCGATCCTCGAAGCGGATCTTGGTGTGCCGGTCGCGCTCGACGAAGGCGTCGTCGCCCCCCGCCTCGTCCTTCATCCACTGCATGGCGTCGGCGTCCTTGCTGAAGAGGATGTGCCCGCCCGCCACGTCGTAGGTGAAGCCGTCCACCGTCTTCGAGAGGCACAGGCCGCCCGCGACGGAGCCCGCCTCGAACAGGTGGAGCGACCCCATGGGGACGCCGCCCTGCTGGAGGAAACGAGCGAGGGCCATGCCGGAGATACCGGCTCCAAGGATCGCGATCTTCAAAGGGAGGACTCTGGGAAGGAGAGGAGCGTCTCGCGGGAAGGATACCGGGGTGCGAGGGCGCGTGCGGAACTCACCGGCTCCTGATCAGGGACGAGCGGTCCGGGAGCGCCTCGGGCCGGGTCCGCTCCATGTCCTCCAGCCAGCGCCGGGCGTCGGTGACGTACCCCGCCGTTGGCCGTACCCCCGGGCAGACGGCCTCGAAGTGTTCGTTGAAGGCGCCCATGACCAGTTCGCGGGCGTACTTGGCGAAGCAGGAGCCCAGGGCAGTGGGGAGCGAGAGGGTGTCCCCCTTCTGGACAAAGCGAATTCGCATGCGCCGATCACCAGAGGTCACGAGGTAGTGGCTCTCCTGACGACTCTCCGAGAGGACCCGGACCGTGGAGAAGGGGACCAGGATCGAGAGGGCCCGGCCGTAGCGAGCCCTGCCGCCAAGGCGGTCGCAGGTGAAGTCCAGCCCCTCCTCGCCGAAGCGCTCGAAGAGGTCGAGGATGACCCGCGAGTGGTACGACCACAGGGTAGTGCCCTTGTTATCGGTTCGTCCAAAGGACTCGTTCAGGGCGCCGGCGGGGACCACGGCGACGCCTGCTGAGACCACCTCGGCATCGGCTGCGGCGAGGCTGGCCGCGAGTCGGTCGCGGTGCTCGACGAGCTCGAGCGGCGTGCAGTGGAGCGGGAGCTCCGCCGGCAGAGCGGCGTACCAAGGATGAGCCCGCAGGGTTGCCGCGGTCGGGGCAAGCCCCTCCGGAGCGCTCTCGAGCAGGTCCGTTGCGCCCCGCACCGTCGAGCCTGCCGCGTCAAGGAAGGTGAGCGCTGTGGCCTCTAGCCGCCGGGCGCCCCGCGGGTTCCTCGTGAAGACCTTCTTCGAGTCAGCGACGACGAGCCGCTCCTTGTCCCGGCCGGGAGCGTCGCTCACCGCGTCGGGGAGCGTGCTCCAGTCCAGGGTACCCGCGCGCCGGAACGCCGAGAATCCGATGGTCAGCGGACCCAGCATCGGGCCGTAGCCGGCCTCGTCGAGGCCCGCGTGGACCGTCATTGGCGCGGCGCCCTTCACGCGCTGGCGGCGTGGTTGTCCACCGGCGCGGGCTCGCGGCGCTTGATGAAGATCAGCAGCAGGACGAGGGCGAGCGACCCCAGCACGAGGGAGACGAGCTGGGAGGTGGAGAACATCCCGTCGAACCACAGGCCGCGGATCTTGTCCCCGCGGAAGCCCTCGATGGTGAAGCGTCCGATCGAGTAGAGGACGAGGAGCACGAGGGTGACCTGACCGGCGTACTGCCTGTGCCGGATCATCCACATGCCGAAGAGCCCCAGGGCCAGGGCGTTGACGCTCATCCAGGGCTGGGTAGCCCAGAGCACCTGACCCGCGTTCTCCGCGCCGAACAGGCTGGCGTCGGGGAGCGGGTCGGGGACCCGGATCGTCAGGGGGAACGGCAGGTTCTCGGAGCCCTCGGGCACGACCTTCCCGAAGTCGTCACCCACGAGGAGGCAGCCCACTCGTCCGACGGCCAGGCCGCAAAAGCCTGCGGCGAGCCCCAGGTCCAGGGCATGGGGGAGGTGGAGGCGGTACTTCCTGGCGGCATAGAGCCCGAGGGCGATCCCCCCAAAGGTGCCGCCGTACATGACGAGGCCGCCCTCCCAGTAGTAGAGGATCGTCATGGGGTCATCGAGGTAGCGCTGTCCGGTGGCGCTGCCGCGGAAGATCTCGACGATGACGTACATGGCCCTGGCCCCAAGGAGGATCCCCACGAGGATCCACATGGGGACGGCGGCGAACCCGGGGGCATCGGCCTCTCGGTCGACGGCGTAGCGGTCGCCGAGCTTGCCGTAGAGGTGGGTGCCGACGAGGAAGCCGAGCACCACCATCAGGCCGAAGGCGCGCAGGGGGACGCCGATCAGCGGGATCTCGAAGAGGATCGGGTACATGGCGGAGCACTGTACGCGGCCCCAGGGCGCAGGCGAAGGGGCGGGGTCGGGAGGATTTGCGGACAGGATTCGGGGAGGGGTGCCGCCGGGCGGTGCGGTGTGACCAGAGGAGGCCGTATAGTGTCGCGCCGCGAAACCAAGGCGCCGACCCGGGCTCCTCCGCGCTCCACACCATGAACACGCCCCCCAAGGCCAAGCTCTTCGTCGAGGGGCGCTATCTCAAGCACTCCCGAGACCTCCCCCAGACGGTCTTCTTTTGTCCCGAGTGCAAGGGGCACCCCCGGAGGCGCCGCAAGTGCGAGAAGTGCGAGGGGTTCGGCAAGCTCACCAAGGACTCGGTCCAGGAGCTCATCGGCTGGGTGCTCGGCAAGGCCGCGGGGACCCGCAAGCACAAGTTCCACGGCGCCGGCCGCGAGGACGTCGACGTGCGGATGCTCGGTGACGGGCGCCCATTTGTCATGGAGCTGGTGGACCCGCGGGACCACCAGGTGGACCTGGCGGAGATCGAGGCGACCATCAACTCGCGCAACGAGGGGCGGCTCGAGGTGCGCGGGCTGCACTGGACCCAGAAGGGCAGGGTGCGGTTCCTCAAGGAGGGCACCTTCGCGAAGGAGTACTGCGCCCGCGTCGAGGTCGACCAGCGGCCGAGCGAGGAGACCGTCGCGGCTCTGATCGGACGCCGCTACGAGGTCGCCCAGCAGACCCCGAGCCGCGTGGCGCACCGCCGAGCGGACAAGGTCCGTGAGCGCTGGATCGAGGTGCTCGACGTGCAGCTGGATCCCGAGGAGGACCTGTTCCTCAGCGTCACCATTCGGACCCAGGCGGGGACCTACGTCAAGGAGGCCATCAGCGGCGAGGGCGGCATGAGCCAGCCGTCCATTGCCGAGCTCCTCGGGGTCGGCAGCGCCAAGTGCGCGAGCCTCGACGTCCTCGCGATCCTCGATCAGGAGGAGGGCGAGGAGGCCGGTGAATCCAACCCGACCTCATTGGGGTTCGGGTCAGGGCTCTCCTGAGCAGCGCGCTCCTCGGTCAAACCAGTCCGGTCCCGTCAGTCCGGTCGCGCCAGTACGGTCAAGTCCGTCCGGCCAAGACGGCTCGGCCTAGGCGGCTCGGCCAAGACGGCTCGGCCAGGACGGCTCGGTCACGCCTGGCTCGGACTGGGCCAGCGTGACTCGGCAGGGCGGCCGCGCATGCCGGGCCGCTGCCGCGGTGCAGGCCGTGATTTCGCAGGAGCCCAGTTGGCTCCGGTCGTCCCGTCGACCGGGCGGTTGGCCGGGCGGTTGGCCGGGCGGTTGGCCGTGCGGGTGGCCGTGCGGGTGGCCGTGCGGGTGGAGGGGCGGGTCACGCCGCCCCATGCCCGTGGGGCCGATTCGCTCGCTGGTGACGTCGGCGTCGCCGTGACGGCGCGTTCCCGTGACGGGATGCTGACCGGCCGATCACCGTGGTGGAGCCCGATCGGCGGAGGAAGTGCTCTGCCTGGTGAGGGGCCGGGGCCGCTGGGGTGACGCTGCCCGGGACAAGGCCCTGCGTGGGTCGCGACACTGCACGCGTCGCGACATTGCGCGCGGCGGGAGACTGAGTGGTTGGAGGCTCTGCTGGGTCGAGAATCTGCCGGGTCGAGACTCTGCCGGGAGGTCTCAGCTCAAAAGAGCACGCCCATGACCGTCGCCTCGAAGACCCTCTTGGGCTGCAGCACGCCATCGCGCTCCACGAAGCCTTCGGCGCTGTACTTGAACATCCGGCTCCCCGCGCGCTCGAGCTTGACCGCGAGGAACATCGTGCAGGGCGGCTCCACAACGCCGCGGAAGCGGCAATCGTCCACACCTCCGAACCCGACGAAGCGCCCGTCAGACTCCTCCACCCTGTGCTTGGAGTAGTCGAAGGAGGCGATCTGCGCCGCCGTCTCGATCATCAGCGCCCCGGGGAACATGGGGCGGCCAGGAATGTGATCCTCGGCCCACCAGTCCTCGCTCCGGATGGCCTTCACGCCAACGGCGATCCCGCCCTCCGCATCCACGTAGGCGAGGTGATCGAGCACAGCGAAGGTCCCCCGCTGCGCTAGGTATTCGTCCAGCGTCGCGCGGTTCACCGCGACGTGGGTCCGATCGATGCTCTCTAGGTCGAGGATGGGTTGGATCGACATTGGGATGGGGTTCCAGAGGTGGGGAGCGGTCTTCTCTGCCGAACGGAAGCTCGGCCTCCACGACGATTTGGGCCACAATGGTACGGAGACAGGGTGCGCGTATCGTTCCAATTCGCCGGGACCGCTGCGTTCCTGGCCTTCACGACGAAGACCTGCACCGGCAGTGAAACCGACCAGGACCCCATGAGACCCCCCCTTCGCTTCACGACCCTCGCCGTCCACGCCGGGCGGCGCCCCACCCCCCAGGACCCCGACCTCTCGCCCCCGATTCGCCGGGCGACCACGTTCCTCCAGCACCCCGAAGTGCATGAGCTCACCGACGCAGGGGACTGGTCGACGCCGCTGGTCTACTCGCGCTACGGCTCGCCGAATGCCTCGGACGCAGAGGAGGTCCTTGCGGCCCTGGAGGGCGCGGAGCGCGGGGTGCTGTTCGCCAGCGGCATGGCCGCCATCCACGCCATGCTCCTGCACGCCTTCCCCGGCGGGTCCGGGAAGGTCGCCCTGGCGCGTCAGATCTATGGGGGGACCAGCTCACTGCTGTCCAAGGCGCTCGCCTCCCTCGGCTTCGAGGTGATCCCCTTCGATGTCCAGGACGACGGGGAGCTGGGGGCCGCGCTGGCCGCTGGCGCAGGGCTGGTGCACGTCGAGGGGCTCTCCAATCCGACCGCACTCCTCGCCAACATCCCTCGGCTCGCGGAGCAGGCTCACGCCGCGGGGGCGCTCCTGTCCGTGGACTCCACCTTCGCGACGCCGGTGGTCCAGCGCCCCTTGGAGCTCGGCGCGGACCTCGTGGTGCACTCGGCGACCAAGGCGCTCGCGGGTCACTCGGACGTGACGGCGGGCGTTGTCCTCGGGAGCGCGGCGCGGATGGAGCAGGTCGCTGGCTACCGAAAGCTCACCGGGGCCATCCTTGACCCGGCGGCGGCATGGCTGCTCCGAAGGAGCCTCTCGACCCTGGGGCTTCGGGTCGAGGCGCAGTGTCGGGCCGCGTCGGCCCTGGCCCGGTCGCTGGCCGACCGAGAGGATGTGGTCCGCGTCCACTACCCTGGCCTCCCCGGAGACCCCGGTCACTCGCTCGCGCCTCGCGTCCTGCTCGATGGTCTCCACGGGAGCATGCTCGCCTTCGAGCTCGCGGGGGGAGATGACCTCGCCCGCCCGTTTGTCTCGCGGTTGCGCCTCGCCGTGGACGCTCCGAGCCTCGGCGGTGTGGAGACCCTTGTGAGCATCCCGCATCTCATGTCGCACCCCGGTCTTTCGGCTGAAGAGCGCCTCGGGGTTGGCTTCGGACCCGGCTGCATCCGCGTGGCCTGCGGGATCGAGGACCCCGAAGACCTGGTCGCGGACTTCGCCTGCGCCTTCGACGAGCGTTGAGCGCTCAGCGCATGTTCATCGTCTCGAGCGTGGACTCGCCGGCGAGCAGCTTCACGTCGAGCCGGCAGCTGCGGCCCTCCTCTGCCTGGGTGGCGTTGACCCGCCACGGGCCGGGAGAGAGGTAGGCGACTCTGGCCCGGCCGAACTCGTTGGTCTCGCGCCGGAACGAGCCGACGCCGCTCCCGCGAAGGTAGCCCACCAGTTCCACGCCTGGGAACGGGCGGCCGTACTCGTCAGTGGCCTCGATCTCCAGGGTGGCGAGCGGGGGGAGCTGAATCTCGTTGATCGCGACGGCGGAGAGGGCCACGGCGACCGGCTGCGGAGTAGTGGTGGAGTGCACGGGGTGGCCGGTGCGAAGGATCCAGTTCCCGCTGGTCACGCCAGGGAAGAGGAAGGCCCCGCTGCTGTCCGTGACGGCCTCGAGCCGGCCTTCAGCGGGCTCCTCCCGGTCGATCAGGTAGACCGGAAGTTGGACGGCCATGTCCCCGTTGGCCTGCCGGATCCGACCCGCGACGCTGGCCAGCCTGACGAGGCGTGAGGTCACGCTGACGACGTTGACCCCGGGCATGTGTTCGTACCCGGCGAGCTTGAAGAGGGCGACCTCCTGGGGCCGGGCCACAAGCCCCTCGGCCTCGACGCTGAGGCGGTACGCGGCCATCGGGAGGTCGCTCAGCTGGAAGTCGCGCTGACCAGGTTCGGAGGTGATCGTTCGCGAGACGGCCTTGTCCCGGCCGGCCGCGACCCTGGAGGGCTCGAGCTTCAGGGTCCATCGCTCGGGGTAGGGGACGCCCTCCTCGACCCGGACCTCACCGAAGATCATCCCGGTGCCCTCGAAGACGCGGTCCATGGACGCGTACGCGCCCGCCGGGCCGGCCTCCACACCAGACGTCACGCGGGGCCCGTCGGCCGCCTCGGTCAGGTTGTTGGAGAGCGGCTCCACCGGCGAGTCTTCGAGGGTGCGATCGGCAAGCTCGTAGTCCTCTCCGCCCTGGGTCCTCACGGAGCCTTGCCAGGTCAAGGCGCCGACCACGAAGAGCACGAGGCCCAGCACCGCGATCCAGGCCAGCCCGGAGGCGCCCCGTCTGCGCCCATGGGAACTTCTCGTCCCTGGGGTCGACGGCTTGGAACGCCCAATTAAGGTCTCATGGCCCATACGCTTCTCTGTCGACATCGAATCCATCATGGTGGTTTCCGACAGGCCACTCTGCGGCCGTCGGGCTACAGACTAGCCTCGGTGCCCATCGAGCGCGCCCTCATCCCAGGTGCCTCAACCCTCCTCGAACATGTTTGAACTCGACCCCCTCCGCGCGGCTCCTCGGGGCCTCCGCCTTCGAATGCTCGGCGCCGCCCTCCTGACCCTCCTCGCAGGCACCGCGCCGGCGGTCGCCGGCTCGGCCAGCGACCCCGGCCCCGCGGCCGCGGCGGATGAGGGACGCGTCCTCGTCCTAGGCTTCGACGGCGCGGACTGGCGCACCACGGAGCGCATGATGGACCGCGGTGAGCTGCCGAACATGGCCCGGCTGCGGGCGATGGGCTCTGCTGGGCCCCTCGTCTCCACGGACCCGGCGGAGTCGGCTGCGGGCTGGGCGGCGATCAACACCGGCGCCAACCCGCTCAAGAACGGCGTGCCGAGCTTCATCAAGCGGACGATCAGCGACAGCGGGTTCATCTCGCCTGGGTTCGCCCACGTCGAGGCAGAGACTCGTTCCGTGGAGGACATGGACGCCACCGGGGTCCAGGCGGCCCTGGGGGGGGAAGACCGCTCGATGATGATCGGCTTCGCGGTCCTCTTCGTGGCGTTCCTGCTGCTCAAGCTGGTCATCAAGGCCAACGGGACCGTCTCGCTCCTCCTGAGTGTTCTGCTCGGCGGCGCCGCAGGCTTCGCCACTCGCTCGGCCGAGGAGGGCCTCCCCGAAGAGATCACGGGGGTGGTCGCGAACAAGGTCCAGATGGACGGCTTCTGGGTCGAGGCGGCGCGCGCCGGCTACCCGTCGGTGGCGCTGCAGGCGCCCCTCGCCTTCGACCGCCCCGGCGCCGAGGGGGCGAGGACGCTCTTCGGGCTCGGGCTGCCGGACGTGCGGACCTCGTACAACGGCGACTGGTTCATCTACACCACCGACACGCTCGCCTCGGGCCGCGCGCCCAAGGGTGACGCCTCCTCCTCGAATTCGGGGACGGGCATCATCTATCGGGTGGACTTCAAGAAGCCCAAGGACGGTGGGGCGAAGGCCATCGACACGTCGCTCTACGGGCCGCTGAACTTTGTGGAGATGGACCGGGTCTCCCGCCGGCTCGCTGAGCTGGAGACCGAGATCGCCGAGGCGCAGGACTACAAGTCCAGTCGAGTGCTCGCCGACGAGCAGGAGGACCTCGAGAAGCTCTACGCCGAGATGGGGCAAATCCCCGGGCGCCCGGGCAAGGAGTACAAGCACCGCGCCACAGTCCCGCTGCGCGTGGTCGCCGGCGCCCAGGACGGCAGCTGGGACGTCACGATCGGCTCCGAGACCCAGACGCTCACGCTCGACGGGTGGAGCGACTTCTTCCAGGTCGAATTCGAGCTGAGCCCCCTGGTGTCGGTCCCGGCGGTCACCCGCGCGCGGATCCTCGGGGACGACCCGTTCGAGATCTACATCGACACGCTCCAGTTTGACCCCGCCAAGCCGTCCTTCTGGCAGCCGACGAGCAGCCCCCTCGGGTTCTCGGCGGAGCTCGCCCAGGGGATCGGCTCGACGTTTGAGACCCTCGGCTGGGGCTGCATGACGAACCAGATCAAGGATGAGCTCCTGGACCCCGCGGTCTTCCTGGAGGACGTCGAGTTCACCATGACCTTCCGCCGCAAGCTCATGCAGCGGATGCTCGAGGACGAGGACTGGCGCGTGCTCTACTCGGTCTTCAGCACGACGGACCGGGTGCAGCACATGATGTACCGCTTCTACGATCCCGAGCACCCCATGTATGACGCGGAGGAGGCGGCGCGCAAGGTCACCTTCTTTGGCGAGGAGATCGAGCTGCGCGATGCGATCCCCGCCATCTACCGGCAGATGGACAGCATCGTGGGAGAGGCCATGGAGGCGCTCCGCGACGACGACACGTTGATGCTCTGCGCGGACCACGGCTTCACGAGCTACCGCCGCGGGATGCACGTGAACAACTGGCTGGCCAGTGAGGGCTTCCTGACCCTGAAGGAAGGTCTGGACAGCACCGCGGGCGGCTTCGCCGCGATCGACTGGTCCAAGACCCAGGCCTACAGCCTCGGCCTCGGGATGGTCTTCCTCAACCTCGAGGGGCGTGAGCCGGCGGGCATCGTCAAGCTCGAGGACGCTCGCGGCGTCCTGGAGCAGATCCAGTCGCGCTTCCTCGTCGCGGAGGACGAGGGCCGCAAGGTCGGGTCCAGCGCGACGATCATCCAGGACGTCTACGAGGGGCCGATCGCCTGGGGGTCCAAGGACTACCCGTGCTCCGACCTGATGCTCGGCTTCGCGGAGTTCTACCGGGTGTCGTGGTCCACGGTGGGGGGCGGCCTGCCGGTCACCCGAGACGACGCAGACGCGGTCGTGCCCAAGCCGACCTACAGCGACAACTCCAACCTCTGGTCTGGCGACCACGCGTCCAACGACCCCAACGTGGTGACGGGGATCTTCTTCTGCAGCCGGAAGGTGACGAGCGAGGACGGGACGTTCTCGGTGATGGACATCGCGCCGACGGTCCTCTCGAGGCTCGGCGCGCCGCTGCCTGCGGCGCTCGATCGGCCGGCTCTCTCGTTCGACTGAGGGGCTGGGATCATGGACGGAGTTGTTACGCCGATCTCTGCGGCAGACCTGAAGTCGCGCCTCGACGCGGGAGAGGAGCTGGTGCTCCTCGACGTGCGTGAGGCTGAGGAACTCGCGATCTGCGCGATCCCTGGCGTGACTCATATCCCGCTCGGGGAGCTCAGCGTCCGGCACCACGAGCTCGACCCCGAGGCGGAGACGGTCTGCATTTGCCACCACGGGATCCGCAGCGCCAACGCGGCGGCAGGTCTCTCGGGGCTCGGCTTCGAGCGCCTGCTCAACCTGACGGGCGGTGTCGAGCGTTGGGCACGGGACGTGGACCCGGCCATGGCGCGCTATTGAGGGTCGCGAGGACCGGGCGCTGAAAGGCGGGGGGCCCGTTTCCCACCAAGGGGACAGACCACAGCCCCATTCACTCCCGATGCCCAACGCACGCCTCCACCGATCTTCTGCGCCCGCCCCGTCTCCTCGAGAGGGGAACCCGTCGCCTCCACCAGGCGACCCGTCACCTCGTCGGGGAGCCTCTGGCCAGGCCGTGGCGCCTTCAAGGGCCCCGCGGGACCTTGAATGGACCGATCCTGTGACGGGAGAGCGCCTCGGGATCCGCCTTCGAGCGGGGGAGGGGCTCCTGGGGCGCCTCCTTGGCGAAGGGTTCGAGGTGGCTGATTTGGCCCGTGAGGAGGCGATTGAGGCGGCGATTGGGTCAGCGACTGGGTCGGGCCCGGGCGTCGCCGCGTGACTCGGGGGGACACGGGGGCCCCTGGTCGTTATTCTGTCCGGCTTCCCGGCGCGGCCCGACCGTCCCCACGAGCCCCTCTCGATGTCCGAAGATCAGTCCACGACCCTCAGTCACCAGCTCCCCGAGGACCTGACCGACGCCCCCTCCGGCGCCGCGAAGGTCAGCGTCGTCTTCGGGAGCGCCTCCGACTGGCCCACTATGCGCGCCACGGTCGAGGTGCTCGACACCTTCGGTGTGGCCTGCGAGTACGGAGTCGTCTCCGCGCACCGGACGCCTGACCGGCTGCGTGAGTTCGCCGAGGGCGCCCGCGGGCGCGGGGTCGAGGTGATCATCGCGGCCGCCGGTGGCGCGGCGCACCTCCCGGGGATGATCGCGGCCTGGACCACCCTCCCGGTCCTCGGCGTGCCGATTCGCAGTCGAGCGTTGAGCGGCGTGGACTCGCTGCTCTCGATCGTGCAGATGCCCCGGGGTGTCCCCGTGGGAACGCTGGCCATCGGTGATGCCGGCGCGAGCAACGCCGCGCTCCTCGCCCTCAGGATGCTCTCGACCCATGACGCTGAGATCGAGCAGCGGCTCAAGGCCCATGGTGACACCGCTGCCGCCTCGGCTCTCTCTGCGCCCCTGGACTGAGCGATGAACCGCGGAGACGCTCGAGTCGAGCCGGGGGGTACCCTCGGCGTCCTTGGTGGCGGCCAGCTGGGGCGGATGTTCGGCATCGCGGCCCGCCAGATGGGCTACCGCTTTGCGGTCTACTCCGATGACCTGGGCGGCCCGGCGTCCCAGATCGCGGACATGGCTGTTCAGGGCGCCTATGACGACGAGGAGGCGGTCGCCGCGTTCGCCCGTGGGGTCGACGCCGTCAGCTTCGAGTTCGAGAACGTCCCGGCGGTCGCAGGCGAGGCCGCGGCGAGGCACACCCTCGTGCGTCCCGATGGGTCGTTGCTCCACACGGTGCAGGACCGAACCCGAGAGAAGCGCGGCCTGGTATCCCTCGGCCTGCCGGTGGCCCCGTTCCACGCCATCGCGAGCGCCGCGGACCTCGAGGCTGCGAGGGAGCGGATCCCGGGCGCGGGTGTCCTGAAGACGTCGAGCTTCGGATATGACGGCAAGGGCCAGGCTCGGGTCGGGGACGGGGCGGAGCTCGCGGCGGCCTGGAGCCAGCTGGGGGAGGTGCCCTGCGTCCTGGAGGAGCTCGTGCCCTTTGAGGAGGAGGTCTCTGTCATCGTCGCGCGGGGCGTGGGCGGCGACGTCGCGATCTTTGAGCCGTTCGCCAACGAGCACACCAACCACATCCTTGACGTCACGGTCTGTCCAGCGGCCCTCGAGCCTTCGGTGGCCCAGGAGGTCGAGCGGATCGCTCGCGCCGTCGTGGAGGGCTTCGATGTGATCGGCGTCGTGTGCGTGGAGCTCTTCAGGCTCGGGGACGGGACGATCCTGGTGAACGAGATCGCGCCGCGACCGCACAACTCGGGTCACCTGACCATCGACGCCCACAGCTGCTCGCAGTTCGAGCAGCAGGTCCGCGCGGTGGCAGGGTTGCCCCTGGGGTCCAGCGAGCGCGTCGGACCGCCTGCCGCGATGTCGAACCTGTTGGGGGACCTGTGGTCGAACGGGACCCCGGACTTCGCCGCGGCGCTGGCCGTCCCGGAGGTCTCGCTCCACCTCTACGGCAAGGCCGAGCCGCGGCCCGGCCGAAAGATGGGCCACATCACGGCCACAGCGCCCACGGTCGAGCAGGCCGCGGTCCGGGTCCGGGCTGCCCGCGCAGCCCTGACCGGGGAGTGAGCCGGGGACCTCGTGGAATCGAGGGTGTGCCCCCTTCCGCGCAGGCGTGGGGGCTGGGGATTGGCTAGGCTGCGCCCATGAGTTTCCACTGGAAGGTCCTCCTCTGGATGGCGGCCGGCGCTCTCGTCGGCCTCCTGATGCAGACGTTTCTCCCCGCTCCGGCGTACTCCGGTGTAACCGTCGCGGGGGTCGACGGCGGCGTGGCGGTCACCGCGGTCGCCAGCGGCAGTCCCGGCGCCAAGGCGGGCCTGACGCTCGGGAGCGAATTCGAGGCGGCCGTGGTCTCCAGGGGCTCGGAGGACGAGCGTCGCATCGAGCTGGCGAGCGCGACCGATCTGGACGAGGGCGTCGTCAAGGAGCTCTCGAACGGCGAGGTCGTGTGGCTGGTGCCGTCGGGTAATGCTGCGACCGCTGCGGCGGGGGACGTGGACGTCATGGGAGGCGCGGTGGCGCTGACGGTGGCCTTCGCGCCGGACAGTCCCCGTGCCAGGGCAGTGGCCCCGTTCTCCTTCGCCGCGGACATCTTCCTCGCGCTGCTGAAGATGTTGATCGTGCCGATTGTGCTGACGTCGATCATCACCGGGGTGGCGAGCGTTGGCTCCATGGGCGACCTCAAGCGGCTCGGCGGGAAGACCTTCGCTTACTACGTCGCCACCAGCATGTTGGCGATCATCGTCGGCCAGCTGCTGGTGAACATCATCAGGCCCGGGGACGGCGCGACGCTCGGGCTGTCCCCCCTGACGGCGGCGGGGGCGAGCCCGGACGCCAGCTTTATCGAGGTCATCAAGCGGATGATCCCGAGCAACATCGCCGCGTCGCTGACCGACAACGGCGCGATGCTCTCCATCATCTTCTTCGCGCTGATCTTCGGGTTCTTCATCACCCAGACCGCCGAGCCGCACCAGTCGCGGGTCAAGGAGCTGTTCGAGAGCCTCCTCGAGGTGGTCATGACCATGGCGGAGGGGATCCTCAAGCTCCTGCCCTACGGCGTCTTCGCGCTGCTGGTCAAGGTCGTGGCGAGCACCGGCTTCGCGCCCTTCAAGGCGCTGCTGCTGTACATGATCACCGTCGCCCTGGCGCTGGTGATCCACGCCACGGTGACCCTTCCGATCCTGCTACGGTCGATCGGCAAGATCCGCCCGATGGACTGGTTCCGTGCCATGTCGCCGGCGCTGATGACGGCCTTCAGCACCTCGTCGTCCTCGATGACCTTGCCTGTGACCCTGAGGACCGTCGAGGAGCGCGGCCGGGTCAGCAACCGCGTGACCTCCTTCACGCTGCCGCTTGGAGCGACCATCAACATGGACGGCACGGCCCTCTACGAGTGCATCGGGGTCATCTTCCTGGCCCAGTACTACGCGGCAGTCGGAGACTTCGAGCTCACCATGGGCGCCCAGGCGCTCGTGGTGGTGCTGGCGCTGCTCGCCAGCGTCGGCGCAGCGGGAATTCCCTCTGCGGGGCTCGTGATGATGCTCACGATTCTCTCGGCCCTGGAGCTGCCGCTCGAGGGGGCGGCGCTGCTCCTCGCGGTGGACCGCCCTCTGGATATGATGCGGACCGTCGTCAACGTGTGGTCGGACTCCTGCGCCGCCGCGGTGGTCGCGCGCAGCGAGGGAGAGGAAGGTCCGCTGGCTCCCGCCACGGCCTGACCCGGTTAGACTGTCCGCCCGAACCTGTCGATACCAGCTATGAACACCGGCTCACTCAACGAACGAATCACGCGCGCTCTCGCCTTCATGCTCCGTCACCAGCCGGAGGAGTTCGACCTCGAACTCGACCGCTTCGGCTGGGGGGACCTCGAGGACGTGGTCTACGCTCTTCAGGAGCGTACGGGCTCCACGGTGGAGGAGGAGGACGTGGCCGAGGCCATCGAGTCCAGCGATCGACCGCGGTACGAGATCAAGGACGGCAAGATCCGCGCCCTGTACGGGCACTCGATCCAGATCGACCCCGGTGAGGCCACCGAGCCGCCGGACGAGCTCTTCATCGGCGTCGGGAGTCGTGACGCCTCCCGGGCCGAGGACAGCGGCCTGCGGAGCGGCCGACGCGCGTTCCTTCACCTCGCTCGAACCGAGGAGGAGGCGAGGGAGTCGGGGCGCCGTATCGCCCGCGACTACGCCGTGGTGACGGTCTTCGCCGGCGAGGCTTTCGACGAGGGCACCGAGTTCTATGACCGCGGCGCCCTCTTCCTGGCGGACGAGATCCCCGGTGAGTTCCTCGAGGTCGGCGAGATTCAGCATGACGGCATCGAGCGCGACGAGAACCGACGTTCGCGCGGCCGCCGCAACGCGGACGGTCCCCGTGGATCACGCCGCGGCCGAGGTCGCGGGCGCGGTCGAGGTGGACGTGATGACGAGCGGTCGTCGAACTCGGACCGTGACCGGGACCGCAGCGAGCCTCGTCGCGACCGCGAGGAGCCCCGCCGCGAGGAGCCCCGCCGCGAGGAGCGAGCGCCTCGCGAGGCGGAGGCTGCGCCTGCGGAGTCCGGCTCATTCGGAGTCGGTCTCGCCGGAGCCGCGGCCCGGCGCGCCGAGGACACGGAGCGATCCAAGCCGGAGCCGAGGAAGGCCCAGGACCAACCGAAGACTGAACCGAAGACTGAACCGAAGACTGAGCCTAAGACTGAGCCGAAGGCCGAGCGTAAGCCTGAGCCTCGCAAGCAGGATCGTGAAGAGGAGCCGGGGTCGGCCCCCTCTGGATTCGGCGCGGGACTGTAATTCCCCGCACCATGGGGCTCGCCCAGCGCCTCCCCGCGCTCCCCGACGGCTTCAAGGTCGTCGAGGGAGAGCGTGGGGTGATCGCCTGTCGCGCGGCTCAGCTCGAGGCGCTCCTCGCCGCCGGGTTCTCGCCGGACGGCCGTCACCGGGCCCGCGGGGCTTCGGAGATGGAGGACGCGGCCGAGGCCGGTCGGGAGCCCCTCGGCAAGCTCGAGGTCGGCGGCGTTCCCTGCCTCGCGCGCCGCTTCAGCCACGGTGGTCTTGCCAGGGCTATCACGGGTCGCAGGTTCAGGGACCCGTCGCGCCCCTTCAACGAGCTGATCCTCTCCGAGGCGCTCCGTGAAGCCGGAGTACCGACCCCGCGGGTGCTGGCGGCGCGCGCGGTCCCGGTCTTTCCCTTCGGCTACGAGCTGACCCTCGTCACGGAGCGTCTTGGGGGGACGCTCGACCTGGGGCACCTCCTCGGCGCGGTGCGTCGGGGGGAGCGGGGCGCAGGCGATCTCCGGCGCGCGCTGGACTCCGCGGGCGCCCTGGTGCAACTCGTCCACGACGCGGGGTGCCTGCACGCGGACCTGCAGCCAGCGAATATCCTCCTCCATGAAGGGTGTTGGGCAGAGGCCTGGATCCTCGATCTCGATCGCTCCCGGATCCAAGGCGCCGGAGGCCTCCCCGAGGCCGCGCGAATTCGAAACCTCGCCCGTCTCTGGAGGCACGTGGCGCGCCGCGAACGCGACCACGGCCCCGTGGTCGGCGCCGGAGGTGCGCTTCGCTTCCTGCGGGCGTACGGCGTTGGGTCTTCGGATCTTCGGCGCTGGCTCGATGAGATCCGGGAGGGAGCGCGCGAGGGGGGGCTATTGCACGGGGCCGGGTGGTGGCTCGAGCGCACCTTCGGTCGCTCGGTGGATGCCCGGGCCGCCGCCAGTAGCCGTCAGCCGCCCATGACGCCACGGGGGTAGAGCGGCCCGTCGGCGGAGAGCGCGCTCTCAAGCAGCGCGCGGGTCCAGCGCAGGTGGCGCCGCCGCTTGAGCCTTGAGCTGAGACGCTCGTTGTCGTCCTGGATCCGACGTTCGATGCTCCGGCGCACCCGAATCGCGAGCCTGGTCTTCCCGCGCTCCGTCAGCGCGAGCGAGAGGGTCGCGCTGATGACGATACGATCGGGGAGCTCGGCGCCGTGCTCGTCGGTCAATCGCTGGGCTTGCTGCGCGAAGCGTAGGGCTTCCCTCCGGTCGCCGCTCTCGCGGGCGAGGCGAGCCTCCACGGCCAGGGTCAGCGCGAGGTGTCGCTGGAGCCCGAGCGCGGTCGAGAGGCGGTGGGCGCGGCGGACCAGATCGGCGGCGCCGGCGAGCCCCTGCTCCCCGATGAGGATGCCCAGGAAGAGCGAGACGGTGGCCTCTCCCCGGCGGTCCTCGGTGCGTCGAGCCGCGAAGAGGGCGTCCCGCAGCATGAGCTCGGCCTCCCGCTCTCGCCCCACGTCGGCCAGTAGCCGCCCGTGCCTGGCGGCGACCTCCACCTCGATCCGCCCCTCGCCACCCCGGAGGGCGAGCTCGCCGGCTCTCTCGAATGCACGGTCGGCCATCCGCTGGCGACCGATGAGTCGCCATGCGCGGCCTGCGATCAGGCTCGACTCTGCCCTCGCGGCCGTCGCGCCCAGGCTCCGCTCGTTGCGCCGCAGGGAGCGCCGCAGGCGCGTGAGGGTGACAAGGGCGGCTTCGGGGTCGCCCCCGTGGATGAGGATCAAGGCGTCGAGGAGTTCGGCGTGGGCGCTCGCAACGGGGTCGGGGGCGAGGTCCGCGGCCTCCTTGGCGCGCCGTCTGGCCTCGGCCAGATCCCCGTGCTCCAGGGCGATTCGCCCGGACAGTCGAGCGATCTCCGAGCGGTCGGCGGCGAGCTGTTGCCCGCGCACCCCGCCGCTCTGGGCGGCACGGGTGGCGAGGGCTTCGGCGTTGCGCAAGAGGCCTCGAGCCAGCCCGAACTCTCCGCCGCCGATGGAGAAGCGCGCGTGCAGGAGGTACACGCGCGCTCCCTCCGCGGGCCGCCGCTCGAGGTCCAGCTCGAGCTCCCCGAGCCCCTCCAGCGCTGCGCGCTGCTCGGCCCTCTCCCCGAGCCGATCCGCCGCCCCCGCGAGCGCCTCCAGGAAGATCCGTCGTGGGCCGGCGAGGTCTCCCGTGGCGTCGAGGGCCTCGAGGCCCCACCCCGCCAGCGTGGCGAGGCGGTGGGGGTGACCCGCGCTGGCGAGGCGCTTCAGCATGCCGGGCAGGATCGAGAGGAGCTCCCCGAGGGCCTCACCTTCCCGCAGGTGGAAGGCGCGGCGGAAGCTCGGTCGCAGGCCGCGCCGTACCTCGAGCTGGCTCAGCGCGCGCGCCACCGCGAGGTGGCCGCGGCGCCGGCGGCCGGGCGATATCTTCGCGAGGATCTCCTCTCGCTCGATCGGCTCGGCGAAGCGATAGCGTCCTCCAGAGGGCACGATCCATCCGGTGCGTACGAGGTGGCTGAAGGCGGCCTCGAGGGTGCCGATGGGGACCCCGGCCCAAGCGTGCGAGACCACGGTGGACTCGAAGCGGCTGCCGACGATCGCCAGGCGTTCGAGCCAGATCCGGGAGCGGCCTTCGAGGGTCGAGAGCCGCTCATCCACCGCCTCAAGGATCCCCTTGGGTCGCGGGAGGTCGTCGGGCGAGATCAGGAGTTCGAGCCCTCGATCCTGGCCAGCGATGGGGCGGGCCCAGCCCCGCTCTTCCATCAAGCGCAGGACCTCCTCGATGCTCCCTGGGACTCCGCCGGTCCGTTCATGAAGGGCGCGCGCGAGCCGAAGCCTGGGGACCGAGTGGTGGAAGGTGTGCTCGACGATCCGGAGGACCGCCTCCTCGCTGATCGGCTCCAGCGGGATCGGGACCGTGAACGGCTGCATGCGCCGCCGCAGTTCGGCGAGCCCTGCCGCCCTCCGGAATCCGGCCCGTTGCCGCTCGCCAAGGACCAGCAGCAGGCGCGTCTCCTGCAGGCCCCGGGCCACTCGCATGAGCGCGTCGAGGGTCGTGGTGCCGGCGAAGTTGATGTCGTCCAGGAAGAGGATGGTCGGGCGGGACTTCCCCAGCGCCAGCATCCACTCGCCGAGGGCTGCCGCCTCGGTCACCTCTTGATCCTGCGGCGTGCGCGCGCCCGGGTCGAGGGCGTTGATGAGGGTGCGGGCGATGGGGGGCGTCACCGCGGCCTCCAACAGGGCCCTGGATCGCGCTCCGGGGGCGACGTCTTGGGGGAGATGAAGCCAGCGCCGCACCAGGGTCAGGAGCGTGGCGCCGGGGCGCTCCTCGGTCACCCGCTCGCAGCGCCCATAGATGTAGATCGGCGGGGACTCGGAGCGTCGCCGGATGAGGTGCACGAACTCCGTCACCAGCCGGGACTTGCCCATGCCGCGCTCCCCGCGCAGGAGCGCCACGGCGCCACCATCGCAGGCCTGACTCCACGCTCCAGAGAGCAAGTCGAGCTCCATCCGGCGGCCTGCGAGTGGGAGGTCGTGACGGCCAGCCCAGGGGGTCCCCTCCGCCCGGTCGCCGGCCCCCTCCGAGAGGCGGGCCCGCCACCAGGGCGAGGCCTCGCCGTCCTCGAGCACGCGGGCGACGGTCGCGCAGGTCGGGCGGTCCGCGGGTCGCGGCGCAAGGGACGCGAGCACGATCGCGTCGAGCAGCGGGGACAGCCTCGGGACCACGTTCGAGGGCGGAGAGACCCTGCCCGATCGAAGGCGCTTGAGGTCGGGAGGGACACCACAGGCCGGGGAGCCCACGGCGATCTCGAAGAGGAGCGCGCCGAGGGCGAAGGTGTCCGCTGTCGCGGCTGCAGCGGAGCCGCGTGCGCGCTCAGGCGCGACAAAGCGGGGCGTGCCGAGGGCCGCCTCCGCCGCACCCTCGCGCTCGGCGTGACCGAGGTCCACGAGGCTGGCGCGGCCCGCTCGGTCCAGCCGGACGTTGTCTGGCTTGACGTCGCCGTGGACCCAGCCTGCCTGGTGAAGCGCGGCAAGGGCCGCGGCCAGCCGGGCGCCGATCGCCCGCACCGTGGGTTCAGGGAGGGCACCGGCGACCTCGAGCTCTTCGGACAGTGAGACGCCGGGGATGAAGTCCTGGAGCAGCCACGGGCGCTTGGCCCCGGCGTCGGAAGCCGCGTCGGAAGCCGCGTCGGAAGCCGCGCCGGAAGCCGAGTTGGACGGGGCGCCAGACGGGGTGGCAGACGGGGTGGCTTCTGGCGGCGCCACGCCGTCGGCGAGGGGAGGGGTCGGCTCCGTCTCCTCGAGCAGGTAAGTCCGGGCGACCGCGGCATGGGCGAAGGTGGCCGAGGCGCGTACCTCGCGGCGCAAGGTGCCGAGGGCGTCCGGGTCCCCGGCGAGCTCCGGCCGCAGGATCTTGACCGCGACGTCCGCTCCCGCGGCAAAAGGACCCCAGGCCCGGATCGCCCGAGCGCGCCAGACCCGGCTGGTGTTTCCCAGCCCATGCAGCTCCAGCAACTCCAGGTCGGGGGTGCCTGACAAACCGTGCTCGCCGGATTCCTGGCGATCGTGAGCTGGACTGGGCGAGGTCATCTGGGCGCCGAACCGGTACCTTGTGCGTCCGCGGGGGGTGCTCCATCCATGGGGCCTGGGCCCGGAGACGCTCCCGGGCCCCGAGTCTACGAAGCCCCGCTTGCTCCACGACCCTTGACCTTCCACGTCTACAACTCACTCACCCGATCCAAGGCGCCGTTCTCGACCATCGAGGAGGGTGTGGTCCGCATGTACAACTGCGGGCCGAC
>CAJQPT010000222.1 GCA_905480285.1 uncultured bacterium
GCGCAGAGAGCCCAGCGCAGAGAGCCCAGCGCAGAGAGCCCAGCGCAGAGAGCCCAGCGCAGAGAGCCCAGCGCAGAGAGCCCAGCGCAGAGATCCCAGCGCAGTGAGCCGATTGCAGTGAGTTCTATACGTGGAGTTCTACGCAGGCAGCCGCGCGCAGCGCACACCCTCGCTGTGTATCCGGCCAGGTTGACTTCGGTGCGCGAGGTCCTGGTGCGGTGGACTCCCCTTGCCCCGGGCTCTGCCCCTTTGGCCCGGGTCGCGGTACGTCCGAAGTCGGAGGGATCGCTCGACTCGAGAGGACGGCTGCTTGTGGTCGGGGCGGCCCGGCTCGAGGCGCGGAGCAATCTCAGGTTGGGATCGCGCGTCGCGGTCTTGTGACGCGTGAGCGGAGCGCCTGGCCCCGCCGTTGGGGATCCCAGATCCATTCATGCTGGTCCCGGGACGGCTCCGATCTCCTGACAGGGCGGCTCCCCGCCGCTCCTTCCCGGAGGCACCCCGATCATGCACGACCCTTCCCGAGCGGAGTTCAACCCGCGCCCTGTCGAATCCCTGAGCGGCGCCGATACCGCGGCGCCGAGCGCCGAGCATGGCCATGGCCTGCGGGACATCGCCGCTCGAGCCGCTCGCGAGGAGCAGGCCGCTTCGACCCACTGGGAGGGGACCTTTGCGGAGTACCTCGATCTCGTGGAGCGCCAGCCCTCCCACGCACGGAACGCGTGGCAGCGAATGGCCGAGATGATCGAGTCCCACGGCAGCACGCCGGGCGGCCCCGGCGAGCCGGCTCGCTGGCACCTGTTTGACGACAGCCAGTGGGAGGGTGGACCCCCAGGGCCGGACGCGATCTTCGGCATCGATGAGTCCCTTCATCGCCTGGTGATGACCCTGCGGGCCGGCGCGAGGGGCCTCGGCCCCGAGCGGCGCATCATCCTGCTCCATGGTCCCGTGGGCTCTGCGAAGAGCACCATCGCGAGGGTCATCAAGCGCGGCCTTGAGGCGTACACGCGGACGACTGAAGGAGCCATCTTCACCTTTGACTGGCACGTGGACGGCGAGGTGATCCCCTCGCCCATGAACCAGGACCCGCTGCTGCTCCTCCCGATCGGCGCGCGAGCCGAGGTCGAGGCGCGCCTCAACGCAGACCGTGACCCGAGCGACCGCCTGACCATCGAGGGTGAGCTGGACCCGGTGTCCGCCTTCTGGATGAGGACCCTGCTCGAGCGGCACGAGGGCGACTGGGGCCGGGTCATGGAGCACATCCGAGTTCGACGCTTCACCTTCTCGGAGGCCGGCCGGGTCGGGATCGGGACCTACCAGCCCAAGGACGAGAAGAACCAGGACAGCACCGAGCTGACCGGCGACCTCAACTACCGCAAGATCGCGGAGTTCGGGTCGGACAGCGATCCGCGAGCGTTCAACTTTGACGGAGAGTTCAACGTGGCCAACCGCGGCTTCGTGGAGTTCATCGAGGTGCTCAAGCTCGACGTGGCGTTCCTGTACGACCTGCTTGGCGCGACCCAGGAGCACTCGATCAAGCCGAAGAAGTTCCAGGCCACCCACATCGACGAGGTCATCCTCGGGCACACCAACGAGCCCGAGTTCCGCAAGCTCCAGAGCAACGAGCTGATGGAGGCCTTCCGGGACCGGACCATCCGGATCGACGTGCCGTACAACCTGGAGATCTCCAGCGAGGCGAGCATCCACCGCCGCCGCTTCGGGGAGCGCGGGGCCGAGGGGCGCCGCCTCGCGCCGCATTGCCTGGAGGTGGCCTCGCTCTGGGCCGTGCTGACACGCCTCGAGGAGCCGCAGCACCCGACCCTCTCGATGGTGCAGAAGGCCCGCCTGTACGACGGGGCCGAGGTCACTGGCTTCACCTCGATGCAGGTGGACGAGTTCCGCGAGGTGGCCGAGCGCGAGGGGCTGGACGGGATCTCCCCGCGTTACATCCAGGACCGGATCGCGACCCTGCTCGTCGAGCCTGTGCACACCATCGGCCCGAGGGACGTCCTGGACGCCATCGAGGACGGCCTCGGCGCGCACTCGATGGTCGCCAGCGAGCCGGTGCGCAGGCGCTACCGGGAGCTGGTCTCGCTGGTCCGGGAGGAGTACGACCAGATCATCCGCGAGGAGGTCGAGGTCGCCATCGCCGCAGACGACGAGGCCCTCGATCGCCTGTGCGCCAACTACCTCGACAGCGTCCGGGCTTACACGACGCGGGAGCAGGTCCAGGGCGCGGACGGCGCACCCCGTGAGCCCGATGAGCGGCTCATGCGAAGCATCGAGGAGCGGACGGACATCCCGGACGCTCGCAAGGACGACTTCCGCCACGAGCTGATGAACTACATCGCCGCGGTCCACCTCGAGGGGGGGCAGTTTGACTACCGGGAGAACCGCCGGCTGCGGCGGGCCCTCGAGCTCAAGCTCTTCGAGGATCAGCGGGACTCCATCCAGCTCACGAGCCTGATCTCGACGGTGGTCGACCCGCAGGCGGATGAGAAGCTCGCGGCCCTCCGGGCGCGCCTCTGCGAGCGCTTCGGATATGACGACCGCTCCGCGGGAGCGGTGCTCACGGACGTCGCGGGTCTCTTCGCGCGACAGGAGGCTGCGGAGGAGGATCCGGCGGTGGACGGGGCCGCCACGGGCAGCGAGCGGGCGGCCTGACCGGGACCCATGGGCGGACAGATCTACAGGATCGACCGTGACCGCGCGCGCTTCAAGGAGGTGGTGCGTGGCCGGATCCGCGAGGACCTGCAGCGGTACCTCGCCTCCTCGGAGCTGATCGGGAAGCGCGGGGACCGTGTCGTCTCGGTTCCTGTTCCCTCCGTCGAGCTCCCTCGCTTTCGCTTCGGCTCGAATGATGGCGGGGTCGGGCAGGGGCCCGGGGAGGTGGGCGACGCCGCGGACGGGCGCGATGGGGAGGCGGACGGCGGCGCCGGGGGCGCGGGCGAGCAGGAGGGGACCCACATTCTCGAGGCGGAGGTCGAGCTCGAGGAGCTGGCCTCGATGCTCGGGGAGGAGCTCGGGCTCCCGAACATCCTGCCCCGTGGGCGCGATGAGCTGGACGCCAGCGGCGGCCAATGGAGCGGGATTCGAGGGCAAGGGCCGCAGTCGCTGAGGCACTTCCGTCGGACGTTCCGTCGTGCGCTCGTCCGCACCATCGCGGCCGGGGAGCTCGACCTGGAGCGCCCCGTCGTGACGCCGATCCGCGAGGACCACCTCTACCGGGCGTTGAAGCCCAAGCCGCGCCCCGAATCGTCCGCGGTGATCATGCACATGATGGACGTCTCCGGGTCCATGGGGCGCGAGCAGAAGGACATCGTCCGCATCGAGGCGTTCTGGATCGATACGTGGCTGCGCAGCCAGTATCGCAACCTTGAGGTGGTGTACATCGTCCACGACGCGGCCGCCAAGGTCGTGGACAAGGACACCTTCTTCCACCTGCGGGAGTCCGGGGGGACCAAGATTTCCTCGGCGTACGAGCTCTGCCTCGACCTGATCAAGGAGCGCTATCACCCCGACGACTTCAACATCTACCCGTTCCACTACTCCGACGGGGACAACTGGAGCGCCCGTGACACCGACCGGTGCGTCTCTCTCGTGCGGGATGAGCTGCTCCCTCGTGTGAACCAGTTCTGCTACGGGCAGGTGAAGAGCGCCTACGGGTCCGGCCAGTTCAAGAAGGACCTGGACACCGCCTTTCCGGAGGAGACCGCCCTCGTCACGGCGGGCGTGGACGATCGCTCCGGGATCCCGCGCGCGATCAAGGCCTTCCTCGGGCAGGGGCGCTGATCGCATGGTCTCTGGCCCCTCACTCACGCCCCGTCTCATGCGTGAGGCGCAGCGCGCCGAGGCCGCGGCGACCGACGCCGGCCTGAGCTTCTTCGAGGTGGTGTTCGAGATGCTCGATGCGGCGGACGTGAACGCGGTCGCGGCTTATGGGGGCTTCCCGACGCGCTACCCATCCTGGCGCTTCGGGATGGAGTACGAGCGGCTCGCGAAGGGGCACGAGTGGGGTCTGTCGAAGATCTATGAGCTCGTGGTCAATCACGACCCCACGATCGCTTACCTCGTCCGCTCCAACAGCCTGATGGAGCAGAAGCTCGTGATGGCGCACGTGTTCGGGCACGCGGACTTCTTCCGTCACAACGCGTGGTTCGCTCCGACCGAGCGTCACATGCTGGACCGCTTTGAGGAGCACGCGCGTCGGATCCAGGAGCACGTGGAGCGGCATGGCCAGGATCGCGTGGAGCGGTTCCTTGACGTGGCGCTGAGCCTCGAGCCGCTGATGGACCCGCACGGCCCGCAGCGTCGATATCGAGCTGCTCAGAGCCGGGCTGCACGGGGAGGGGCGCCGGCGGGCTCCAGTCAGGTGGAGCGCAGCCGCGCCAGCCTGCGGCTCGTCATGGGTGGGGCGGAGGCTGCGCCGGGGCCGGTGGCGCCGGAGCTGCCGACGTTCGATCTGCTGACGTTCATCGCCGAGCACTCGGAGCTAGAGGACTGGGAGCGAGACGTGCTCGGGATCGTCGCGGCGGAGGCCGAGTACTTCCTTCCCCAGCGCCTGACCAAGATCATCAACGAGGGCTGGGCGTCCTTCTGGCACAGCCGCCTGCTCACAGGGGGGCTACTGGATCCGTCGGAGCTCGTCGAGTTCGCGGACTGCCACTCGTCCGCGACCCAGGCCGCGCCCGGCCAGCTCAACCCATACAAGCTCGGGATCGAGCTGTTTCGGCACGCCGAGCACCTGGGCCTGGATCTCTTCCGGCTCCGAGCGGTGCACAACGACGTGTCCTTCGTGGACGAGGTGATGGATGAGGAGTTCATCCAGCGCTCGGCGCTCTTCGTCTCCGAGCAACACCGCTCCGGAGAGGGTGCCCGGATCGGCACCCGTGATCACGTGGCGGTGAAGCAGGAGCTGCTCCGCTCCCTGGCGTGGGCCGGTCAGCCCCGGATCGAGCTGGTCGACGTCGCGGGCGGGGGGAGCCGCGAGCTCACCCTGCGCCACCACCACGACGGGAGGGACCTCAAGCTCGACGAGGCCGCGCAGGTGCTGAAGACCATCGAGGGGCTGTGGCGCGCCCCGGTGCAGCTGATCACCGCCGAGGGAGACGACGAGCGCCGGCTCTCCGCGGCCGGCGGCGTGGTTCAGGTGCGCGCTGACGAGGGGCCGCCGTCCGCGCTGCCCTCGAAGGCGAGCTGACGGGCGGCCAGCCTCGGCCGGAGCTCCCCTGCTGCGGCCTCCATTTGATGATGCCTTGGCCGAGCCCTGGGCGGCGGGTGCGGCAGGTGCGGCAGGGGTGGGGAGCTTGACAGGGCCACACGCTCAGAGGGGCAGCAAGGGCGGAGAGCGGGCCCTGCCCTGGCGGGGCGAGGAAACGGAGCGTTCCTTGATTCAGCGCGGTCGAAGGGCTCTTCTGGATGACGCAATGGCATTGGTTCATGAGCTCTCATGGTCGGCGTCGAGGGCGCGGTCGTTCACGGCCTGCCCCAGGCGCTATTACTACCTCTACTACCTCTCGTGGCAGGGCTGGGGCCGCAACGCCGACCCAGACCGACGCAAGGCCTACCTGCTCAAGAAGATGACCCGCATGCCGATGCTGGCGGGGGACATCGTGCACCGCGCGGTCGCGGAGTACTTCGCACGGCGCGATCAAGGCCTGCCCTGGTCCCTGGACGAGGCGACGGCTTGGGCCGTTGAGCAGCTACGCGCGGGGTACAAGGAGTCGCGTGATGGAGCCTGGAAGGCCAAGCCCGCCAAGCTCGTGCGGTTGGCCGAGCACCACTACGGCGAGGAGCGGATCGACGAGACGTCGGGGGCCGCGGGTGATTACGGGAAGCGATACGTGGAGCGCATCACGGCTTGCCTCAAGGCCTTCTTTGAGGACCCACAGCTCGAGTCCGCCCGTGAGTCCCAGCCGGGTGATTGGCTGGCCTGCGAGGAAATGAGCACGTTTGAGCTCTTCGACACGAAGGTCTTCGCCATCCCGGACTTTGCGTACTGGGACTCCACCCGTGGTTCGGGGGAGCGCGGCACGGTCCGCATCTTGGATTGGAAGACGGGACGGCCGGCGGACGGAGATCGTTTTCAGCTCGAGATCTACGCCTTCTACGCGCGTGACTACTGGGGCGTGGACCCGAGGAGCACCACGGCAGCGGACGTCTATCTCCTCAGCGGAGAGGTCAGCGAGGTCCAGGTCTCTGACGATGTCCTCGAGTCTGCCCTGGCCCAAATCGAGAGCTCGATCGACGAGATGCGGGCCGTCCACTTTGACGCGGACGGCTCCAAGGGTGACCCCGAGGACTTCCCGATGGTCGCCGAAGACCGCGCGGGCTACGAGTGCTCGGGATGCAACTTCCGTGAGCTGTGTGATCGGGCCTGAGGCACGGGCCCGCTGCGGGCCCCGATGCCGCGGGCGATCGCAGGATTGAGTTGGGGTCCGGGGCCCTGAGTGCTCGATAATCTTGAGGCAGGGGAGTTCTCCCCATTTCTCCAGATGCCGTTCCCGAAGGTCTCCATCTTGATCCCCACCTGTGACGGTGAAGCGGATCTCCGCCGGCTGCTGCCGGCGCTCGCGGAGCAGCGCTTCGACGGGACGCTGGAGTGCCTCGCCATCGACTCCTCGAGCGAGGACGGCTCCGTTGGGCTCCTCCGTGAGGCTGGCTTCGAGGTGACCGTCATTCCGCGATCGGAGTTTGGTCACGGCCGGACCCGAAACGCGCTGGCGGAGCGGGCGGGCGGTGAGTTCTTGATCTTCCTCTCTCAGGATGCGCTCCCCTTGGGTGAGGACTTCGTGACCCGGATGGTGGCGCCGTTCAGCGACCCGACCATCGCGGGGGTCACCGCGCGCGTCCTCTCGAACGAGGGCGATGACGCGCTGACGGCGCGGACGGTGGCGGACTCTCCTGAGGCCTCACCGCGCTCCGAGACCCGGCGGTGGTCCACCCCGTCGGACTACGGTCTGATGTCCGGGCCAGAGCGCGTGTCCCTGCTGCGCTTCAACAATGTGGCGAGCTGCATCCGCGCCAGCGTGCTGGCGGAGGTGCCCTTCCCCGAGGTTCCCTTCGGTGAGGACTTCGCCTGGGCGGCGCGAGCCATGGCGAGCGGTCATGCCATTCATCACGCGGGAGACGCCTCGGTTCGTCACGCCCACCGGTACGGCCCGCGCGCGGCGTTTGATCGCTATCGCATCGACGCGGTCTTTCACCGTGAGTTCCACGGGTTCGAGGTGAGGCCGGGCTTGCCCTCTGCCTTGCGCGGGTTCGCCTTCGAGCTCTCTCGAGATCTCAGGTTCATGGCCAAGCACGGCTTCCGGCTCGCGGACGTCGTGAGAGCTCCGTTCCTCAGGGCGGCGCAGGTGCTCGGGCAATACGTGGGGAGCCGCGGCGGCGGCGACGACTGGTCCGAGGTGCGCCGCAGCGGTGCCCTGGACCTCAACCTGTCCAGCGCGGCGTCCGCCGGCATGTCCTGAGGCTCTTCCCGTGACGATCTCCAACGACTTGACCTTGCCGCGCATCTCGGTGCTCATGCCCACCTGGCAAGGGATGGAGTTCCTGGAGCGAGTCCTCGACGCGCTCGCCGCGCAGCAGATTGACGTCGCGTGGGACTTCCTCGCCATCGACTCAGGGTCCACGGATGGGACCTGGGAGCTCCTGAGCGACCGCGCGGCGAGCTTCCCCGTGCCGCTCCGGCGTGAGCGGATCCACGGGGTCGAGTTTGATCACGGGGACACCCGGAACCTGCTCGCGGCGCGCTCACGGGGCGAGCTGATGGTATTCCTGACCCAGGACGCGATCCCCGGCGGGCCGTCCTGGCTCGCCGACCTTGTCCGTAACTTTGAGGACCCCACGGTCGGGGCGGCCTACTGCCGCAACGTCCCGCGCCCGGATGCGGACGCGCTGACCAAGATCTTCAGCGCGGGCGACCCTGGCTACGCGGCGGGGCGCAAGGAGACCCGGCTGCCGCCGCCGGACGTGTACGAGGCCATGGGGCCCCACGAGCGGCGACTGCTCTACAACTTCAACGACGTGGCGTCTGCGTTCCGGCGCGAGCTGTGGGAGCGTCACCCCTTCCCTCGCACCCCCTTCGGCGAAGACATCTTGATGGCCCGCGCGTTCCTGGAGGCGGGCTTCACGGTGGTCTACGACGACGTGGCGGTGGTGGAGCACAGCCACGACTACGACGCGTCCGAGACCTACGCACGGGCCAAGGTGGACGCGGAGTTCAACGCGGAGTGGCTGGACCGCATCTGCGTCGCGAGCCCCAAGGATGTGGCCGTGTTGTCGGTGCGACTCAGCTCCGAGGACGCGGCGGCGATCGAGGCGCTGGAGCTCCGCGCGGAGGAGTCGGCGGCGCTCCTGGTCAGGGGCCGTGAGCTGCGGGAGGCGGCCTTTCGCGGGTTGCACGACGGCGGCCGCACCGCGCGGCGCAGGCCGCCGACGCGGATGCGCGAGGACGGCAAGCTCCGGCTGCTCTACGTCGTGCACGGGTTCCCGCCCGACACCTGGGCGGGGACGGAGGTGTACACCCTCAACCTCGCGCAGGAGATGAAGCGTCGGGGGCATGACGTGACCATCCTGACGCGAGCGCCAGCCGTGGGGGACGAGCCCGAGTTCACCCTCCGGGAGGACGAGTTTGAGGGGCTCCGTGTGCTCCGGATGACCCACCGGCTGGACCACGCGAGCCTCAAGGAGAGCTTCGTCAAGGAGGGGCCGGAGGCGGCCTTCCGCCAGGTACTCGACCGAGTCGGGCCCGACCTTGTGCACTTCCAGCATCTCATTCACCTCTCTGCGCGACTGGTGGAAATCGCCCGCGGTCGAGGGCTCGCGACCGTGGTGACCTGCCACGACTATTGGGGGCTGTGCCCGCGGGTCCAGATGATCCGCCCCGACGGGTCCATTTGCCCGAGCAACATGGGGAGCGGTTGCTTCCTCTGCATCAAGGAGCGCGGCCTCGACCAGGTGGAGCGCGCGCATCGGCTCGACGGGACGCTGGGGGCTGGGAAGGTGCTCTCGTCCCTTGCGGGGACCATCAAGGAGCTCAAGGTCTCGCCCGAGCTGGCCCAGCGGCGGGCCTCCGAATACACCGAGCTACGCAGCCGTGAAGAGCTCGTGCCCGCCGCCTACGCGGCGGCGGACCTGAGGATCAGCCCGAGTCGCTTCCTCCGGGACATGTACCTCGCTCAGGGCGGTTTTGACCCTCACACCTTCCTGTTTTCGGACAACGGGATGCGGACGGATCACGTGGAGGCGCTGGAGAAGACGGCGGATCCATCGGGCAAGGTGCGCTTCGGTTTCGTGGGAACCCTGGTCTGGTACAAGGGCGGCGAGACGCTGGTTCAGGCCATGCGGCTCCTCCAGGAACGTGGGCTCGGAGATCGCGTGCACCTGGACATCCACGGCGGGTTCGACCCCGACGGG
The DNA here is from genome assembly GCA_905480285.1 of uncultured bacterium. GTDB lineage: Bacteria > Planctomycetota > UBA1135 > UBA1135 > Saltatorellus. The sequence continues at coordinate 9,415 of CAJQPT010000222.1, forward strand.
GATGAGCACCATCGGCACCTGGCGGACCTCGCCGAGGGAGCTCCGGTCACCTTTCATGGACGCTTTGACAACGGGCGGCTCTCGGAGGTCTACGCGGACCTCGACGCGCTCGTGGTGCCGAGCCTCTGGTACGAGAACTCACCGATCACGATCCACGAGGCCTTCCTGACCGGGACGCCGGTGCTGGCCAGCGACCGTGGAGGCATGGCCGAGTTCGTGCGGGACGGCGTGGACGGGCTGCTCTTCGAGCTCGGCTCGGCTGCGGACCTGGCGGACAAGATGGCCCTGCTGGTGGAGGACGCCGAGCTGCGGGGGCGGCTCGCGGACGCGGACTGGATGCCGGTGAAGACCATCGTCGAGAACGGCGAGGAGACGGAGGCCCGATATCGGTCGCTCTGCACCATCGAGCGCCCGACGACTGGAGGCCCGGCCGGTGCGGTGCTGCGGCGCGCTGCGCTGGAGACCGCGGTGCGCCATGGCGCCTGTGAGGTGCAGGGGGCGGAGCTGCTCCTGATGCGCCCTGGGGCGGCCGCGGACTGGTCCGTCGACGGGCTCCCGGCGGGGGACTACGTCCTCGCTCTCGGGCTGGAGTACCTGGCGCCTGAGACCAGCTTGGTGCTCGGCGGAGAGGTGCTCGTGGACGGTGTGGTCCGCGCCAGGATCTCGGATTCCACGAGCCGCGGGCGCACCGAGAAGCGCGAGCAGCTTGTCGGTCTGAAGCTGGAGCACGGCTCGAAGTTCTTGTCCTTGCGTGCGTCCGCAGACGGAGCTGCTGACGTCTACTTACGGCTGAGCACCCTGTCGATGTCTCCCGCGGATGGGGCGCCGGCGAGCCTGCGAGGCGAAGAGCAATGTTGATGTCGAGGCCTGACCCGGAACAAGTCGAGCGTTCACTCATCGTCGAGCGTTCAGAGCCGCTCACAGCGGCGGAGCTGCCGCGCGTCTCGATCGTCATCCTCAATTGGAACGGGCGCCATCACCTCGAGCCCTGCTTCTCAACCCTTCGGCGCCTCGACTACCCCGAGGACCTCTTCGAGGTGGTCCTCGTGGACAACGGCTCCGATGATGGGAGTCAGCAGGAGGCGCGCTCGAAGCACTCCTGGGTCAAGCTGGTGGAGAACGACACCAACGTCGGCTTCTCGGCCGGCTGCAATCAGGGGGCGCGCGTGGCCGCCGAGGGCGACCTGGACCCCGAGGTGCTGGTGTTCCTCAACAACGACATCCACGTGGACGAGGGCTTCCTTCGGGAGCTCGTCGCGCCGGTGGTTCGCAAGGAGGCCATCGCCTCCACGGCGAAGATGATGTCGTGGGACGGCAAGGTCCTGAACTCCGCGGCCGGCGGGATGAACTTCCATGGCATCGGCATCCAGCGCGGCTACCTGGCCGATCCTCACGAGCGCTACGACCAGCCCCGCAGGACGCTCTTCGCCTGCGGGGGGGCCATGGCGATGGACCGCGAGGCGTACTTCGATATCGGGGGCTTCGATGAGGAGTTCTTCGCGTACTACGAGGACGTGGACCTCGGCTGGAGGTCCTGGGTGGAGGGGCACGAGGTGCGCTATGCGCCCTCCGCGGTCTGCTATCACCACCACAGCAGCACGAGCGGCCGCGTTCCCCTGGAACGCCTGCGCCTGCTCCAGGTCCGCAACCCTCAGCTCGCCTGCGTGAAGAACTACGACGACGAGAACCTCCGGCGCGTCCTCCCGGCGCTCCTCGGGCTCGCCGTCCGCAGGGCGTTCATCAACAGCGACCTCGGGGAGCTCGACCGCTACCGCATCGAGTCCATGGAGACCCTTGGAGACGAGGGGTTGGGGTCCAAGCTCTTCCGCAAGCTGCGGAAGAACGTGCAGACCCACGACCGCGTGGGGCGGGTCGGGATCGCGGACCTCGTGGGCATGAATGACCTCCTCGGCCGCTGGGACCACTGGATGGAGCGACGCAAGGTCATCCAGGACCGAAGGCGCCGCCCGGACTCGGAGATCCTCCCGCTCTTCCTCCGGCCCATGTGGTGTATCGAGGGGGAGCCTGCTTACCAGGAGCTCCATGAGGGGTTCGCGGACTTCATGGGCCTCAACGAGCTGTTCTCGGGCCTCACGACCCTTGATGACGAGGTGAGGGGTTGAGCATGAAGCTCTCGGTCGTCATCCCTGTCTACAACGAGGAGCGGACGCTCGCCGAGATCGTCGGCCGCGTGCTCGCGCAGCCCTTCGAGATCGAAGTGGTGCTCGTGGACGACGGCTCCCGGGACCGCTCTCGTGAGATCATGGGGGAGCTCAAGGAGGCCCACCCCGGCAAGATCCAGACCATCTTCCACGAGGTCAACCGGGGCAAGGGAGGCGCGCTGCAGACGGGCTTTCAGAGCGTCTCGGGCGACGTGGTCCTCGTCCAAGATGCGGACCTCGAGTACGACCCCGACGACTACGCCGTGTTGCTGAGGCCGATCCAAGACGAGGTCGCCGACGTGGTCTACGGCAGCCGGTTCAGGAAGGTCCCGGTGGGGCGCGTGCATGCCTTCTGGCACACACACGGGAATCGGCTCCTCACGCTCCTGAGCAACATCTGCACCGACCTGCACCTCTCCGACATGGAGACCTGCTACAAGGTGTACCGCGCCGAGGTCGCGAGGGCCCTGGACATCCAGTCGCGCACGTTCGCGGTGGAGCCTGAGGTGACGGCCAAGATCGCGAAGATGGGCGTGACCATCTACGAGGTCCCCATCAGCTACCACGGGCGGAACTACCACGAGGGCAAGAAGATCGGCCTCAAGGATGCGTTCATCGCGCTGTGGGCCATCGCTCGCTGGAACTGGTCGTCCTTCAACCCCGGGAACCCCTCCACTCGGAAGGACCCCGCGGGCCGCGACTGAGACTGCGGCGACACTCGACTGAGGGTCCGTCGGGTCTGCGGCTGAGGCCCCGGCGTGTCTGCGACTGAGGCTCCGTCGGGTCTGCGACTGGGGCTCCATCTAGTCTGCGACTGAGGCTCCATCTAGTCTGCGACGGGGGGCTCCCGCGACTCTGCAAGCGTGGCTCACGGGAGACCGCCACGGGCTCTTCCGCGAGGCGGCGATCGAGCCCCTTGGGGGGGGGCTGCCCTGGGGGGCCAAGCCGCACCGCAGCGGCGCGAGCGCAAGGGCATCGCCCCGCGAGTCCCGGGAGCGCCTGAGGCTCAGTCGAAGGAGGCGCCCTTGGAGTCGTAGAAGCCGCGAAGCGCGGTGCGCATGGGGCGGGAGAACTTGCGCCAGATACCGCCGCTCCAGTCTCGGCCTGCTGCGCCTCGCCCCGCGTAGTACGACGCCGCGGCCTCGTCGAAGGCGTCCACCTGCCCCATGAGCTCCTCGTCCGTGGGGTAGCGGCCCCGGCTCCAGATATCGCGCGCAGGCATGCGCGGTCGGGTGCCCGGGTCACTGGCGGGGACGCCGACGCAGAGGCCGAAGAGCGGGAAGATCCCATCGGGTAGCTCAAGGAGCCGGTCGACGGCGGCGAGGTCGTTCCGGAGCCCCCCGATGTAGCAGGTGCCGTAGCCCATGGACTCGAAGGCGAGGGTGAGGTTCTGCGCGAAGAGGCTCGCATCGACGGTGGCGAGGACGAACAGCTCGGCGGAGTTGACGTAAGGCTGCCCCTCGCGGGCGGCCACGAGCCGGTGCCGTCGGGTGTCTCCCGAGATCACGAACAGGGCGCCGGCGTCCGCGACCTGACGCTGGCCCCCGGCGAGGCTGGCGAGCTCGGCGCGCTCGTCGGCGTCGATCACCTCGAGGAGGTGGTAGGCCTGGATCCAGCTCGAGGTCGCGGCGCACTGGGCGGCCTCGACGGCGCGTTCCGTGACCTCCTCGGGGACCGGCTGCCCAGGTTTGAAGTCCCGTACGGAGCGGTGGCGACGCATCACGTCGAGGACGGGGTCAGCCCCAGAGTCAGCTTCGGGCATGCCAGTCAAACATCGATGGTCTCGAGGGGGCGATCCTGTTCGGCGCAGACCACGCGGACGTCGGTGCGGCCCAGCTGCTCCAGCGTCTGCCGCGCGGCCTCAGCCGCGAGGTCCGGTCGGTTGTTCTGGGCCGAGAGATGCAGGAGCACCACCGTATGCAGGCGGGGTCCAGCGAGGCGCCGGAGCATCACCGCCATCTGGTCGTTGGAGAGGTGTCCGCCGGGCCCGAGCACCCTGTCCTTCAGAGACTGTGGATAGGGGCCAGCGCGCAGCAGGTCCACGTCATGGTTCGCCTCGAGGAGCAGGACCTCGGTGTCGCTGAGCGCGCGGGCCGGCTCCTCACGGGGTTCCCCGCAGTCGGTCAGCAGCGCCAACGCGCGACCCCCGTGTTCGATGCGGAGCGCGAGGGTCGGGTGGCAGTCGTGGGGCACGATGGTGGCCCTGAAGGACACGCCGCACTCAGGCGGCCCCAGATAGCACTCGGCGCCGATGGGGAGGGCCTGGCGGTTCGGCGCGCGCTTGATCGCACGATGCTCGAGGATCTCCGCGGGAGCGTGGAGCAGGGCGCCGTGTCGTTTGGCCACGATGCCCGCCGTGCGGCTGTGATCGAGGTGCCCATGGGTGACCACCACGTGATCGATGGACTTCAGCCCGACCCGGGAATCCACCAGCCGCTCGGTCATGGCGGTCACCGCGAGGCCGGCATCCAGCATCAGCAGCTGATCCCCGGCCCAGAGGAGCGAGGAGTTGCCGCGGCTACCGCTTGCGAGGACGCGGAGCCTCACGAGCGGCGCGACCCAGGGGACCGCTCACTCAATCGTCCGCGGAGGCCCTGTGACATCCAGGGTCACGGCCATCTTGACGAGGTCAGCGAAGCTCTCGGCGCGCATCTTCTCCATGACGTGAGCCCGATGGACCTCGACCGTCTTCTGGCTGAGCCCGAGGTCGCTGGCGACGACCTTGTTGGGCTTGCCGGCGACGACGAGCTCGAACACCTGGGTCTCCCGCGCGGTGAGGCGGGCCGCCTTGCGCTCGATCTCGGCGCGGTCGCGCTCTCCTGAGCGCTCCGAGGTGTCCTGCTGCAGCGCCTGCTGAATCCGCTCGAGGAGGACCTGGTCGCTGAACGGCTTCTCGATGAAGTCGAAGGCACCGGCCTTCAGCGCTCGCACGGCCATAGGAATATCCCCGTGCCCGGTGACGAGCACAACGGGCGGCGCAAACCGGTCCTCGTTGAGCTTTTCCATCAATTCCAGGCCTGAGAGGCCAGGCATTCGCACATCGAGCACGATGCAGCCCGGGCGCTCATTGTCGTAGGCCGCCAGGAAATCTTCCGCGGACGCGTAGGTCTCGGCGCTGCGCCCGACGCTGCCGATCAGGAAGCCCAGGGAGTCACGCATGGCGGGGTCGTCGTCGACGATGAAGACCGTGGGATGATCGCTCATGCCTAGATTGGAGCCGCTCGGAACGGAATGGTGAAGCAAAAAGACGGCCCCCCCGGCGGGGTTTTTGAGGAGCCGAGGTAGTTGAGACGGCCCCCATGGGCCTCGACCACGGATCGGCTGATCAAGAGACCTAGCCCGAGGCCGTTCTCGCGGGTGGTCTCAAACGGGGCAAAAAGTCGCACCTCGTGCTCCTCCGGGATCGGGGGACCGCTGTCGGTGATGGTGGTCTCGATCAGCTGCCCTTCGGTCTCGGTGGCGGGGATCTCGCGGGTCGTGATCCGGATGATCCGGGGCGTCTCGGCGGGCATGGCGGCCAGGGAGTCAGACGAGTTTCGGATCAGGTGCAGGATCACCTGCTCGATCTGGATCCCGTCCGCGAGGATCTCGTCTCTGGCCGCATTGAATTCACACTGAACCTCGATCCCCACTCGCCTGCGCTGGGAGCCGGAGAGCTCCAGGGCCTCCTTGAGGAGCTCCGTGAGGCGCACGGGCTCGCGCTGTCCGTCGGAGCGGCGCGCGAAGGCGCGCATGCGTCGGATGATCTCAGCCGCGCGTCGGCTCTGGTCAGCGATCGACGTGAGCGCGCGGATCAGGACGTCCGCCTCGGCGCGCTCCTGCTTGATGAGGCTGACGCAGCCGTTGGCGTAGTTCACGATGGCCGCCAGCGGCTGGTTCATCTCGTGGGCGATGCCGGAGGTCATCTCCGCCAGGGCCGAGAGGCGTCCGACCTGGGCGAGGGCGTGCTGGTGATCCACCTCGCCGACCTGGCCGGAGAGGGGGCCGCTCAGGTCCCTGAGGAAGAGATGGAGCCTCGGCAGCTCGCCGCTGCTCTTGATCAGCAGGGTGTCCACCGAGACGGTGGATCCATCGTCTCGGGCGAGGGTCGCGTGGCCGCGCCATGACCCGAGGCGTGCCACGTGGCGCAGGGTGACCGGCTCCCCATCGAGGCTGCCCGTCAGGTGAAACTCCGGAATCGCCCGCCCAACCACACTCCCCTCTGGCCTCGCGACGAGGCGCAGGAAGCCGGGGTCACACTCCAGGACCGTCAGGCTCGGGTCAATGACGCAGGTCGCGTCGAACAACTGGCCCAGGGCCGCGCCGTACGTGGCGGCCCGGTCGTCCGAACTGATGCTGTCGGGAGCCAGATCTTCGGCGCCCTCTCCGTCCTGATTCAGTCGGCCCATTCTGCGATAAAGACGTCGGTGTCGCCGGGCGCGCCCGCGCCCCGATTGCTGGCGAAGGCGAGGTAGCGGCCGTCCCTGCTGAACATCGGGAAGCCGTCGAACTTCTTCCCCGGGGGGCCGTCGAAGTGGGTCACCTGCTCGAGACCGCCGCCATCGAGGTCGCAGAGGAAGATGTCGAAGTTGACGCTCGGCGTCTTGGTGTCGTGGTGGTTCGTGGCGAAGATGATCTGCTGATCGTCGGGGGTGAAATACGGCGCGAAGTTGGCGCCCCCGAGCGTGGTGACCTGCTGCCGATCGGTTCCATCGGTGGCGACCGTGAAGATCTCCATGCTGTTGGGCCGGACCTGCCAGCGGTCCAGGTCCTCACGGTAGCGCTGCTGCTCCTCAGCCTCGTTGCCGGGCGTCCAGGCGGTGGCACGGAATACCAGCCGCTCGCCGCTGTGGCTGAAGAACGCGCCGCCGTCGTATCCGGGAGCGTCGGTGACCTGGACCAGGTCCTCGCCTTCCAGGTCGCAGGTCCACAGCTCCAGATCCCCGCTGCGGGTCGAGGTGAAGACGATCCGGTCGCCCAGCGGCGAGACCGTGGCCTCGGCGTCGTAGCCGTACTCACTGATCAGAGTCTTCTCCTCCCCGGTCTTCAGGTCCGTGACGTAGATCTCGTAGTCCGGCCAGAGCATCCAGGTGTAGCCCTCGCTCTGGGGCTTGATCGGGCACCCCACGTGGCCGGACTGAGTGGAGGCGTAGAGCACGTGCTGGTCGTCGGGCATGTAGAAGGCGCAGGTGGTCACGCCTCTCCCGGTGGAGACCTGGCGGAGGTCACCGCTCGGCGACGTGACGAAGATCTGGTCGCAGTCGTCGCGCGCGTTGGACTCGCGGAGCTGGAGCGAGAGACCGTCATCCGCGTAGTTCCAGTACGCCTCGGCGTTCTGTCCCCCGAAGGTCAGGCGCCACAGGTTCTTGAAGCGGGTCTCGCCCGGCTGGATGAGATCGTTGGCGAGGACGGCTCCGGGGACCGGCGGCTCCATCAAGGGGGCGCTCTCCGCGGGGGCATCTCCGGTGGAGCTGCAGGCGGAGAGGGCCGTGGCGGTGAGCAGGATGCCCGTGACGCTGAGGAGGCGGAGGGGGCTGCGGGCAGACAAGGTCATGGGAGCGATACGCGGTGATAGGAGGCTGGGCTGATGCACGGAAGGGGTCAAGGGGTCTCCGTGGGGGGGGGCCGGCGCCTGGGCGGTACGGGATCGTACCCCCCGCGGCACAAGGGTTGGCAGCGCAGCAGTCGCCAGATCGTCAGGAGCAGCGCACGGGGCAAGATGTGGACCCGCAGGGCCTCCTCCGCATAGGCGCTGCAGGAGGGCTCGAAGCGGCACATGGGAGGCTTGAGCGGAGAGATGAAGCGTCGGTAAAAGCCGATCACGAGGGAGAATGGGGCGGCGAGGGCGCGTTGGATCGGATGCCGCGGGCCGGGGTCCTCCGTCGAGGCGCGGTGCTCCAGCGGGCGAGAGCTCGCCACGTGGTGCGGCTCCGGGCCGCTCATGACCTGTCCTCCTTCGCGGCCCCGCCCTTCCCCGCAGCCCCGTCCTTCCCCGCAACCCTGTCCTTCCCCGCACCCCTGTCCTTGCCCGCAGCCTCGGCCTCCTCCAGCCGTCGGGCCACCTTCCGTGCCAAGCGGCGCAGCTCCGCCGCGGTCTCCGCCGTGGTCGGAACCAGGCGCGGCTCGGCTGGGATGAGGACGAGGTCGAGCGGGGGGAGCTCGGGAGCGGTCAGGCGGAAGGCCTCGCGGAAGACCCGACGGACTCGGTTCCGCTTGACCGCATGCTTCCAGACCTTCTTGCCGACCGAGAGGCCCAGGCGCGGGTGGTTCCGTCCGCTGTCAGCTCCCACCACAAGGAGGATCGAACCGCGCGCCCGGCGCCCCTTGCGGTAGGCCCGACCGAAATCGGCTCCGGATCGGATCCGAAAGCAACGGGGGAAGCGGAGGCGGGGGGTCATGAGGGGGGGGCGGCATTCCGTCTGCCCGGTTCAGGGACGGCGGCGTCCAGCGGCCGGGTCCCGGGAAGGGGCCGGCTGAAGGGAAGATAACCGCTCCGGGGTCGCGGCTTCTCCATGGCCGGCAGGTTGCCTGTCGAGCGCGGGGATTTTTGCCCGGCCCAGGTGGATTCAGCCGGGCCTCAGGCAGAATCTCCCCGCGGCTGGGGCGTCCATCCCTGCCACAGGAGCGACCGATGAGTACCGATGCACGACACCGCGGAGCTGAGGCGCCGCTGCCCTTCGGCGCCGGAGTCAAGGGCCTGGGCCGGGACGTGGAGCGGGGCGTGAGTCGGGCCGGCGGCGAAGCCGAGCCGCAGCGCCCGGGCGACCCGGATGTCCGTCGCCGCCAAGGCGCCCCCCTGGAGCGCTCCCCTGCTGGCGAGCCCGCTGCTGCAGCCGCGCCCGTCGGCGGTCCCGACCTGTTGGGTTTCCTCGACGGGGAGGGGGGCGAGCCCATGGGGCTGGGCGGGGCGCGGGCCCTGAGCGAACCTGTGGCCAGGGCTCTGGCCGGTCCGAATTTGCTGGGTGGCCTGGAGGCCGCCATGGGGCCAGCCTCCTCGGACGCGCGCTTCTCGCCAACGGCGGAGGCGGTCTCGGCCGCGCTCGGCGCCCTCCGGTCGGTGGGCTCTCGGGGGGCCTCCCGGGTGGAATCTTCGGTGGGATCTTCGGTGAGCTCTCCGGCGGTGGACGCGGTCGCCGTGGCCATTCAGCCCTCGGAGCCCTTCGCTCACCTGGGGGCCCGCGTGCTGAGCGGCCTCGCGTCGGCTCCGCGTGTGGCCTTGATCGGGCACCCCGAACTCCCGGACCTGGGTCCTCACCTCGTGGCCGCCCTGCTGGACGCAGGCCTTGAGCCGTGGCGGCTCGCGGCCTTCGCTCGCGCCGGGGGGGAGGCGCTACGGGAGGCCGCGGCTCGTCCGATGGTGGCGATGGACCTCATCGACCTTGACCCCGTGGAGGGGCTGACCCTGGATCGGTTGCGCAGGCTCCGGAGGCTCGCGGCCGAGAGCGAGGGATCGGCGCAGCGTCAGGCGAGCCTGGAGGAGCACGCCGGAGTCGGGGGGCGGCCGGGAGACGCTCCGGAAGCCGCTCCGGAAGCCGCTGCTGGCGGGGGTGATCCCTGGTTCGGCCTCGGAGCCGTCGACCGCCCGCCGGCTCCTATCCTCGTGCGCCCTCGGCTGGCCCGACGGCTCTACCTCGGCGTGGAGGCCGACAGCGAGGGCGAGGCGTCGCTGCCCGAGGCGGACGTCGCAGAGGCGGCCGAGCTGGCGGTGGAGCAGGCCTTTGGTCGCGGCGCCCTCGGGGGCTTCGCCAGTGACGCGGCGACGAGCGTCCTGGTGCGGCCCGACCTGTTCTCGGCCTTCACGGCCTGCCTGCTCGAGACCCTTGAGGAGACGGACGAGGACCCCTGGTTCGCGCCGCCCCCGTGGGTGCAGCGAGACCGCGGGTCGCGGGCGCTCCGGGACCTCGCAGCCGGGAGGCGGCGGGTTCTGGACGAGGGCGCGACGTTGATTCACGAGCGGCGGCTCGACCGGCAGGTGCCCTGTGGTCTGGTCTTCACGAACGTCGAGCCACGCATGAAGCTGGGCGGAGAGATGTGTGTTCCCGGGACACTCTCCCTCGTCCGCGCGCTCCGCGAGTCCAGCGCCCGGTGAGTTAGCGTTCGGATTCTGTGGGGCGGTGTATGGGGCAGCGCCGGGGAGCTAGGCTGCTGCGCACCGAGCCGCTCCAGAGCCCGCCCACGAAGGGTCCCGCGGCCGGCCGCGCCCCCCCAGCCAGCCTTGCAGTCCCAACTCCTCACACCGCGAGCCTCCGGGCCGCGTGGGGCCTCTGAGGTCCCCGGCGCGACCGCTCGCGCGCGCGCTGCCGGACCGGAGCGTCAGTGGCCACGGTGTGGGTGGAGGCTTCCAGCGGCCCTCTCACGGCGTCTCTGGGGGCTTGCCCTGGTGGCGCTTGCCATTGCAGCGGGGGGGCCTGCAGCGGGGGGGCCTGCAGCGGGGAGGTCTTCAGCGGGGGGGCCTTTCGCAGTCGCTCCCGCTGCCGTCGTAGCTGCCGCCGCGGCTCAGGAGCCGGAGGATGCCGCGCTCCGTCCCTCGGTTCGGGTGCCGCGGTTAGAGGCGACAGGCCAGGTCAAGGTGGACGCGCGGCTGGACGAGCCCCTGTGGAGTCGGGCGGTCCGCGTGGGAGATCTGACCCAGACCGCACCGATCGAGAGCGCGCCCATGTCACGCCGGACCGATGTCTTGCTGACCTACGACGCCGAGAACATCTATGTCGGGATCTTCTGCCACGACGACCCCGATGACGTGCGGGCCCGGCAGATGGAGCGCGACGCCTTCGTGCGCTACGACGACGTGGTTGAGCTGTGGTTCGACCCGTTCGCGTCGGAGCGCTTCGCGTACTGGTTCCAGGTCACACCGGGGGGGTCGCTGGGTGACGCCCTGATCGCGGACAACGGCTCATCCTTCAACAAGGACTGGGATGGGATCTGGTACGGCGCCTCCCGGGTGACGGACGGGGGCTGGGTGGCGGAGCTCGCGATTCCGGTGAAGACGCTCTCCTTCGACCCGTCGGCGCCGCACTGGGGCTTCAACGTGCGCCGCAAGCGCGTGGTGAACGGCGAGCGGGGCCGGTGGGCCTCGCCTCGGGTGGCCTACCCGTTCTTCCAGATCTCCGACGGCGGCCGGCTCACCGGAATCGAGGGCCTCGAGCAGGGACTTGGGCTGGACGTGATCCCCTACGTCAAGGGGCTCACCACGCGGGAGTCGAGCGATCGCTCCTTCGGATCGGAGTTCGACATGGGCCTCGACCTACGGTGGCGGCCCACTCCGTCATCGACGGTGCTCGTGACCACGAACACTGACTTCGCCGAGACCGAGGTGGACACGCGCCAGGTCAACGTGGGCCGCTTCCCGCTCTTCTTCCCGGAGCGCCGTGACTTCTTCCTCGAGGACGCGGGCGCGTTCGAATTCGGGCTCCCCGGCAACAGCCGCAGCACGATTCCCTTCTTCTCACGCAAGGTCGGCCGCAGCGACGACGGAGAGGCGGTGCCCATCGTGGCGGGGGTGAAGGTGACCGGGCGCTTCGGCGACTGGACCGTGGGGGCGCTCGACACCTACGTGGACTCGGTGGACCCGGTCCCGGCCTCTGGCATGGATCCCATGGTCCCGGGGGTGGACCCTCAGAACCTTGGCGTCCTCAGGCTTCAGCGAGCGCTGGGGGATGGGCGGAGCGTCGGCCTGATTGGAACCAGCGGGGACCCCAGCGGTGAGGGGGGACGCTACACCGCCGGCATGGACCTGAGGCTGGGCTCGGCTCGTCTGTTTGGTGAGGGGCACAGCGGCTTCCTGTGGTCCTATCTCATGGGAAGCGGCGGCGCCGATGAGGCCTCGGGGCTCGCCTACGGCGTCCAAGCGCAGAGTCGATCGAGCCGCTGGGAGACGGACTTCCGCGCGCAGCGGGTCGAGGATGGCTTCGATCCCGCGCTGGGCTTCGTGCGTCGAGCGGGCGTCGACCGTTACCAGGGGGGCGCGGAGCGCACCTGGCGGTTCGAGGATGAGTCGAGCCTCTTCCGCACGATCGAGAGCGGGCTGGACCTCATCGTCGAGCGAGACCTGGTGGGCAACGAGGATCGCTGGAGCGTGCCCCTGGACCTGGCGCGTGTTCAGTTCTGGAGCCAGGACGAGGTCTCCCTGCGCGTGATCCGGCAGGCGGAGACGATCGACACCCCGTTCGAGCTGGGGGGCGGGGATGTCCAGGTGGCTCCTGGTGACTACGACGAGACCCGATTCAGGCTCCGCTTCGAGTCCAATGACCGGCGTATCGCGGGCTTCGAGTCGTCCCTCGAGGTGGGCGACTACTACGGCGGGAGGATCACCCGGATGAGCGTCGAGCCGGTCTATATCCCCAACGCGTACGTCCGGCTTGGCATGTCCTTCGAGGACGTACAGATCGAGCTCGAGGACGGCGGCGGGGACTTCCGGACTCAGCTCTACACCTGGCGCGCGGACCTCAACTTCAACCCGATGACGTCCTGGAACACGTTCCTGCAGTACGACACCGAGGGCAAGAACCTCTCCTCGCAGACCCGGCTGCGCTGGATCATCGAGCCCGGACGGGAGCTCTTCGTCGTGGGGCTCATGGGGTTCGACAAGGCGTTCAGCGAGTCCAGCTTCACGACCTCTGATCAGTCCCTCGCCGTGAAGCTCAACTACACCCTCCGGTTCTGATGGCGACTCCCCGACAGCCGCGCGTCGCGCTCATCACCGACCCTGCGATGCCCGAGCTCCAGCCGGACGACGCGGGCCTGCCCGGGGCCTTCGCCGAGCGGGGCGTGGAGGTTGTGGTCCTGCCTTGGGGCTCGCCGCCCCCCGTGCCTCGCTGCGTCGGCGCGCTCGTTCGATCGCCCTGGGAGTACTTCATGGACCCGGAGCGGTTCCTCCGGTGGGCAGAGGAATTTGATGGGGCGGTGCTCAATCCCCCTGAGGTCCTGCGCTGGAACCACGACAAGCGATACCTGCTCGAGCTGGCCGGCGAGGGGGCGGCGCGGATCCCCGCGACGGCGCTCGTCACGGCGACCGAGCTGGGAGCCGCCACGGAGACGGGGACCGGGGCGGACGCCGTCCTCGAGCGCATCGGGGCGGCCCGGGGCGTCCTCAAGCCGACGGTCTCCGGCGGCGCATGGCGGACAGCGGTGCTCGAGCGGGGCGCCGGGATCCCCGCCGAAGTGGCCGCCGAAAACGGGGGGGACTTTCTCGTCCAAGCGTTCGTGGATGAGCTGCCGCAGGCCGGCGAGTGGTCCCTGACTTACTTCGCGGGCAGTTACTCCCACGCCGTGCTGAAGCGCTCCTCCCCCGGGGACTTCAGGGTGCAGGAGGAGCACGGGGGGTCGGTCGAGGTCCTGGAGCCGCCGGCCGCGCTACGCGAGGAGGCGGAGCAGATCCTGCGCGCGACCCCGGGGAGCGCCGGCCTGGTCTATGCGCGGGTCGACCTCGTCGAGGCGTCCGATGGCCGGCCCTACCTGATGGAGCTGGAGCTCATCGAGCCGGAGCTGTTCCTCAGGGCCCGACCGGGCGCTGCGCAGGACCTGGCCCGCGCGGTGGTCTCGGCGCTCGGCGTGGCGCGTTCAGCGCACGAGGCGTAGCTGCCCGCAGGCCGCGGCGCCCTCGAGGCCACGTGACCAGCGGATGGTGGCGGTCAGCCCTCCGTCCACGAGCACGTCCCGGAAGTACTCGGGGGAGCCGCTCTCGGGTCGATAGAAGGGGAGCTCGGGGGTCGGGTTGTAGGGGATCAGGTTCACGCTGCAGCGCCGTCCGCTCAGGCGTTCCCGGAGCCGGAGGGCGTGTCCCTCGGAGTCGTTCTCCCCTCCCAGCAGCACGTATTCGTAGGTCACCTCGCGGCCGGTCTTCTCGAACCAGTCGTCGCCGGCGGCGAGCACCTCCTCGATGGGGACCCCCGCCATGGCCGGGACGAGGCGGTCCCGCTGCTCCTGGTCGGGCGTGTGCAGTGAGATGGCCAGCTGGAAGCGCGGCTTGTCCGGCGCCAGGCGCCTGAGGCGATCAGGAAACCCGACCGTGGAGACCGTCAGCTTGCGGCCTCCCAGGCCCATCTCGTCACGCACCGTGTCGAGGGCGGCGGAGAGCTGGGCGTAGTTCAAGAGGGGCTCGCCGATGCCCATGACGACCGAGCGCGACAGCGGGCCGAGCGCGCGGCCTCGGACGTACTGCTCCACGATCTCATGGGCCCGGAGGTTCCGGGCCAGACCGAGGAGGCCCGAGGCGCAGAAGGGGCACGCCACCGGGCAGCCGGCCTGGCTGGAGACGCACAGGGTGGCCCCCTTGTTGGGGTCTCGCTCGGGTCGCGCCGGAGGAATATGGACCGTCTCCACCGAGATCGGGGTCTCACTCTCTCCGCGCCCAGGGAACTCGATCAGGAGCTTGTGGGTCCCGTCTGCGGCGGTCCGCTCATCCACGAGGCGTCCCGAGAAGATCGGGAGCTCCTCCTCGAGGATCGCGCGCAGTCCGGCCGGGAGGTCCGTGATCCTTTCGTAGGCCAGGACGCCTCGCTCGAGCACCGCCCGGCGCAGGACCTTGGCGTGGAAGGGCTTGCCGCCGCGCGCCACGATGAAGGAGCGCAGCGTCGGGAGGTCGGCCTCGAGCAGGGACCGGGGGACTTCGGGCGGGGCGGCTTCCACGGCGGGCCTAAGCGCGAGCGAGGTGGTCCTTGATGCGTACCGCAAACTCCTCACCGAGGCGCTTGGCCTCGGCCAGGGAGGGCGGGTTGGCGCCGCCCACGGCGCGGTGTCCTCCGCCGCCATACTCCTCCATCATCTCGCCGACGTGCACCCCGTTGGTGGGCTGATTCCACGGGTTCTCGCCGCAGGTGATGTGGAACCCCGCGCGGGTCGGGATGACGCCCACCGCGTAGGAGACGTCGGGGTGGTGGTAGAAGGGCGCGAAGCGCTCGCGCCGGATCTTGGAGGAGGCGGCGTCGTAGAAGAGCACGCCACCCTTGTTCCAGAGCACGGTGGGCGGGAATTGATCGAGGGCCTTGTCGCGGTTCCGCGCTGCGCGCCCGTAGACCTTCTCGACGTCCGGCCGCAGGGCCACGTCGCTCAGGGTCTCGGTGATCAGGGCCGTGCCGAGCTCGTCCACCCATGACGGGCTGGGGGACGCCGTGAGGGCGCGCATCAAGCGCAGGGCAGGGTCCTCTCCGAAGATCGCTTGGTCCACGCTCTCGAAGCGCGCGGCGTCGATGATGTCGGACCAGTGGGCCGCTTCCATGAACCGGTCCGGCGGCTGGTAGCCGAAGTGTTCCTGGGCGTGCCGGATGATGAGCGGCGGACAGGAGGGGGACGTCTCATCCCAGCTCCACCGCGCGGAGGGTGCGTATTGGGCCCGGAGCTCTTCGGTCAGGAAGGTGGTGGGGTGATGGTCGAACCAGTATTCGGCTCGCGGGTGGAAGTGGAAGTCCACCAGCGCGAAGCGCTTGCCCTCCTCAAAGGTCTCCCAGCCCGAGCGCTCGTCGTAGTTGACGCTCTTCAGGAGGGGCTTCTCGCCCTGCTCCATCAGGATGTGCGCGAGGACGGCGCCCGACACCATCCCGTCGAAGTCCCGGTGATACCTGATCCTCAGCTGCTCTCCTGTCCCGCCATTCATGGGGCGGATCATAGCGACAACGGAGGCCGGGCTGTGCCCCATCGGGGCGCAGCTTCTGGCCAACTCCGCGAACTCACGCCCGCTAGGGGGCGCGCCGGGCTCAGGCGCTCTCGCGCTCGGGCGCGGCCTCGCCGTCGCCCTCATCGTCGGTCGCAGCCGGCTCCTCGGCCGGCTTCTCGAGCTCGTCCTCGGCATCCACATCAGCCGAGGTCAGGCCTCGCGCGAGCTGGATCTCACCCCGGACGACCCCCTCATTGACCGTGAAGGTGTCGGTGTCCTTGCGGCAGGGGAGCTCGTATTGAAGGTCCAGCAGCAACGATTCCAGGATCGAGCGCAGGGCACGCACCCCGGTCTCGCGCTCGATGGCGAGGTCGGCGATGGCCTTGAGGCCGGACTCGTCGAAGACCAGCTCCTTGCCGTTGATCTCGAAGTGCTTCTGGTACTGGCGCACCAGGGCGTTCTTCGGCTCGACCAGGATCCGGACAAGCTCCTCCCGGCGGAGGGTGTCCAGGGTGGCGATGATCGGCAGGCGCCCGATGAATTCGGGGATCAGGCCGAACTCCATCAGGTCCTTCGGCAGGAGGAACCGGACGTACTCGTCCCGGGCCCCATACTCGTCGAAGGACGGCAGGTTGGCCGGCGCCATGGGGGCGACCGACTTCTTGCGGGCGTCCTCGAGCGCGCTATCCGAGAGCTGCTCACGGCCGAAGCCAATGACCGACTGGCCCACTCGGCGGCCGATGATCTCTTCGACCCCGGAGAACGTGCCCCCGACGACGAACAAGATGTTCGCGGTGTCGAGTTGGATGTAGGACTGCTCGGGGTGCTTGCGTCCGCCCTGGGGCGGGACGCTGGCGACCGTGCCCTCCAGGATCTTCAGCAGCGCCTGCTGCACGCCCTCGCCGGAGACGTCCCGGGTAATAGAGACGTTCCCCGTCGTGCGGCCGATCTTGTCGATCTCGTCGATGTAGATGATGCCCTGCTGGGCGCGCTCCACGTCGAAGTCGGCGGACTGAAGGAGCTTCAGCAGGATGTTCTCAACGTCCTCGCCGACGTAGCCCGCCTCGGTGAGCGTCGTGGCGTCGGCCATGGCGAAGGGGACGTCCAGCATGCGCGCCATCGTCCTGGCGAGCAGGGTCTTGCCCGACCCCGTGGGGCCCACAAGCAGGACGTTGGACTTCTCGATCTCCACATCGGCGGTGGCCGAGTTGTCGACCTGGCCCTGGCGCTGGAGACGGTTGTAGTGGTTATAGACCGCGACGGAGAGGACCTTCTTCGCACGGTGTTGACCCACGACGTACTCGTCGAGGCTGCGCGCGATCTCGATCGGGGTGGGCAGGCGGTCTCGGTCGAGCGCTCCGCCGGAAGCCGCGGCTGTGGCCGGCGCCGCGGGTGTCTCGGCCGCTTCGCCCGAAGCGGGGTTACGGCGCTGCTCCTCCTGCAGGATCGAGTTACAGATCTCGATGCACTCATTGCAGATGTAGACCCCCGGCGGACCCGCGATCAACGAGGTGACCTGGTGACGGGGCTTCTCGCAGAAGGTGCAGCGTTCGACCTGGCGGCCGGTGCGTCGTGAAGAACTCATGAACGAAGTCTATTGCCCTGCGTGGATGCGAACAGGACCAACATGAGAAAGGGAGCGGCGGCGAGTGCCGCGCGCTCCCGGTTAGATCGGCGTTTCAGGTGACCGCGTCCCTGCGTGAGTTCAGCGATTCCCGCGATGGGCAAATTCGGTTGGGAAAGGGCGCCGTTTTGAATCAGCGCCCCTCGCTCATTCCTCGGTAGAGGTGGCCTCGGGGCCGTCCTCGACGCGGGCGACGATGTGGTCGATGAGCCCGAAGTCCTTTGCCTCTTCTGGAGACATGAAGTTGTCTCGCTCGCAGGCCTCAGAGAGGTCCTCGGCGCTGCGCCCTGCGTGATGGGCCATGATGCCCTCAAGCTGCTTCTTC
>CAJQPT010000223.1 GCA_905480285.1 uncultured bacterium
TCCATCAAGTTGTAGAACAAGAGCTTAAAGATAGAGAGGCTCCAGCCTTTGATATCTCAGAGCATGAGTATGAGATCAACGACTTGATTCAATCAGCACTATCAGGTGCAAGAATAAACATCGACTTTTAGGAGGACACAATGGAAGTATCAGCACACAGAGTAACAAACGTCAGGGTTAAAGTAACAATCCATGACAACTTTGCCGTCAAAGAAATCAGCTTTGTTGATGGCGATGGCCATGAACTAAAGATCAAGATGTTCGGCAAAGATAGGAACGATCTTAGGTTTATGATCTCAGAAACAATAGACGCAAGGGAGAACGCGCTATGCTAGACTTTCAATCCAACAGCTACGACTTTCCAGTAGAAGAGCAGCCAGTCTTTACTCAAGACGGCAATGTTATTCCAGACCATAAGTGCATTACTCGTACAGACACAGGTCAAGTACTTGGTATGCACGGCAGTCGATACAAGATGATACCACATGCCGACGCATTTGAGTCTATCATAGACGGTGTTAAAGCAAGCAATCTGACCAGTGACTATGAGGTCAACGTAGATGTCATCGAAGGTGGCCGTAAGCTACGAGGTGAGATTATCTTTCCTGATCTGGTGCAGCAGCCAGCAGTAGGTGACTACGTTCAGTTCCGTGTCAGCTTCTTCAATAGCTATGACGGATCATGGTCCTTCTCTCAGCAAGCCAATGGGCTGAGGATATTGTGCCTGAATGGATGTACGACAGCAGATGCTATTGCGAAGTCACGCTTCAAGCACACAGCGTCAGTCAACGTGGATGGGAGCGCTGCCAAGATCATAGGTGGTGCTGAACATTTCATGGGACGCAGCAAGCAGTGGCAATCATGGATGCAGACACGATTGAACAACGATCAAGTCGAGCAGTTCTTTCGGTCAACCATATGCAAGGTAGTAACCAAGCAACAGCAAGTGACCAAGACAAACGAGAAGCAACTTGAGAATCTTATCTCAGGTTGGGATCGTGAGAAAGTAGATCTCGGCTGGAACAAGTGGGCATTGTATAACTGCCTGACACACTGGGCTACGCATACCAATGACCTCAAGTCACCGCAGATTGCACGTTACAATCGCGAGATCGCAATCAGCAATGCAATGAATCACAAACTGTTCACCTCCATGGTGGGCGAGAACGTAATCTAAGGAGAGGATAATGAAAAACGTAACTAATGTTATTGCCCATCGTCATAACCTAGAAGCAAAACTTAAAGATACAACCGAGATGAAGCCCGTTAATCGTGCAGCTCGAAGAGCTATTGCAAGCAAACGTCAGCCAATCAAAGTTAAAAGGAGTAAGAAATAATGCGTATGTCACGACAGCACTATGAATTTCTAGCTGATAAACTTGGGCCACTTGTACCGTGGCCCACCCATCTTCATAGCATTGCCGATGAACTCGAAGCAACGAACCCAAGGTTTGATCGAGATAAGTTTATCCAACGTGGAACCGCAGCATGGGAAGCTAACTATGTAGCTCCCGTCATTGATGATGAGATACCGTACCAATGAATGTATTCAAGCACACAGTATGCTGCCCCGTATGCACTGGCGATGGGTTCATCGAAGTAGAACACACGCCAGTTCGTACATCATACAACGATCTGCCTGAGCCTTACTGCGAGGCAGAGACTTGCGAGAATTGTGGCGGCGATGGAGAAATCGAAGTCGAGGATGTTGACTTTGACGAATAGATTGCTGCACTAATGCAGCATGAAATCGTATCTTCAAATAATAACAGACCAAGCAGCGGAGGCTAACGTCTCCCTGCTCAAGGCATTCAGTCGAGCAAACATTCCAACATCGACATACTATAGAACAATCAATGGAAGCACCGAGATACGGTATGATACTGCATTGAGGGTACACTATGCCATTGAACAAGTACGTCAGATTCAACAAGCCGTTGCGGATACCAAAAGATTACGAGCCAATGGTCAACCTGTTAATAGACGCTCGATTAAAGCGCGAGTTAAGTCAAGAAAAGTTAGCACATAAAATAGGATGCACAGCATCACTGGTACACAAATGGGAAACACACAAACGAATACCCTCTGGGTTCATGCTGATCTGTTGGCTGGATGCACTGGGCTATGACATCGAAGTCACTGAAAGGTAAAGCAATTCTATGTGTGGCATGTAAAGTAGCTACTCATTTCTATGTTGCAGTACTCAAAATAAATAGCGGCCGCTCAACAGAGAAGCACTGGTATGTGTGCATGAGCTGCTACGTCAACGACAAATGGCAAGAGCCAACGTCAAAGACAAAACCAAACAAGAAACGAATAAAGAAACCTAGCGTCAAGCTACAGGCTGGCGCGTGGGAAGACAGCATCCAAGCAAACATTAAGCCGTCTGTTGATTGGTAAGTTAATAGGCATTTAGTTCCCAATAAAAAACTAATTATGTAACCTAGACAGGAGAATGACATGAACTTTTATAGATTTATTTCAGGATTTAAAACTCATACAGAA
>CAJQPT010000224.1 GCA_905480285.1 uncultured bacterium
CCCACCGCTCGATAGCGATGGGCGCGGAGCCGCCCCGCAGGACCCAGGCTTCATCACCGCCCGCCGATCGCCGGATCGTGAGGGTCTCGTCAGGCTCCCGCCGAAAGGGGGCGCTCGCCTCGACCCCAGGGAGGCGGAGGCCCTCGGGGACCTCTCGGAGCCCTGACCCCGTCCACTCCAACCACCTGGCAGGGCCCGCGCAGCACCGGTCCAGCGCAGAGAGCACGAGACAGCCCCCGCCGCGTGAGGTCCTCACCTCCAGGGGCGCATCGACCTCGATCCGCCGGAGCACGGCGCCGTCTGCCGCCAGTGCGTAGAGGGCGTGCCCGGCGCGGTCCGCCGCCCAGAGCGCCGGGCGCTCCGACTCGCGGCCCAGGAGACCCCAGCCACGATTGGCCCGGCCAGCCCTGGGAGTGCCCCCCAATCCCACCAGCCCCGCCGTGAATCCAGCGCCGAGGGCACCCAGGCCGAGACCCATCTCGGCCAGCCGGCGTCGGTTCAGCATCACAGGCCGCACGTCCACGTGAACGGACGGCGCACCGACAGGTGTCGGCCACCCGGGCCTGGCACCAGCGCGCGATCGCCCTCCCCTGGGGTCCGAGGCCCGAGAGCCGCCCCTGCGCCGATCTCAGACTCGACCCCCCACCCCGGGCTCTCCTGCCGCGGGCTCTCCTGCCGCGGTCTCCCCTGCCGCGGTCACCCCTGCCGCGACGCCTCGAGGGGAGCTTGCGGGCGGACGACGGGACACGCCGGCCCTCCGCCGACTCGCCTGTCGACCCGCCCGACGTTCCTAGGCGGGCGGCGGATTGAAGGGGTAGAGCACCAGGTAGACCAGGACACCCGTCAGGGACACGTACATCCAGATGGGAAGCGTCCAGCGCGCGAGGCGGCGGTGGCGATCCCAGTCCTGCTTGTGGGCGAGCCAGAAGACGCGCAGCACCATCGGGAGGTTCACCACCGCAAGGACGACGTGGGTGAGCAGCATCAGCAGGTAGGCCACCTTCACGGCTCCCTCCCCGTTGAACTTGGTCGGTCCGCCGCTGATCGGCAGCACGGCGAAGTGGTAGTAGAGGTAGCAACTGAGGAACGCCGCGCTCACCACGAAGGCCGACTTCATCAGCGCCTCATGGAGCTTCTTGCGTCCGCTGAGGATCGCCACCAGCCCGGCCAGGAGCAGCGTGAAGGCCACCCCATTCAGGCTTGCGTTGACCAGCGGCAGGACCGACCGGCCGGGGAGCGGCCACTGATAGTCCAGGCCAGCGATCGCGCGGGCCCGGGCCACGATGAGCCCGTAGCGACTCGCGAGGATCCGCTCGGCCTCGACCAGCTCTTCACCGTTCTCTCCCTGCGCCGGGTCACGCAGCTCGTACCAGCCGGCGACCTTACCGTCGCCGTCGATGACCGGCATGCGGGTCCCGTGGGTGATCGCGAGCCCCGGCGCAGCCTCGGCCTCGTCCCTCACAACGGGGACCAAGAGGCCCTCGTTCATGAAGCGGTGCATGGCCTCCTCGCTCTCGGAGCGCACGAACAGCCAGCGGGCGGGGTCCGCCTCGAAGAGGTCCGCGTACTCCTGGAGCGCTGCGGCGGTATCGACCTCGGGATCGAGGGAGAAGGAAACCACGCGAACGGGCGTCCCTTCGAGCGCCGGGATCAACCGCTCGGCGATGTCCCGAGAGACGCTGGGGCAAGGCCCCATGCAGCGCACGAAGAACGGGACGGCGATCCACGGCGCACCGAGCAGGTCCGCGCGGGTCACTGGACGCCCCTGGCTGTCCTCGAAGCTGAAGTCCGGGACGTCGGCGAAGCGCTCCAAGGACTCGGGCGGCGGCTCTCCCTGAAGCCCCTGGGCGGCGGCGCTCGCGGGTACCGCGAGGGCCAGGAGCAGGCCAAAGAGCAGGGCGGCGACTCGGGTCATGGTGCGGTGCTTGAGTGGGCGGTGATTCCGTGGAAGCGGCGCCCGGTCAGACCCCGCGGAGCACGGGGTCGACGAAGAGCAGCGCCATCAGCGCGGGGAGGTAGATGATCGACGCGAGCAGGAGCCGCCGCGCGGTCTCGTGGGACTCCTCCCGAGCGAAGGCAATCGACGGGATGATGTAGAGCGCCCCGAGCAGGAGCGCGCCCACCACGTACACCGGGCCAGCGAGCCCGCTCATGGCCGGCATGAGGGTCACGGGCACGATGCTCAGCGAGTAGATCACCGCGTACCTGCCGGCGACCCCTTCGGAGTCCGGCTGGTTGGGGACCATCCGGTGTCCCGCGCGCGCGTAGTCCTCACGGTAGAGCCAGGCGATCGCCATGAAGTGCGGGAACTGCCAGGCGAAGATGGTCGCGAACAGCGCCCAACCCAGGGGACCGATCTCACCCGCGAGGGCGGCGTATCCAATCAGCACAGGCGCTGCGCCAGGCACCGCGCCGATCACGGTGTTCAGCGTGCTCACCCGCTTGAGCGGGGTGTAGATGCAGACGTAGACCACGAACGTCGCGAGGACCAGGACCGCCGAGAGCAGGTTGAACGACAGCGCCAACCCTGCGGTCCCTCCGGCCCCCAGGACCACAGCGAACACCACGGCCTGGAGCACCGTGAGCTCCCCTGTCACCAGCGGCCTATGGCGGGTCCGCTCCATGAGGCCGTCGGTCTCACGCTCCACCACCTGGTTGATGATGCTGGCCGCACCCGTCACGAGGAGGATGTAGAGGCCGGCCTCGGCGCACCGAAGGAGGTTCAGGATGGCCAGGTCACGCGTGGCCAGCCACCCACCCAGCGCGGCGGTGAGGAACACCATCGACGCGACTCGCAGCCGAAGGAGCTCGAGCCAGGGCGCCAGGGGGCTGCGCCCCAACTCGGGTGCCAACTGGGGCGCCAACTCGGGTGCCACGGCGTCCGGCTTGTCGGGCCCGCTCACGCCGACACCTCCTCAGCGACGAGGGCGCGGCGCGAGAACATGGCGCCTACGACCACGGAAGAGAGCAGGACCGCACCCACGAAGACATGGGCCGTTGCGAAGGCCACCTCGCCCACGGACACCTCGGCCTCCATCCCGCCCGAGATGAAGTAGATCGCGATGGTCGCGAGCACACCGAGGGTGAACTGGGCGATCAGCGACCAGAGCTGGAGCCGTGAGAGGAATCGAAGGGAGGCGCGATCCGCACCCCGCTCGGCCCCCTCGCTCGCCGCGTCGCCGAGGATCTTGGAGAAGGTCAGGACGAGGGCGACCACCGCGAGGGCCAGGGTGCCGTGAACCAGCAGCGCCGACGTCTGCCCCTGGTGTCGCAGCCAGGCGCCCAGCGCAATCTGGCCGTACACCGCGCCCGCGGTGAGGCCGCCGAGGACCCGGAGGCCGCCAGCGAAGCGCGAGGGCGACGGGGTCAGGTTGCTCCAGGTCCGGCTCGCGGTGACAGAGAGCGCCACGATCAGGGCCACCACCAGCTGGGCGAAGGCGCCGTGGAGGAACGCGAGGTTCTGGCTGTTCTCGAGGACCCTTGTCCCGCCCAGGAGGCCCTGCCCGATAATGGCCATGAGCACGACCCAGGACATGACCGTGACGCCGCGGCCTGCCCGCTGGATGTAACAGGTGAGGAGCACACAGATGGCCACGAGCCCCAGGGCGGTGGCCCACACCCGGTGAGCGTGTTCGAGGGTCACACCGTGGCCCTCGGACAGCATCTCGCTGAACGGATAGGTCCACATGTTCTGCTGGAACGTCGCAGGCCAGTCAGGGACGGCCATGCCCACGCGGTAGGTCGTCACGCCCCCGCCGATGACGACGAGGACGGCCACGAACCCCACAAGCACCCGGCTCGCGCCGCGCGGGGTCAGGAACAGAAGCGGGATCGGCAGCAGTGGCTGCCAGACGAGCTGCGGGTCCCTCGACCACGCGAGAGGCACGCCCACCGCCAGCAGGAGCAGGAGAGCATTGCGGAGCAAGACTCGCGGGCCGGCGGCGGCCGACGCCGGCACCGGAGGTGCCTGCGTCGGAGCGTCCCCGGTGAGGGAATCGGCTGTGGTGGTGGAGACCATGCGCTGGAGATGGGGCGTCGCCCGCAGGTTATTAGGCACCGGCGGCGCGAGGTGGAAGCGTCGAATTCGACCTAGCCTTCAAGACGGGCGACTCGTCGCACCTTTCGGGCGAACAAGATACTCGCGCGCTTCGAGGCGGCGCGCGTTGAGACACGGGAACTTGGTCTCCGCCCCTCCTCCTGCCCCTTCCCGGCCTCCCTGCCCGAGACCCCTCTCCAGGATCCCCCTCTGGCCCCCAGATCGCCCGTTCCATCGCCCTTCGAGACAGCGACCGCTGCGCGACGTTGCGCCCCGACGGCTGGGGCCTAGGATTCGGCTGCTGACTGGATCCCGAGCTCATGCGACCCGACCTCGGGTTGGAGCTGCTCCGACAACACCCGCCCCGCCCAGGCCCACCCCGTGCGCTCCTCTCCCCTCCTCCCCTCCCACCAGAAGTCCGGCGCCAGGCTCACCTCAGCCGAGGCGGGAGGCGAGGTCATCACCTACGGCGCCGCTCCGGCGGAGTACGCCGCGGCCGCAGAAGAAGGGTCGCTGCTCCTCGATCGCACGACCCGCGGGCTCATCACGGTGACGGGAGGCGACGCGCCCGACTTCCTGCACCGCATCCTCGCCAACGACGTCAAGGGGCTCGCCCCTGGGCAGGGCAACCGCAACCTCCTGCTCACGGGCAAGGGCAAGGTCGTCCACGTGTTCGACCTCGCCGCGCTGGGCGAAGGGTTCCTCATCTCCACCGAGCCGGGTGAGGCTCCGGCGCTGATGCAGGCGCTCGACATGTACCTGTTCACTGAGGACGTCGAGCTCACCGACGAGACCGAGCTGCACGCTCCCATCGAAGTGGTTGGCCCCGGCGCGGCAGACCACCTTGCCGCGGTGGTCGGGGAGCTCGAGACGGAGGGCGTCGCGGCCCACTCCTTCCAGCTCTGCCCCTTCGGCGAGGCGGTGACCCGTATCACGCACCTCGCGGTCGCAGGCAAGCCGGGTTGGCGTCTGGAGACCGAACCCGGGCAAGCCACCGCGCTGTGGAGTGCGCTGGTCGAGGCCGGCGCGACGCCGGGCGGCCTCGTGGCCCTGGACAGCCTCCGCGCGGAGACCCTCTGCGCGGCCGTGGGTCGCGAGGTGACCGAAGAGATCTACCCCCAGGAGGCCCGGTTGGACGACGCCTTCTCGCTCACGAAGGGCTGCTACATCGGTCAGGAGGTGGTCGCGAAGATCGACACCTACGGCGGCCTCAACAAGCAGCTCTTCCGCCTCCGGGTCTCCCACGATGAACCCGTCGCGCCCGGCACCCGGCTCACGCGCGAGCTGGATGGAGAGGTCCGAGACCTCGGCGTCGTGACGAGCTGGGCGTACTCGTTCGCAGCAGATGGCGGCGTCGTCCTCGCCTACGTGAAGCGCAAGCACCAAGAGCCAGGCACCGAGTTCCGGCTCGGCGACTCCGATGCCACAGCCACCCTCGAGGGATGAGTCGCCCGCGCGGCCCAGAGGGCGGCCCAAAGGACGGCCCAATGGACGGCGACGACCGCTACGTCTCGCGTCCAGGGGATGAGGTGGTCGAGCCCCTGTTCGGGGCCCTCCGCTCGGATCCGGATCCAGGCGCCGAACCACGCCAGGGGCCCTCGCCCGGCCTCCTCGCCCGTCTACGCCAGATGCTCCGCGGAAAGCCCGCCGCAGGGCGCCGCGACTGGTTCGTTTGCCCCGTCTGCGGTGCGGAGTTTGAGGTGGGAGCCGCCTCCTGCCGGGAGTGCGGCTCGGACGAGCGCACCGGCTGGTCCGAGGCCACGGCCTACGATGACCTCGACCTGCCCACGCCGGAGGGTCCGGAGATCCCCGACACCTTCGAGGAGTTCACGCAGGCCTCGTCTCCCCGCCGCGGGGTGCCGCCTCGACTCCTGCTCGGCTTGCTCGCCGTCGCGCTCTCGCTCATCGTCGCGCGAGCCGCGCAGCTGATCTTCGCGAGCTAGTCGCGCCACTCGGCGATTTGCGCCTCGGCGAGGCGGATCGCGACCCGCGCAGGCGCGTCATCTTCCTCGAGGGCGCAATCGAGAATGCGCTCAGCCACCGCGCCGATGCGCTTGCCGATGGCCTCGACCGGCTCACGACGGCGCTCGAGGTGGAAGATGGTCCCACGCACCAGCGCCCCCGCGTTGATGACGAAGTCCGGTGTGTATAGCACCCCCATGTCGTGCAACTCATCCCCCACGAGCATTCGCGCCAGCTGGTTGTTGGCGCCCCCCGCGACGATCTTGCATCGCAGCCGGCTAAGGGACAGGTCGTGAAAGAGCCCGCCCAGCGCGTTCGGGCTGAACACGTCACAGGGAATCTCCAAGGCGCTGCCCGGGTCCACGATCTCGATGTCGAGCTCGTCGGAGACGGCGAGCGCGCGAGCCTCGACCACGTCGCAGCCCAGGACCCGCGCGCGGAGCCGTCTCGCGCGCCGCGCCACCCCGCTCCCCACGGCGCCGAGCCCCTGCACGACGATGGTCCGTGACTCCCACTCCTCGGCCCCGAAGCGCGAGCGGAGCGCGGCGGCCATGCCTTGAAAGACGCCCTCTGCGGTCGCCTCGGCGAGCTCCCCTGGGCCAGCGTCTCCAGGGTCCGTCACGTAGGTGGTCTGCTCCGCGACCGAGGCCAACTCCTCGGCCCCCGTATTCACATCGGGGCCGGTGTAGAAGGTGCCCCCGAGCGTCTGCACCACGTCTCCGATATGGCGATAGGCGCGGGGCCAGTCCACCCGCTCATCGTCCATGAGGACGATCTTCCCGCCACCAGCCGGGAGGTCGAGGAGCGCCGCCTTGTGGGTCATGGCCCGGGACAGCCTCAGGCAGTCGAACAGGGCCTCACGCTCATCCCGGTACTCCCGACGGCGAATCCCCCCGAAGGCGGGGCCACGGACCGTGTCATGGATCCCGAGGAAAGCCCGAAGCCCAGACCTCCGGTCATGGATCGCTGAGACCTGCTCGAAGCCCTCCCGGGCCATGGCATCAAGGACGTGGACAGACATTGGCGCGTGTGAGGTTAGCGGCGGCGGGCAACGTGCGGCCCCGTATCATCCGGGAAGCTATGGTTGCCGGGAAGAAGCCCCGGGAAGCGTCGTCCTGCCCTCCCCCGCCCCCCCCCGATCTCCGACCATGCGATTCCTCCTCAATGGCGCCCTGTGCGCCGCTGCCGCCGCGCTCGCCGCGTGCAACTCCCCCGGTGAACAGCAGACACCTGCCACCGGTCAAGAGGTCGAGTGGATCGGACCGGAGGGTCCCGAGCCCTACGACCCCAACCTCACCAAGGACCGGCGCTTGGCCGGCGACATCCTGGCGGACATCGACAAGTCCCTGCAGATCTGGGTCAACATCACGCTGACCGGGAACCCGGCGAAGGACGGATCGACGCTCAACATTGTCGAGGCAGATCTCCGTCGAAAGGTCAGAGCCAAGCTCCCCGTGATCGTGGAGCAGCTCGAGACCGGCCCCCCGATCAACCGTCAGATCTCGGCCGCAGCCCTCGGATTCAGTGGGAACCCGGAGGCCCTGGGCCCCCTGCTCGCCGCACTCGACGATGACTCCGCCGACGTCGTCGCCAACGCGCTCCTCGGCCTGTCGATCCTCGCCGACCCTGAGACCCCGAGGATCCTCCTGGCGGCCGAGTTGGAGAACGTGGACCAGCCCTTCAACGTCCGGAGTCAGGCCGGTCGTGCGCTGCGAGCTGTGGGCCTCTACGACCTCGGTGAGGCAGACCGCGCAGCCGTGATCCGCGCGGCGAGGGCCGCGCTCGGTGACGCGAACGAGGGCCTCCGCCCCAGCGGAGCGATCATCCTCGCCGAGGTGGTCGACACCGACTCCGTCCCGGAGCTCGCCAGGGCGCTGATGGACCCTACCCCGCTCGTGGCGCGGGCGGCCTCCCGTGCCCTCGCGCGGATCGGTAGCGTGGATCGCAAGTTCGAGGGACAGGCCGCTCGCGCGCTCACCGCAGCCCTCGAGGTCGTCGATCAGGACACCGTTCGGCCCGCGATTCTCAGGGATCTCCAGGCCCTCGCCGGGAAGAACTACGGGGACGATGTGGAAGAGTGGGTCAGGTACTCCCAGAAGCTTCCCTGATCGACCCTGCCCGCCGGCTCGATCGAAACCTCACCGGAGTCGGGAGGTACGTCCCCAAGATGCGACCCCTGACGCGCGAGAGGAGACGAGAGCCACGCACGCTCCAGCACGGCCCAGCACGCCTGCCTGCGATCATCTTGGTCGGGCTGCTGGCTGCCGGGAGCGCCGCGCGCGGGAGTGACCCAGTCGAGATGGGCCCAGGCAAGATGGGCCCAGTCCAGATGGGCCCAGTCGAGATGGGCCCAGCCGAGATGAACCCAGCCGAGATGAACCCAGCTGAGATGGACTCAGCCGGGAGTTCGGCAAGCGGCAGCGATCCCAGCGGCAGTCATCCCAGCGGCAGTCATCCGGGCGGCGGTGATCTGGGCGGCGGTGATCCGGGCGGCGGTGATCCGGGCGGTAGTGATCTGGGCGGTAGTGATCTGGGCGGCAGTGCCGCCCCCCCCCACCAGGCGGCATCGACAGAGGACCCGCTGGACAAGGCTGCGGCCCGAGCGCTGCGTGAGGCGCCGCCTCGCGCGCGGATCGGGAAGATCCGCGGTGCGAGGTTCCTGTCCCGGATCGACTTCGACGATCCCGAGGCCGGCCCGCACGAATTGAGCTTCAGCGCGGCCTTCCCTGGACGCTCAAGGCTGGTGCTCTCCCGCGACAGGTGGAGCGTCGAGCGCTTCCAACTCGGCGACGCGTGGTTCGGGCTGGATCGCTCGAACGAGAGATCGGAGTCCGAGCCGAAGAGCGTCCTCCTCACCGGATCGACCCTCGACTCCGCACGCTTCGACGTCGCCATGAGGAGGACCCTCTTCTTCTGGCCAGACGCGGGCGGCCTCACCGGAGAGGGCTTCACCAGGACCGCGAAGGTCGCGGACAACGGGATCCTCATCGCCACCCTGGACCGGGAGAGCGGCCGACCCAGTGGCCTGAAGGCCTTCGGCAAGGATGGATCCGCCCAGGCCGAGTTCCGCTCGATCACCTGGCGTGAGGCCAGGGGCCGTTGGTGGCCATCACAGTTCGAGCTCCACGTGGACGGGCGGCGAGTCTGGCAAGAGACCGTGGAGAAGGTCGAGGACGGCTGGAACTTCACCGACCTGTGGTTCCTGCCCGTGGATCGCTCCAGGGGCCTCACCGGCCAGCCCAATGACGCGCGGCTTCGGATGATCCCCTCGCCGCCGGCCTGGGTCCGCGAGTCTCCCGTCTCGGCGGGCGCTGACCTCGCGGCGTGCCGCCGAGCGGGGCAAGAGGCGCTCGCCAAGGCCAAGCTCGAGCTCGGCGAACTGGGGCTCAAGGTCAGCCCTCGGTTCATCGTGATCCTGGACGACGAGCGCCGTCCAAGCGGGCTGCTGATTCAGGCGATCCGCCCCCAGGCAGGAGAGGAGCGCATCCGGGAGCTGGAGGGCTGGAGGCCGTCTGCCGCCGCCCTGACGTGGACGTTTGCTGCGGGGAGCACCCTCCCCGAGGGCGCGACCTTCGAGGCCGTGGAGAGCGCTGTCGCTTCGAGCGGCGACCCGCTGGGCCGTCCCGGCCTGGTCCTCGAAGCTGACCCGCTCACCCCCATCACCGTCTTCCAGGCGTTCCGGGTGCCAGAGTCTGAGCTTCCCCCGTCGCCGCGGACCCCTTGAGAGGTCATGTGAAGCGTCCTCCTGAGTGGACGCACGACGACCCTCCTCCGACCTGCCCGGCCTCATATGCCTCACTATGAGACACTTCGTCGATCCCTTGCCCGCCTAGGATGCCGTTAGAGGACCGCGAGAGCCGTTAGGCTGCCACTCTGGACCCACGGGCGAGGGTCCGGCACGCCATTTGTTCCTCCTTGGCGTCCCCATACCTCCTCCCCCAATGGAGAAGCCCATGACCTGCCGACCCAGCCGCCTGAACCGCTCCCCCCTTCGCCGAGCCCTTCGCCTCGTTGCCCTCAGCGCCGCGGGCACCCTTCTCGGACTGAGCGGGTCGCCTGCCCTCGCGGCCACGATGGAGCCAGCCTCGGTGGAGCCTGCCATGGTGGAGCCAGCCACGGTGGAGATCGCCCAGCCTGATCCTGCCCAGCGAACGACCCAAAGATCCGCCACGTCCAGGACTTCGAGCTCCCGCTCTGCCTCCCAACGGACCACCACGCAGCGAAGCAGCCCCCAGCGGTCCCAGCGCTCGACGCCGCAGCGCACGAGCAGCCCCCGACGGACCTCCTCCTCCACGCGCTCCACGCCTTCGCGCGGGAGCTCTTCACCCACACGGACGACCTCGAGGCCCTCCACCTCCCGACCGTCCGCGACGCCCTCACGGCCCACCTACACCCCCACCCGCACGTCCACCCCGTCCCGGACCTCCGGCTCGAACTCCGTCATCAGCGGACGGCCCGCGCCGACGCCGACGCGCACCTCCACTCCGCCTTTGAGCCGGCCCAGCTCCAGCCAGCCGCAGCCCATCGGATCCCCGGCCACGGGCTGGTCGACTCCCGGCCGCTCGAGCTCATCGGGGAGCCCCGCCACCGTCTCGACGCCGAACCGGAGCGTGCCGACGGTGATCGACTTCGGAGAGGCCGTGGTGCCCGCCCGACGTCCCTTCCCGACGCCGAGCGCATCGCCGACGCGGGCGACTGGCAGCGCTGGTCGGGGCCGTTCGCTGAACCAGCGGGTCCGGGGCCTCAGCTCGGATGTGGACCTCGCCCGCGTTCGCGAGACCGCCGCCTCCACGCCGCGGTCGAAGGGACAGCTGAGCCACTCGGACGTGCTCTCCCGCTATCGCCCGAGCGCTGCCGCCGCGGCGCCCGCGCCGCGCTCCTCAACCTCTGGCGCCAGCACGGAGGGTTCCACCGCAGACCGGATCTCTGCGGCACGCCGCCAGGCTGCTGCTGAGTCGGCCGCCGCGCGCACCCAAGCAGCCAGGCAGCAGCAGGCGAGCCAGAACGCCGCTCGGACGCAGGCGGCGAGGACCGAGGCCGCCAATGGGGCCGCCATAGGGACCGCAGTCGACGCCGACCGGGCCACCGACCAGGCCACCGACCAGGCCACCGAGCAACGGATCAGAGAAGCTCGTGAGAAGGGCGCGGCCGAAGACGCCGCCGAGGACGCCGCCACCCGGGCTCGGATCGAGGCGGCTCGAAGAGATAAGGCCGCGTCCAACGAGGCGCGGACCCAGAGCGCACGCAACCAGTACAACGAACGGGTGCGAGCCGCACGGGAGTCCTCGACCGCCACCGGCGGCGGGCTCGTGGTGGACGGCGCCGGGACCGCCGCCGCCGGCGGCCAGGTCTGGGGAACCGGCTACGGCGACACGTACTCAGGCAGCTACTACAACAACTGCTACTGGAACACCTGGGGCTCCTGCTGGTCCTTGGGGTGGTGCAACTGGTGGTGCGCCCCCACCTACTGCTGCGGCCTCTGGTGGCACTCCTACTGGTGGTCCGGCGGCTCCTGGTGCTACCCCTGGAGCTTCTACTGGTACGGCCCCTTCATCCCGAGCACCTACTCCGTCGTGTACCAGGAGGTTGAGCCTGAGATCATCTACGTCGAGGTGCCCGCCGCCGACGAGGGGGAGGCGCTGGTTCCCGAGGCGGCGACCGTCTTCATGCCCCCGGCCAAGCCTGACCCCGCCGTGGAGCGCGAGCTCAACCGCGCCACGGGCTACTACCTGACCCAGGGTGACCGCGCCTTCCGTGACGGGCGGTACGGAGACGCCGCGCACTTCTATGCGAAGGCGCTGGAGTACTCACCGGACAGCGGGATTCTCTACCTCGTGCTCGCGGACGCTCTCTTCGCCACCGGTGACTACCGATACGCCGCCTTCGCGATCCGCAAGGCCCTCGAGCTCGAGCCGGAGCTGGCGACCAACGTCATCGATAAGCGTGACTTCTACGCGGCCCCCGGGGACTTCGACCGTCAACTGGCCACCCTCGAGCGCTTCGTCGCGGACCATGTGATCGACGATGACGCCAGACTGGTCCTCGCTGCGAACTACCTGTTCGGGGGCCGCCCCGCCGCGGCCGTCGACCTGTTCAAGTCGCCCTTCAGCGAGAGCCTCGGGAAGAGCCGAGCCGGATCTCTCATCTTCCAGGCCGCCGAGGCCGCACAGTTCGGCGCGGTCGACGCCGCGCCCGAGGGGCTTGTGCCGGCAGAGGGTGACGCCTCCACCGCGACCCCCGCGGGGGCGCCCGAGGCGAAGGACTGACCCCCAAGGCGCTCCTGCCCAGCTGAGTCCCGCCCGCTGCCGAATCCCGCCCGCTGCCGTGCCCACCAAGGCTCTACAGCGGCGAGCCCCCGCGGCTCAGTGCCCCCCGCGGCTCAGTGCCCCCCGAGGCTCAGTGCCCCCCGAGGCTCAGCCCCTGCCGCGGCTCAGTGAATCTCCCGCGGGCCCTCGTCGCCCTGGAAGAATGCGATCGGCGGGCGGCGCCCGTAGCGGCGCTCGAAGTCGCCGACAACCGCCTCCGAGACGCGCTGCTCGTCACCCGCGGCGATGAGCATGACGGCGCACCCTCCGAAGCCCGCGCCGGTGAGGCGAGCTCCAAGCGCGCCCCCCTTCGTCGCGGCCTCCACCAACGCGTCCAGCTCCTCGCAGGAGCAGTCGTAGCGATCCCTCAGTGAGGCGTGGGTCTCGGTCATGCAGCGACCCAGCGTCTCCAGGTCACCCGAGAGGAGCGCCTCGCGCGCCACGAAGGTGCGCTCCACTTCCTCCACCACGTGCGTTGCTCGGCGCAGCAGGTCGGCGTCAAGCTCGTGACCGTTCTCCGTCAGCACCGTGCGGCTGATGTCGCGGAGGACTCGAGCGTCCGGCGCGTGGATGCGGAGCGCCTCGAACGCCGCGGCGCACTCGGTGACCCGCCGGTTGAACTCACCCCGCGCCAACAGGCGCTGGATTCCGGTATCCACGACGCCGATCGAGAGGCGCTCGAAGTCCATCGGCAAGTGCTCGAAGGTCTCATCCTTGCAGTCAAGCCAGAGCACGTGCTTGGGGCGAGCGAACCCCACCGCGTAGGGGTCCATGATCCCACACTTGACGCCCACGAAACCTCGCTCCGCGTCGAGGGCAGCCTCAACTCGCTGGACCGGATCCAGGCCGAGCCCGAGGAGCGCGTTGAGCGCGAAGGTCGTCCCGACGCAGATTGAGGCCGACGAGGAGAGGCCCGCCCCCACAGGGAGGTTGCCGCCGAACAGCACGTCGAAGCCCCCCGCGAGCTTCGCGGCCATCGAGTCCTCGAGGCGAACCAGCGCGAGGAGAACGCCGAGCGGGTAGTCGAACCACTCGCCCCGTGGGCTCACCGGGAGCGCGGCCGCCTTGAAGCTCCCCTGGACCTCGGCAAAACGAGAAGCCATGCGGATCTCACCGTCCCCGCGCGGCCGGATCGCCACGAACGTTCCGCGGTCGATCGCGGTCGGGAGGACCGGGCCCCCGTTGTAGTCGAGGTGGCCTCCGAAGAGGTTGACTCGACCCGGGGAGAAGAACGTCCGGACCCCCTCAGTCACCCCGAAGTGCTGCTCGAACGCGGCACGGTGGGCCCCGAGCGACTCGCCCAGGTCCGAGGCAACGGATTCCCCGAGGGAGGGGGCGGAGAGCGTGGGCAGGGTCGACATGGCGGCAATGGGGAGACTAACCCGCCCCCCGCCTCTGGCCGCCGATTATCTTCGGGGCGCCGCGGCGCCCATCTGTATCTTCGAGGCCCCACAGCGCCCACCTGAGGCCGCTCAGCGCGGGCCTGGACCCTGGGGGTAAGGTCAGGGGACCGATTGCGCCGAAGAACTCCCTGGAGGGGTTCACTCCTCCCACCGCCATGTCCCAAGCGCCCAAGAACCGAGACCACGAGATGACCCGCCCCCGACTCCGAGTCGCCCTCGCCGGCGTCCTCCTCGCTTCGGTCACCGCTTGCTCCTCGCTCGAGATCAACCGCACGACGGAGACCTCTGGGTCGTTCAATTCGTCGGCGCGGACGTGGGTCTTCCTGGGCTGGAACATGCCGCGCCCTGCGATCCAGATCGCCCACGAGAACATCTCGGACGCAGGCCTCCCCAACACCCGCGAGACCGAGGTCTACCGGACGGATTGGGGATGGTTCAACTGGGTCCTCGAGATCTTCTCGACCCGCACCGCGTACGTGAAGGGCACCTGGGGCTATTCGGGCGCCGAGATCCCCCCCGACCGCTGATCGGGCGCGACGCCGCGAACCGCCGAGGGATCGGCGGATGACCCGCAGGCGCCCCGATCACTCCTTCGAGCTTGGCCCCTGAACGCGCTCCATGAGCGCCTTGGTGAAGCGTCGACTCGCTGCCCAGGTCAGGTGAGAGCCATCCCGGGTCTCGTACCGGCTCAGGTCCTCGGACGGCGCCACGCCCGCGGGCAGGCCCTCCGCCTGAAACTGGTAGTAAGGGACACCCGCGGCGGCGGCGATCGCCTCGAGCCGCGCGTCAGGCACAAACTCGCGCTCCACCGCGAGCACGCTGGGCGACACCGGGAAGCGGACGCAGCGCACGTCGACGCCGCGCGCGACGAGCTCGCGGAGCTTCTCCACGACGATCGCCTCGGCGGCCGCGCGCTCCTCCTCGGTGATGACCTCGAGGGTGATCCGGCACGCGTTCACCAGCTTGTCCGCGTCGGCGACCTCGAACCACTCCCTGTGCCAGCGGCGCGTCGCCAGCGTCCGGATGCTCTCCGTCCTGAAGTAGTTCAGCCGTTCGCGAACAACGCGGTCGAGCTGATGCGTCCCCCCCTCGCTCCGCCGCGTCGTCTCCCGGAGGACCTTGCGGAAGCTGGAGAGGTGCGTGTCCACGATGAACGGTGCGTACCCCTCCTCGATGAGCCGCGCCCTCTCCTCATCCACCCAGATCCCGAGGGCGCTCTCCAGGGAGAGGGGCTCGAAGACCGGCGGAGGGGTCATGAGCGACGCGCGCATGACCGGGTTGGTCTTGGCGCCGAGGGTCGAGGGTGAGAGCGCCACGACCAGCCGCTCCGCGGGGAGGTCCATGATCGCAGGGAGCAGAATGGAGAGGTCCGCGTTGGGGCCCCAGATCAACCCGACGCTGTCCTCTCCCGCCCGCCGAACGACGTCGAGATCCGTGTCGTCGTAGACGCGGCTATCCCCCACGAATAGCAGCTCGGCCGACTGAACGTCCTGCTTGGCGTAGAAGGGGCCCAGGTTAGGCCCAGCCCAGTAGATGACCCCGTCGAAGCGGTTGGGGTGCATGATCGGCTCGGGGAGTCGAGACACCGCGAGGGCCTGCCAGCCGATCAGCCCCAGGGCCGCCAGCACGATCGTCGCGATGAGCGGGGCCCAGGACTGCGCCTGCCTCACCCGCGCGACAGTGCCGTCTGGATCCATGCCAGGCCAGACGCTCTCTTCCATGTCATGCCCCGCCATCAGAACTGGAAGTAGAAGAAGTCCGCGGTGTCGGTCCGGCGCACGACAACGAGCGCCACGATCATCACCGCAGCAGCGAGCACCCGGTGCCAGGGCCGCTCACGCCAGGCGAACCACTCCCGAAGGAGCTGGGTCACGTGCATGAGCACGATCGGCAGCACCAGCAGCAGATGGCGGGCCTCCGCGAAGACCTCCCACCCCATCCCCTCCTGGAAGGGGACGATGTAGGCGATCCGCCAGACCTCGAACACCGACGCCACGTCCGGGGCGCGGAAGAAGACCCAGTTCGACTGCATGAAGACGTTCATCAGGAGGATGATCCAGATGCGCTTCGTGATGGCCGCGGGCCCCTTCGGCCGGTCGAATGGCCACCCGCGGGCGCGCCGCCCGCCGTTGAAGGTGTTGACCCACCATCGGTTCACCACCACCCCGATGCCGTGGTAGAGCCCGAACATCACGAACGTCCAGGCTGCACCGTGCCACACGCCGGCCAGGACCATGGTCGTGAGCATGGCCGTGTACTGACGGCCACCGCCGCCCTTCTTCGCCCAGAGGGGCAGGTAGACGTAGTCGCGCAGCCAGCTCGACAGGGTCATGTGCCAGCGCACCCAGAGCTCCTGGGGGCCGCGCGAGATATACGGATAGAGGAAGTTCCTCGGGAAGCGCATGCCCAGCAGGCACGCCAGGCCGATCGCCAGACACGAGTACCCGGCGAAGTCCGCGAAGACCATGCAGCCCAGGTAGACCAGCGACAGCCAGACGTGGGCGGGCGTCGCCTGGCCCGACGGGATCATCGCGAAGATCCGGTCGATCTCCGGCGCCAGGTTGTCGGCGACGACGATCTTCGTGAAGAGGCCCCAGACGATCAGGTAGAGGCCGTTCTGGATCCGCCAAGGGGAGGGCCAGTGACGCCGCTGGAACTGCGGGAGGAGCTCCTGGGCCCGCACGATCGGACCGGCGACCAGCTGCGGGAAGAACGCCACGAACAGAAAGAAGTCGCGGAAGGACTTCGCCGGCGCGAGCCGCCCTCGATAGATGTCGATCGAGTAGCTGAGCGTCTGGAAGGTGTAGAAGCTGATCCCCACCGGCACGACCCAGGGGATCGCGGTGTTGATCCCCTGCACGCCCAGCGCGTCCGCGATCGTGTCGAGGTTCTCCAGCGCGAAGTGGCCGTACTTGAAGTACCCGAGGAGCCCCAGATTCGTGCACAGGCTGACCAGGAGCCACCGGGTACGCGCGCCGTCGCTCTTGGCCGCGTGAATCCGCCCGCCGGCGGCGTAGTCCACGACCGCAGAGATCAGGATCAGCGGCAGGTAATACGGGCTCCACCAGGCATAGAAGACGAGGCTCGAGACGAGCGCGGCGGTCTTCGCCCAGGAGAATGGCAGCCTCCACCAGAGGAGCCACGAGAGCCCGAAGAGGAGCCAGAAGGTGCCGGAGTCAAATGACATGGGAGGTGTCGCCTCAAGAGCCTACCCCGCGGTGGGACCAGAGGAACGCGCGCGGCGGCAGAGTCTGACGGGCCAGGTGGGATCCCGCCCGGAGACGATCAGCCTGGGTTCTTGGCTGGGACGTTCTCGTGCTGGGGCAACCGGATCGTGGCCCGCGCCCCAGGTCCGTCTGCGCGATTGCTAACGGAGACGGTCCCGCCGAGGTCCTCGACAATCCGCCGGACGATGGCGAGCCCGAGCCCGGTCCCGCTCGAGCGGGTGGTGAAGTAGGGCTCGAAGAGCCGTGACTCCGCCTCGTCATCGATGCCCCGCCCCGAGTCGAGGACGGTGATATGAACCATCCCACCCTCGGCGTACACCTCGCCGCGGATGACTCCCCCCTCAACTGAAGCCTCGATCGCGTTGCTGACCAGGTTCACCAACGCTCGCTGCAGCTCGTCCGGGTCGGCCTCCACCATGAGCTTGCTCCCCAGGCTCACGTCCATGTCGAGGCGGACCCCGCCGTCCGAAGCCCAGGCCTCATTGAGGTCAAAGACCCCCGCGAGGGTCTCCCCCGGGTCGACCGGGACCGGATCCCTGTGCTCACCCGCAAAGGTGTAGAAGTCTCGCGCGATCTCCCGCATGTTTCCCACCTGTCGCTGGACGATCTCGATGGTTCGCTCGAGGATCGCAGGGAACTCCGGAGAGCCCTCATCGTGGGCCCGCTTCAGGAGCGAGGCCGAGAGCTGGATCGGCGTCAGGGGGTTCTTGATCTCGTGGGCCACCTGGCGGGCCATCTCACGCCAGGCCGCGTCCTTCTCCGCTTCGACGAGCTGGGCGCGGTTCTCCTTGAGCTCACGGGTCATGCGGTTGAAGGATCGAGCCAGGTCCGCCAGCTCGTCGTGCCCATGGACCGTCACCTGGGCGTCGAGATCTCCGCTGGCCACCCGCCTCGTGAAGGCCTCGAGGTCCTGCACCGGGCGCGTCGTCCGCCGTGCGACCACGACGGTCACGAGGATGGCCAGGAGCAGCACGATCGCGCTCGCCTTGGCGATGGTCGCCGTGATCTCTGCCACGGGGCCATAGATGTCCGGATAGTCCACGCCGACCCCGACGACCCAGCCCAGGCCCTGCGGACTCTGGCGCCTGGTCCGCCCCTGCTTGAAGGCCGCCTTCTTGCGAGTCCCAAGGTACTCGTAGTCCGGGAACATCCCTGACCCGCTCGAACGACGGACCGCCTCTCCCATCACAGAGAGGTTCAAGCGTCGGCCAGAGACCCGCTCCCCGTAGAGGGACCGATTGGGGTGCGCGAGGATCGTGTCCGCATCCGACGCCCAGAGCCAGGCATAGCTCGAGTCATAGAGGTCTGCGGAGCGGGCGCCCGATGAAATCGCTCCAGCGCGCCGCACTCCGTAGGTCTCAATCTCGCTCTGCACGATGGACCAGGGCACAAGCGTGACCACGGCCCCCAGGGGCTCTGCCTGCGGGCCGCTCCCCCGGACGGGCTCGGCGAACCCAAAGTGCCTCCCGACCTCCGGGCGCGCGGCCTCGTCCACGTCGTCCGCGAGCTGAAACCGAGTCTGGTCAAAGGTCACGGACTCTCCTGCCATGACGGGTGCGAACCACGGCTGCTCAGACCACGGGAAGATCGAGAGCCGCTCCAGCACTGCCGGCTGGAGCATGACGCTGCTCGCGCCCTTCGAATTGGTCGCGACGACCTCGCCACCCCGGCCCAGCACGACCACGAACTCCGCGGCGCGGCCCTGGCGCACCAGGCGGTCGAGCAAGTAGAGAGACTCTTCTGGCCGGCCGGATCGGTCATCGGCGAGCTCGGCCACGTCGCGCTCGCTCGCGCGGAGCAGAGCCCTCTTCACGGTCGGCGCGGCGGCGAGGAGCACGGCGTCCTCCCGGCGCTCGTCCACGAGGCGGTCGAGGCGGTCCGACAGCTCCGCCGCGTGACCGAGCAGGTGATAGCGCACCACGTCGTCCGCGAAGCGCTCCGAGACGAAGTCGTGGACGTACCAGGCGAAGCCCAGGAACGGCATGACGACGACAGCGAGCACCGCGAGCACCCACTTGGTGGAGATCCGCCTGATCATTGCCCCCAGTGTAGGGGGTCGTCCCCCGTCATCATTGCTCCCACTTGACATGCTGGGACATGGCACAACAACCTTCGTGCCGTCCCCATGCCGCCCACCAGCTCCCCTGAACGCATCCTCGTGGTCCGGCTGTCCCACCTGGGGGACATCGCCCAGGCGATTCCGCTCGTCCACGCCCTCCGTGACCGTTGGCCGACCGCTGAGATCGGATGGGCAGCCCAGCCAGAGTTCGCGGCCCTGATCGAGCCCCTCGCCACCGTCCTTCCTTTCGAGCGCGAGGGCGGGCTCCGCGCGTGGCTCGCGTTCCGGGCCGCGGCGCGGCGATTCAAGGCTGACCTCGTGATCGACGCTCAAGGGAACTGGAAGAGCGCCTTCGCCGCGTGGGTCGCTGCTCGAGGCTCGGGGCCTTGCCGCCGCGTGGGCTTCGCCCTGGAGCATTGGCAAGAACCCCTGGCGGCGCGCATCACGCGGCCACAGCTGGCTCCGCCCGCCGACGGCCCCCACCTCGTCCAGCGCGCCCTCGGACTCGCGCGCCATTTGACGGGCGTGGCCCCGCGCCCAAGGCTGGACCCCGAGCTCACGCCAGAGGAGCGAGAGGGCGGGGCCCAGCTCCTCCCAGGGGCGGGGCCAGCCGCCCCTGTCCTCCTGCACCCCGGGGTTCCCGGCGATCCACGTTCATGGCCCTCAGTCGCCTTCCGGCAGCTCGCCGGCGAGCTGATCGAGCGCGGCTTTGAGGTCACCGTGATCACGGGTCCCAAGGAGCAAGCCGTCGGGCTCGAACTGGAGCGTGCGTTGCCCGAGGCCCACCACGTGGTCGGCCAGCGCGGCCTCCGGCTCCTCGCCGCCGCGCTCGAAGCGGCCGCGCGCAGGGGCGGCTGCCTGGTCTCGGGGGACTCCGGTCCTGCCCACGTCGCCGCATCCGTGGGGCTCCCCGTGGTCCTGATCGCAGGACCTGAGGACCCGGCCCGCACCGGCCCCTGGCCCACAGCCGCGCCCGCGGCGCCAGCCCGGACTCACCGCGTCCCCGGGCCTCGTTGGGAGGTTCGAGAGATCACGACGGTCACCGTCCCGGACGTCCGCGACGCGGTCCTTGAGCTGCTCACTCCCCGTCGAGCGCTCTGATCTGATCGAGGATGTCCTCGTACTCCGGCCAGAACGTCTCGATCTGACGGAGCTTCTCGAGCTTGGCGGCCGGGGCCTCGGCCGCCTGCGCCTCGGTGTAAAGGCGGGCAGCCTCGGACACGTACGTCTCGAGCGCCTCCATGCGGGCGCGGGCGTCTTCGTAGAAGTCCCGACCGTCGAGGACCTCGCCGTAGAGCGCGATCGCCTCGCCGAAGAGGAAGTCGTGCTCCAGGTCCAGGGCGCGTTGATACAGCAGGTCCACTTGAGTTGAGCTGATCCGGCCTCGAGTCGCCTCGACCACGTCCGCCTGGAGGACCGTCCGCTCGCCAGCCTCGGAGATGAGGAGTTCGGCCTCATCGAACTCCGAACGGAGCACGAAGGACTCCGCCTCGCTCAACAGCGCCGCGACCTCTGCCTCCACCCGCATGGCCGCCAGGGCCTCGGCGATGGCCTCGGATCCGGGATCAAGGCGGTACGCCGCGGCGTACTCGGCGCGCGCGGCGGCGTAGCGCCGATCCGCGACGAGCAGCTCGGCGTACTCGACCCGCCCTTGGGCCTTCTCCCGCCGCACCTCCGCGATGCGGCGCCGCGTCCGCTCCGATTCGGCGTCGTAGCGACGCGACTTCTCGAAGCTGTTCTCAGACTCGTTGAGCCGCTGCTCGGTCAGGTCTCGCACGCCGCTGAAGTAGTAGTCCTTGGCGAGCCCCGCCCGATAGTCCTCCAGCAGCTGGACTCGCGCCAGTCCGGCCGGCGCGAGGGTGTGATCTGGCTCGAACTCCATGGCGCGCTCGTAGGCGAGACGCGCCGCCTCGAATTGGCCGGTGGCCATGGCGCCACGGGCGACCTCGAACCAAAGGTCCGCTTGCTTGCGCTGAATGAGGCGCCGCCAAGCTTCCAGCATCGGCTCCCCGGGGAACCGCTCCTCCAGCTCGCTGAGGACGACGAGCGCCTCGTCGTCCTGATCCGCGAAGGACAGGGACCTCACGACATCGAGGCCCGAGGCGATCGACACCTCGACGGCTGCCCGGTTCAACTGGTCCTGCAGGGGGCTGTCCGCGGGGATCTGAGCCTGCGCGGCCTCAGCGGCTCGAGCGGCGGCCTGGTAGTCGCCGCTCCTCGTCAGGATCTGGACCTCGAGCAGGAGCTGCTCGTCGGTCGAATTGGAGCTCGCGCAGGCGCTGAGGAGGAGGGCCGCGGCGGTGAGGGGACGGGTCATGTGGGTCCGGGACGAACAGGCCCACCGGATCTTCCCCGGGAGCACAGAAATGGGACCTGAGGGCAAGGCGAGCCCCCAGGAGCCGGCGCGGGACCGGCTTAGCTTCGCAGGGAATCGTAGAGCATGATCCCGAGACTCCCGAAGACCAGAACGGGGATCCATGCCGAGAGCAGCGGAGATAACTGACCTTTGACCCCCAGCGTGCGGAAGACGAAGTCGGCGGAGTAATAGAACACGCACAGGAGCCCCCCCAGGGCGATCCGGTCCGTACTGCGTCCCCGCTCGTAGTTGAACATCAGCGGGATCCCCACCAAGAGGAGCAGCAGGTTCGCCAGCGGAAAGGTCAGGTGGTAGTGCCAGAGGGTCTGGTACGAGTTGTCGTCGGGGTCCCGCGCCATGAGCTCCCGGACCTCGGA
Source organism: uncultured bacterium (assembly GCA_905480285.1). Lineage (GTDB taxonomy): Bacteria > Planctomycetota > UBA1135 > UBA1135 > Saltatorellus. The sequence continues at coordinate 21,726 of CAJQPT010000224.1, forward strand.
GAAGGAGAGCTCCAGGGGGGCCTCCTTCGCCCGCCGATAGGTGAGCGCCAGCTCGGGCGTGAACGCATACCCCTCGAGCGTGTCCACCGCCTCGTCCTGCGAGGCCCCGTCGCCGTCGGGGTCAATGGTCGCTCGCACCCCGCCCTCGAGGTCCCACCCCGACCCGTTCCAGATGGCGCGGTCCGCGTCAACGCGGACGTACCGCCCCGAGCCCATCTGACCCGACGTCCGCCGGATCGCGGTGAGCCGCTCGACCCGGGGCGGGCTCCCATCAGCCGGACTTGGGACAAACTCATTCAGGAAGACGAGGCTCCCCGAGTCCTCGATCACGGCCACGTCTTCGTAGTGCTCCTCGAAGCGGTGTTCGACGAGGACGTCCCGCGCCGCGTCCCGGTCCCTGGCGATCCCGAGCCCCACCGCCTCACGCAGGAAGAACATCCCCACCGCGAGCAGGAGGCCAGCCAGGAAGACCGGCAGCAGCATCCTCCGCGCGCTGATCCCCGCGCCGAGCACGGCCGTCACCTCGCGCGCCTTGAGCAGCTTGGCCACGGTGAACATCCCCGCGAGCAGCGTGATGAAGGGCGCGACCTGGAGGAACAGGTAGGGCAGATTCAGCCCGTAGTAGACCGCGAGGACCGAGCCCGGAGCGCTGGATCCGTCCTCCCAGCTCTCCAGGTAGTCGTCCAGGTTCGACGCCATGTCGATGACCATGAACAGCCCCGTCATGAGCAGCATGGCCAGCAGGTAAGACCTGAAGAAGTGGGACGCCACGTACCGGTCGAGCCGACACCCCAGGCGCAACCGGCGCGCGGACATCCGGCTGCGGCCGGCGGGCTTCTTGGGACTCGCGCTCATCGCCGTATGGCCCTCCGTATCAAGGCGACGGCGATCGCGCCGCCGACGATGGTCGTGAGCCACGCGCCCAGCCAAGGCGGGAGATCCGAGGACTGACCGAGCTCCTTGCCTAGCCGCATGTTCAGCACGTAGTAGAGGATGCCGTAACCCGCCGAGACCGCGAGGGCACCAAGCTGCGTGCCCCTCCGCATGAGGAGTCCCGTCGAAGCACCGAGCAGCAGGAAGAGGAAGTAGATGGCGAACATGGTCGCGCGGTAGTGGAGCATGAACCGGTACTCCCGCACGCGCTCCGGCTGCACCTCACCGGTGTCGAGGCGGCGCCTGATCTCCGAAGAGACGAGGTACTTCGCGCGCTGGTAGCTCTGCTCCTTGCGCTCCACGCGCCCCGCAAGGTTGATCTGTGCCTCGAACTCCTCGGACCGCCGATCCACCTTGCTCTCGGGGTCGAAGAGCTCGAAGTCGTACGCCTTGAAGTGCAGGAAGTCGCCGTCGATCCACAGGTCGACCGCGCCGGCGAAGGCATCCATGAGGCGTCGCTCGTCCTCATCCTCGTCGAGGTAGCGGATGTAGGCGTTGTAGAACGTCCCGTCCTCCCGGGCCCCCGCCTTCAGGAGGAAGTCGCCGATCTGGAGGCTCGTGCGACCTGGCTGGAGGTTCTCGACCACGGAGGCCGTGGCGTCGACCATGAAGCGCTTCTGGCGCTTCTTCAGCTGCGGCAGCTCGTTGGAGACCATCCAGAAGGTAAGGAGCCCCAGGAGGCCCGCCAAGATCGCCGGCGAGACCAGGGTCTTGAGGGGATGAATGCCCGCCATGTGGATCCCGATCCACTCCTTGTCCGCGGCCAGCCTCCCGAAGACCGCCACCGTGCTCAGCATGAAGCACAGAGGGAGGACGTAGGGGGCCAGAGACTGCAGCACGATGGGCAGGAACCGGAGCAGGATGCCCGCGTCCACGTTGGGGAGCTTGTGGACGGTGTTCACCGCGATCCCAGGCAACGCGACGAAGAGCAGCGCGGCGACGGCGAAGACGAACGCGACGAGGAGCTGCCGGAGGATGTAGGTGTGGAGCTTCAAGGTCTCGTCCCTGGGTGCCCCCGGACGGCCTGCGCTGAACCCGGGCGGCGGAGTGTAGCGGGCCGGGCCCCCGAGTTCCCCAGGGACCACGGCTCCACAGGCCCAGTCCCGTAGACTCCAGGGGCTCCGCGGGCCTGGCCGGCCCCACCGAAGTCCGGTGAGAGCCCCAAGAGCCCGTGACCCCAGATCGATCCGACTCCACGCCCGGGTCGCCCCCGACCATGCGCAGCGAGGACCTGAAGTCAAACTTCAAGCGGACGGTCCGACTCGACCTGGCGGGCGACGGCTCCGCCTCGCTCTCCAAGCACTTCCACGCGCCTGGCCTCGGGCGGCTGCGCGACGGCTGGCGCGCACGCTCCGAGGCCTCTGCCCTGCGTGAGGCCGCGCGCCGGGGGCTGCCGGTCCCAGAGGTCCTGGCGCTCGAGCGCAATGGGCCATCCTGGATACTCCGCCTCCGGTGGATTCAAGGTGCCCGCCCCCTGGGAGATCACTTGGCTGCGCTGAAAGGCCTCCGCGAACTGGCGACCGAGCGATCCGCTCCTCAGACCGTGGCAGGACCCACAGCGACAGGACAGGCCGAGGCCCAGCCGGCGGAACTCACGGCACCGGAGTTCACCCCAGCAGAGTCCTCCGCCACAGAGTCCTCCGCCACAGAGTCCTCCGCCACAGAGTCCTCCGCCACAGAGTCCTCCGCCACAGAGTCCTCCGCCACAGAGTCCTCCGCCACAGAGTCCTCCGC
>CAJQPT010000225.1 GCA_905480285.1 uncultured bacterium
CGCATGGACTCCCCGAGCGCCTTCCGCGGCTGGGACGTGTGGCTCCAGAACGGGCGCGTCGGCACCCACATCATCCACGCCTTCCCCGAGGACTGGCTGAAGGTCGTGGCCCGGGACCCCCTCCCCGTGGACCGCTGGGTCCACGTGGCCGTCACCTACGACGGCAGCTCCAAGGCCGCCGGCGTGGCGATCTACCACGATGGTGTCCTCCAGCGCACCCGGACCGAGGCAGACAAGCTCACCGGCACCACCCGCACCGAGGTCCCCTTCCGGGTCGGCACCCGCACCGGGGGCAGCCCCACCCGCGCCCACCTCTCCGAGCTCCGGGTCCACCGGGGCGTGCTCAACAGCGCCCAGATCCAGGGGCTCGCCCTCTCGCGCCTCGCGGCCACCGCCGCCCGCGCGGGGTACGACGCCCTCGACGCGGATGGCCAGGCGAGCCTGAATCGCTGGTGGCTCGAGAACCGGGACCTCGAGTGGCAGGGGCTCGACGCCATCGTGAAGACGGAGGAGACGGCCCTCGCCGCCATCGAGAACGCGAGCCCCACGGCCCACGTGTTCGGCGAGCGCGACGGCGCGCCCATGGCCTACGTGCTCAACCGCGGCGAGTACGACCAGCGCGGCGAGCAGGTCGGCGCGGGGACCCCCGCCTTCCTCCCCCCCCTGCCGGAGGGGGCCGAGCGCGACCGCCTCGCCCTCGCCAACTGGCTCTTCCAGCCGGGCCACCCGCTCACCGCCCGGGTCGCGGTCAACCGCTACTGGCAGGAGGTCTTCGGCCAGGGCATCGTGCCCACCAGCGGAGACTTCGGGCTCGCGGGCGAGCACCCGACCCACCCCGAGCTCCTGGACTGGCTCGCCCTGCACTTCGAGGAGGAGGACTGGAGCGTGAAGCGGCTCTTCCGAACCCTGGTGACCTCCGCCACCTACCGCCAGAGCGCGCGCATGACGCCCGAGCGCCTGGAGCGTGACCCCGACAACGCGCTCCTCTCCCGGGGCCCGCGCTTCCGCATGGACGCCGAGATGGTGCGCGACACGGCCCTGGCCGCGAGCGGGCTGCTGGTCCCCACCATCGGCGGTCCGAGCGTCAAGCCCTACCAGCCCCCCGGGGTCTGGGAGGCGGTCGCCATGCGCGAGAGCAACACCCACAACTACGTCCAGGACCAGGGCGACGGGCTGCGGCGCCGGAGCATGTACACGTTCTGGAAGCGGTCGGCGCCGCCAGCCTCCATGGAGATCTTCGACGCCCCCAGCCGCGAGACCTGCGCCGTCCGGCGCGAGCGCACCAACACGCCGCTCCAGGCCCTCGTGACCCTCAACGACCCCCAGTTCATCGAGGCCGCGCGCGCCCTCGCGGAGCGGGCCCTCACGCTGGAGGCACCGGCCGCCGGAACGCTCGACGACGGCGCACGGATGAACCACATCATGGCGCGCCTCACCTCGCGCGCCCTGGCGGACGACGAGCGCGCGGTGTGCGCCGGGGTCCTCGCGGACCTGCGGGCCCACTACGCCGGCGACCCGGACGCGGCCGCCGCCCTGCTCGACGTCGGGGACAGCACCGCCGCCGAGGACCCGGCCGAGCTCGCCGCCTGGACGATGCTCGCCAACATGCTCATGAACCTCGACGAGGTGGTGAACAAATGAACCTGCCCGGCACCGACCCCCTCGCGCCCCTGCGCGAGACCCTGACCCGCAGGCACTTCCTGCGCTCCGGCAGCCACCTGCTCGCGGGGGCCGCCATGGCCCGGCTCGGTGGCGCGTCTCCGCTGGGCGCGTCGCCGCTCTCCCTGGCGCCCAAGGCCAAGCGCGTCATCTACCTCCACATGGTGGGCGGCCCGCCCCAGATGGACCTGTTCGACCCCAAGCCCCAGATGGCGGAGTGGTACGACAAGGACCTGCCTGAGTCGGTGCGGGACGGCCAGCGCCTGACCACCATGACCTCGGGTCAGACGCGCTTCCCCATCGCCCCGAGCCGGTACCGCTTCGACCGCCACGGGGAGTGCGGCATGGAGATGACCGAGCTGCTCCCGAACCTCGGCAAGTCTGCGGACCGCATGTGCCTCGTGCGCAGCGTCCACACCGACGCCATCAACCACGAGCCGGCGATCACCTTCCTGCAGACCGGCAACCAGGTCACCGGCCGGCCGTGCCTTGGGGCCTGGGCCTCCTACGGGCTCGGCTCCATGAACGAGGACCTGCCCACCTTCGTGGTCATGGTCGCGCGCCCCACCAACCAGGAGCAGATGCAGGCCATCTCCGCCCGCCTGTGGTCCTCGGGCGCCCTGCCCGGCGCCCACGCCGGCGTGTCCTTCCGCACCAGCGGCGACCCGATCCTCTTCCTCGAGAACCCCAACGGGGTGAGCGACGCCGTGCGGCGGCGCACCCTGGACGGGATCGGCGAGCTCAACCAGCGCCTCCTGGACGACATCGGCGACCCCCAGACCCGCACGCGCATGGAGCAGTACGAGCTGGCCTACCGCATGCAGTCGAGCGTCCCCGACCTCGCCGACCTGAGCGTGGAGCCCGACCGCACCTGGGAGATGTACGGCGACGCGGCGCGCAAGCCCGGCACCTTCGCCAACACGGCCCTCATGGCCCGGCGCATGGTCGAGCGCGGCGTACGCTTCGTGCAGATCTACCACAACAACTGGGACACCCACGCCAACGTGGCCGGCCGCCTTCCCGACCAGTGCCGGGACGTGGACCAGCCCTGCCACGCGCTCCTCACCGACCTCGAGCAGCGCGGCCTGCTCGACGAGACCCTCGTGATCTGGGGCGGTGAGTTCGGCCGGACCATCTACTCCCAGGGCGGCCTCTCCAAGGAGAACTACGGCCGCGACCACCACCCCCGCTGCTTCTCCATGTGGATGGCCGGGGGCGGCTTCCGCCCGGGGCACGTGCACGGCGAGACCGACGACTTCTCCTACAACGTGGTCAAGGACCCCGTGAACGTGCACGACCTGCACGCCACCCTCCTGCACCAGCTGGGCCTAGACTCCGAGCGCCTCAGCGTTCGCCACCAGGGCCTCGACCTGCGCCTCACCGGCGTCGAGCCCGCCCGGGTCCTGCACGAGCTCCTGGCCTGAGGCCGGGCGGCCCTCGATCGCAGGGAGCGGCGGAGGGACAGGGTCAGCGGTATCCTGTGGCCATGCTCGCGCTCGCCCTCCTGCCCCCCCTCGCACCGCTCGTCCCCGTCGTCGCGAGCCAGAACGTCGACTTCCTGGACACGGTCGAGGCCATGCTCGTCGCCGACGTGCTGGACGTGGCAGCGCAGGTCGAGCAATGGGTCGCGGACCTGCCGCCCGTTGAAGCTGGGGCCAAGGCGCCGAGCGCGGAGAGCGCTGCGGCCTTCGAGGCCTGGGACGAGGACTGGCAGGCGCTGATGGGCAGCAAGGACTTCGAGTCGGACATGGCGAGGGTCATGGTCGAGGGGCTCGCCCTCCGGCGCAGGTGGAGCGGCGCTCCCTGGTCCGAGTTCGAGGAGCGCTCGACCCGCCTCCGGCGGGAGGGCTCACAGGTCCTCGTCATGGCGCTCCTGCGGCTGGAGCTCCTGGAGCGCAGCCCGCCGGAGCGGCAGGGGGAGTTCGCCGCGGAGTGGCTTCGATCCGGCCAAAGTGGCCGGAGCGAGCAGCTGGAGTCCCTGTTCAAGGCCGAAGGCGCGGTGGTCGAGGGGCTGGGCGCGCTCCGCCCCGGGCGAGGCAGCGTCCAGGACGCCGTCCGCAACCACCGATACGGCTCCCGGCGGGTGCTCGATGACCAGGTGAAGGCGGCGATGCCGCGCGGCTTCGATCATCGGCTCCAGGAGGCCCTCGCGGTCCGCTGGCTCGTTGATCACGCCAACCCCGACCGGCACGACCTCCTGGTGAAGGCCGCCGCCGCGGTGCAGGAAGAGCGCTGGACCCGCACGCCCCTCTACTTCGATGCGTGCGTGCGGATGGGAACCCTCCCCGCCCTCGAGGAGTGCGTCGACGCGCTGGGGCGGATCGAGGACCTACGCGACGAGCTGGAGCGGGAGCGACGCCGCGGGAGCAAGCTCGTCAAGAAGCGTGCGCCCCGCGACTGGGAGCTCTCGAAGGACGACTGGGCCGTGCTGCGCGAGGCGGTCATTGCGGACCACGAGCGCGTCGTCGACCGGCGCGCGGCGGCCCTCGACGGCTACGCGCGGGCGGCCGAGGAGCGCCTCGCGGCCTTCGCCAGCGCGCTGGGGACCGATGCGCCCGAGCCCGGGGGCGCGAAAGCTCACGCGGCCTGGAAGAGGTGGCTCAAGGGAAGCCGGTCGTCCCTGCCCGAGGGCCTCACCGAAGAGGCAAGATGAACCGCAGGCTCCTCGCGTCGATCCTCGCGCTCGCGGCCTGCGCGGGCCCGGTCCGCCGTGGGCCTGACCCGTTGAATCCAGGTCGCGGCCTCGTCGGCCTGCGGCCCATCCCTGCGGACGAGGCAGGGACCAAGCACAACCACGGCGGGTCATGGGAGGGGATGCCCACCTTCGAGCAGCAGAAGGGCCGCTACCCCTTCGTCGCCGAGCACATCGACACACTCTTCGGCTGGGTGCCCGATGGTGACTTCGAGACCCGACGCGTTTTCTTCGAGTACTACTGGGGCCTGAGCGAGCAGCGCGACGACCTGGCCCCGAAGAAGAACGGGCTCATCCGGGCCATCCGCCGATGGGAGGAAAGGGGCGCCACCGTCGGGCACATCCTCATCTGCCGGGAGGCGCGACTCGCGGTCCAGCGCGGCTGGCCGGACGCCGAGCTCGGACCGTTCGAGGAGGACGGGCGGATCCTCTCCGCGAAGGACGTCACCGCCATCCGCGCGATGTTCCGCGAGGCCCACGCCGAGGGGTTGACCCTGCACGAGGACTACCGCCTGCTCATGCTGGTCGAGGACCCCTCCTTCTTCGCCACCGATCCCGAGGCGAACAGGGTCATCAAGCTGACCGAAGGCGTCGCCTACGAGGCCCACCAGTTCAACCGCCACTGGCCGCTGGAGACCGGGTGGTCGAAGCCTGGGCCGGTGGTGGAGGGTGCGAAGTGGGCGCTGGAACAGGGGCTCGAGTACGTCCTCTATTACGGCCCGGTCCTGTGGGAGCCGTCCGAGCACTACAAGCCGTTCATCGAACGCGAGTGGCTGCAGGCCTACTGGGCCGCCGGGCTCCCCAAGCATCACCCGAAGATGCACTACTTCCTGAACACCTTCCCGCACCACACGGGGCGGGGCCGCCCCGTCGGCCCCGAGTCCGATCCGCACTCCGTGCTCGGACTGACCAAGTGGCTGATCGAGGAGATCAAGACCCCTTCCTCCGAGGCCGGCCAGGCGCGGTGATGGGGTCGAAGCCGCGGGTTCGGGCGCGGCGCTGCACCTCCGGCGAACCGAAGAAACCCTGACCGCAGCGTGCCCAGGTGCGGCGCAGGCCTCGGACCTGGTACCGGACGGTATCCGCGGCGCGCGGCGGCACTAGGCTTGGCATCGCCCTCCGACCCCCGGTTGGCTACTCCGATGATCGACCTCCTGCCCCTGGCCCTCGCCCTCCTCACGCCCGCGGCCGCCCACCAGGAAGCCGCCGGCAACGTCCAGGTGGTGGACGCGACCACCGGCGAGCCCGTGGCGGGCGCGGAGGTGCTGGGCGTCCGTGAGATCGAGGTCCCCGTGTTCGGCGTCACCTGGAGCGAGGCCCGCGACGTGACCGACGCCGAGGGCTGGGCGACGCTGCCGCCGGTGACCTCGAAGCAGGAGTACCAGTGGCTCATCGTGCGCGCCGAGGGGTACGGCGTCGCCGGGCAGATGGACGTGCCCAGGTCCGATGGCTGGGTCGTCGAGCCGGTCGCGCTGCACCCGGAGGTGCCCGCCGGCATTCGGGTGCTCGACTACCTGGGGCGGCCCGTGGAGGGGCTCCACCTGGGCCTGTGCGTTGGCTGCGGGCACACCCC
>CAJQPT010000226.1 GCA_905480285.1 uncultured bacterium
CTCGGGCTCGTCCTGGTGGGCGTCTACACCGCGGTCCTCCCTGCGGGTGAGTACGGGCTCCTCGCGGGCTAGGCAGACGCCTGCAACAACAAGGGTCTTCGGCCATGGTGAGCCACGATCCAGACCCAATTCCAGAGTCTCTATCCCCGAGACCCTGAGCCCCCATGCCCTGCTTCAGGCGCTGCCCACCAGCCAGCGAGTCGCCCCAGGTCCCCCCTGAGGCCCCCGGGGCCAACATGCGTCTTCCTATGGGGCACCGAACGCTCGAACTGTAGAAAGTCGCTTAGATCGATCTCGTCCCAAGCCGATGCCTAGGGAGCTATCGTTCACTGGGCTGTTTCCCAGGACGAGCGCGGGCTCTGGTCGCAGATGCCAGGGCAAGACTCAGAGGGAACACAAATGACAAACCTGACTCAACATCACTTCATGCGGATCGCGGGCTCGGCGGCTCTCGGTGCATGGTGCACCGTGGGGGCTGCCTTCGCGCAATCCGGTGCTTACCTACCCAGCGCAGACCTCGTCGTGGTCGAAATGGAAGACCTCGCAGAAGGCGCCGGGTGGAGCTCCTCCAGCGCCCTCGTGGGCTTCGCTGGCAGGGGCTACGTCGAGTGGTCTGGCCCTGATATGGCCAAAGAGCCAGGCACCGGTCTGGTGGGCTTCGAGACCCGCCTGGAAGCTGGTGGAAGCTACGAGCTTCGGCTGCACAATCGCCATGACGCCCCTGACGTCACCGACGCCAATGACGTCTGGCTCAGGGTCGATGGTGGTGCGTGGACCAAGGTCTTCTCCTCTGTCCGCGGCGACTGGACGTGGGATACACGCCAGCGCTCTACGGCAGGCAACGTCGGTCCGGTCGTCCTTGAGCTCGAGGCGGGCAACCACAAGATCGAGCTCTCTGGCCGTAGCCAGGGGTTCAAGGTCGACCGCGTGCACCTCTTCAAGCAGGGCGCGAGTAACGCGCTCTCGATCTCACATGCGGTCTCGAGCCGGGTTCCGACGGAGCCGGTCATCCAGCCCGAGGTGGAGGCCCCCCAGCGGCTTGAGGCCCCGCCCCTTGAGGCGATGGGCGAGACGGCTGGCACGTCCTCGGACCGTCTCGACACCGTCGAGGTGCAGCGAGAGGTTCCTGAAGCCCGGTCATCCGAGACCGAGCCCTCGGCGTCGGTGCCCGCGAAGGAGGCACCGTTCGCCTTCGCCGCGGGGGGCAAGTCAGGCAAGACTCTTCCCGTCAACCTCATCCAGCCCCGCCCCATTATTCTCTCCGCAGATCAGGCGCTCATCGCGCGCAAGATCCGCGACCGTGCGAACTCAGCTGATGACGCGCGAGGTGGGGGCCAGCCGGGCCCGAAGGTGCGGGTCAACGAGGGTCTGGATGCCTACATCGAGACGTCGCTCGAACGTGGTCTGAGCCTCGAGGACATCGAGCTCGCTCTGGAAGGCTCGAGCGAGGGGCCTGGGACCGCATTCTCGCAGGGCCCCTTCGTGGCGAAGAACTACCTTGAGAACACAGTCGACCAGAACAAGGGACTCCGCATCCGTGCTCTGCGGATGAACCGTGAGCCGCGAGTGGTCCAGCCGGAGATCAGTGATATCACTCAGTGGCCGGGTGGAGCGATCTCCTACTCAGACACGCTCTGCATCGTGCCGCACTCCTCCAAGCAGTGGGCCTTCAACGTGCACCTCGGGTCGGGTCCCGTACTGCAGCGTGAGTCGTCACTGACGTGGAACAACATCAGCGTTCGCCCGGATCCTGGTCCGGGCTCATCGAGCCTCCTGTTCGGTACTCGTGAGTACAACGTTCCGGATCGCCACTTCTTCAACTGTGACTTCACGGAGATCCCGCGGGCGCATGGTACCTACGTCTCGAGCAACGGAGACACCACGTTGGACGGTTGCACCTTCCTCCGGATCGGCGGCCAGGGTGCTCAATTCAGTCACCGGGCGGACCCTAACGGCCACAACGGGCAAAACAACTTCGCGTACATCGATCGGCCGACGCACACGGTTCGAGACTGCCACTTCATTGACAACGGATGGTTCGCGGGCTGGGCCTCATTCAGCCTGACCTACGCCACGCCAGGCACCTCTGAGTTCCCGGGGTCCTTGCTGGTCGAGGACAGTTCGTTCGTCTCCAAGTTCTCGACTCCGCGCTCCGACGGGCACGAGAGCTCGGGTGCGCTCCTGGCCTACAAGGATCGCAACCTGGAGTCTCTCGATCCTGAGCTTGGTCAGATGATGACGAACGTGACGATCCGGAACTGTCTCTTCGACTACACCAACGGTGACCGTGCGATCGCGGACCTCAAGTCCATGGATGAGCTCCGCATCGAGGAGTGCTGCTTCATCGCTCGCAACCACGACTACCCCTACGTTTGGGTGGACCTGGACTGGAGCGGTGACGACCTGGGCGGGACCAAGACGCAGCGGATCGTTCTCCGAGATAACGTGTCGGACGGCGTATCGCTCCGGATCCATGTCTCGGGACCCTTCGGCCACACTGCTGAGGTAGAGACCATCAGCCTGCATTGCCCGGGGGAAGAGGTCGTGTACGACGGGGTGACGGGTCAAGAGATCAGCCGAGAGGCTCTCTGATCGACGGCGAATCGACCGGGTATCCACGATACTGAAGCGGCGGGCAGTCCCCTTGGGGGGCTGCCCGCCGCGCGTTGAGCGCCTCTATCCCGACCAGCTAGAAGATGCCGCGGGTGTCCACGACGACCTTTCGGTTGACCAGGTCGCGGTCGATGCCACGGAACTGCTGGTGGTCCACGAGCACCACGACGACGTTGGCGCGCTCGAGGGCGGTGGAGAGCGGCGTGAGCTCATACCCAGCATTCGCCTCCGAGGGCGGTAGCGCCGAGAGGTTCGGCTCTACCGCGAGGACCTCGCCGAGTTGTCGCGCGCACAGTTCCCTGCAGATCGCGAGGGCGGGGCTCTCGCGGAGGTCGTCGATGTTCGCCTTGAATGCCAGCCCCAGGCAGGCGATCACCGGGTTCTTGAACTGATCAGCTGCCTGCGCGATCTTCTCAACCACGAACGCTGGCTTGCTGTCGTTGACGTTCCGTGCGGTCTTGATGAGGCGGGCCTTCTCCGGGTTGGAGCTGACAATGAACCATGGGTCCACCGCAATGCAGTGCCCGCCGACGCC
>CAJQPT010000227.1 GCA_905480285.1 uncultured bacterium
AACGGTGCCTCCTTCGCGGGCACCGGCGCCGAGCGCTCGGTCTCGGACGACCGGGCTTCAGGAGCCTCTCGCCGCACCTCGGCGGGGTCAAGGCCGTCCAAGGACGTGCCAGACGTCTCGCCCATCGCCTCAAGGGGCGGGGCCTCGAGCCGCTGAGGGGCCTCCACCTCGGGCTCGATGACCGGCTCCGTCGGAACCCGGCTCGAGACCGCATGTGAGATCGAGAGCGCGTTGGTCGCGCCCTGCTTGAAGAGATGTACGCGGTCGACCATGAACCCCTGGCTACGGCCAGAGAGTTCGATCTTGTGGGTGCCCGGCTCCAGCTCGAGGACAACCGGGCCGACATTGCCGGCCGTCGAGCGTTGACGTGTATCCCAGGTCCAATCGCCGCGGACAGAGGAGAAGACCTTGTTCCACGCGCCACCATCGACCCTGAGCCAGACGTCATTTGCGTCGGTGACGTCGGGGGCGTCATGGCGGTTGTGCAGCCGGAGCTCGTAGCTTCCCGCTGCTTCAAGGCGGGTCTCGAACCCCACCAGGCCGGTGCCGGGTTGCTTGGCCATGTCAGGGCCCGACCACTCAACGTAGCCCCTACCTGCGAAGCCTGCGAGGTCGCTGGACGAGGTCCACCCAGCGGCCTCTGCGAGGTCTTCCATTTCGACGACGACGAGATCGTCGCTCGGTAGATAGGCACCGGACTGCGCGAAAACCGCGCCCATGGTGCTCATCGCGCCGAGAGCCGCCGAGCTCGCGATACGCGCTAGTTGAGTCTGAGTCTTGTTGATCATTTGCTTTCCCTCTGGGTCTTGCTCTGGCATCTGCGACCAGAGCTAGCGCTCGTCCTGGGAAACAGCCCAGTGAACGATAGCTCCTCAGGCATCGGCAGGTGACGAGGGCCGTCTAAGCAACTTTCTAGAGATCGAGCGTTCGGTGCCCCATAGGAGGACCCATTTACCTGCCAGTGAGACCGTCGCGAAGCAAGGGACCGCTCACTGACACGGCAGAGATACTCGGGGCAGGGGATGAACGCGCCCGACCTCCAAGATAGAGACTCTGGAATTGGGGCTGGGTCATGCCTCTACATGGCCGAAAACCTTCCTTGTCAAAGGCGACCAGCAGGCCCAATTGGAGCCCGCCAGTAGGCTTGGACCATCGACATCAGCGCTGGGCGGCGAACCGCTGCCCTCCCCATGCCCAGCAACAGCAGCCCCCACCCGAAGTCCGTTGGGGAGCGGCCGGACTCGATCCAGAGCTTGCTGAGACACGCGTCGATCTACTCGATCACGCCCATCTTCCAGCGGCTGCTCGGGCTCGTCTTGGTGGGCGTCTACACCGCGGTCCTCCCTGCGGGTGAGTATGGGCTCCTCGGGGTCATCGCGCTCTTCCTCTCCATCTTCCCGCTGCTCATCGGCACCAGCATCCTCGCCGGGGTCTCGCGGCACTACTTCCTCTACGACGACCCCAAGGACCGCTCGAGCGTCATCTCCGGGGCCGCGATCGCCCTCGTGGTCTCGTCCTCGGCGGGGGCAGCGCTCATCCTCACCTTCCGCGAGCCGATCGCCGGCTTCCTCTTCGCGGCCCAGGGGAGTACGCCCAGCCCGGCGCTCGTCGACTACATCTCGATCTGCGCCCTGCTCGTGCCCTTCTCGCTGCTCACGAGGACCGGCACTGAGGCCCTGCAGGCCCAGAAGCGCTCGAAGGCGGTGGTGGTCATCTCCCTGGCCAAGACGCTGCTAGAGACGGCCCTGAAGCTCTACTTCCTCTTCGTTCCGAAGATGGGAGTGCTGGGGTTTCTCTACGCCATGCTGATTGGCGAGATGCTGGCGGGAACAGCCTTCGCGATCTACATCGCAAGGGTGCACGGGAAGAGGCTGCTACCCAGGACCTTCAAGCCCCTCTTCATCTACTCCCTCCCGTTGATTCCCATGGGGATCTTCCAGCTCTGCCTTCACCAGGCAGACACGCTGCTCATCCAGCGCCTCGGGCCCACCGACGTGATCGGAATGGGCGCCGATGGCGTGCCGCTGACCGTCGCGAGTCAGTGGCTCGGCGTCTACTTCCTCGGCTACCAGATTCCGTTCCTCTTTCACACGGCGGTCATGGGGTCCTTCATGCGCATCTGGGCGCCCAGCGTCTTCGCCCTGAATGACGAGCCCGCGAGCCGGGAGAACATGCGGCGGATCGGCACCCTGGTCGCGCTCTGCATCGGAGGGCTCTATGCCCAGGTGGCCCTCTTCGGCCGCGAAGCGATCCAGCTCGTCGGGCGTCAAGAGGCCTACCAGGCTGCCAATGAGGTCGTCCCCTGGGTCGCCCTGGGCTACGTCGCCTACGCCCTCTACGGGCTGAGCCAGGTCATCCTCATGAAGGTCTTCGCCGTGGGGCTCTTGGCCGCGCTGAACGCGGTGGCCCTCGGCGTCAACCTGCTCTTGAACGTCCTCTGGATCCCCGAGTACGGCTCCGTCGGCGCAGCTGCGGCGACCACCGTCTCCTTCAGCGTCCTCGCTCTGAGCGCGGCCTGGGTATCCGGGCGAAGGGGGGTCCCCCCGTTCTCCTCGGCCTCCGTGCTGGTGGGGTTCCTCCTCGTCGCTGGAGCCGCGATCGCGGGAGCAGCGATCGATCAAGCCACGGCGCCGTGGGCGGCTGGAGGCCTCGCAGCGAAGGCCGCCATCTCCGTCGCCATGATCATGCTCCTGCTGGTCTCGCTCCCCACAGGCGACCGGAAGCGGCTCCTGGAGTCGCTCCCGGGCCGCCGCTAGCGCTTGAGCCAGATATCGCCCACGCCGCTCGGCACATAGTGGGCGTCGAGGAAGGTCTGGACCTCCGGGCCGAGTCCTCTCGTGCCCGCATCACGGATCACCGCCGCCGGAGGATCGGACTCGAGGACCCGTAGCACCCCGCCGCCCTTGGCTTCCTCGTCAAGGTTCCCAAGCATCCCCCGGTGGAGGAAGAAGTACCGGTAGGCGTGAGGCTGGAAGACCGCACACCCTGTCCAACCCGTCAAGACGGCGTCATCGTCCCCGAGCGTGGACGTCATGAAGTCGAACTGCCGCCGGAAGTCGTCGACCGGCTCGACCACGGCCATGCGCGCCGTCACGACGAGCGGCCAGGCGCAGAGCGCACAGGTCGCCACCACCGAGAGCGCCTCCTCACGGCGGGCGCGGGCCGCTGCGGCGAGGAGGCAGAGGCTGCCCAGGGTCACCAACGCCACTCCCGTCGGCTCAGCCGGGAACTGCCGCGCCATCACCGCCCCAGCGCCTGCCGCGCCGAGGCAGGCGACCAGGAGCCCCGCGGCCCAACCGAGGCGACCGGCCATCAAGGCCACGAGGAGCCCGAAGGCCCCGGCCACGGCCCCCACGAGGAGCGGGTCGAACAGAGCACCAGGGTGGATCGAGAGCAGCGCTGCCGTCACCGCGGAGATCGAGAGGCCGGCGGCCGCCCCCGTCAACGACAGCCAGTCCTTGACCGACTTCAGGTGGCCCAGCGAGCTCGCTCCGGCGCACGCGAGGAGCGGCCAGAGGGGCATCAGGAACTGGGGCCACGGGACGGGAATCGTGAACCAACCGCCCAGTATGCAGGCGCTCGCGAGGACGATCACCGCCGCTGCGTGGCTTCGCTCGCCTCCGCGCCAGGCCACCGCAAGAAGCTGTAGCAGCCCGAGCCCTCCGAACCCGACCAGGAGCAGATTGCCCTGCACCAGCACCTGAAGATAGGCCCAGGGACCCACCTCTCGCTGCCACGCCAGGGGCCCCAGGATGACCTCCTCCACGAACCCTGCCAGCTGGTCCTGGTGGGCCAGGGACAGGAACAAGAGCACCACCGGCAGCGCGCTCCAGCCGACGAGGGTGAGGAGGTCGGGGATCCCCTCTCGCACTCGTCGCCAGCCGCCCTCGCGGAGTTGAATGAACAGCACGGCCAGGCCCAGCCCGATGGCGCCAAACGCCAACTTGAACGTGAAGAGCAGGCCAAAGCCTAGCGCCGTGCCTGCGGCCGCGAAGCAGCGCCGCGGGCCGCCGCGCAGCCCGTCGATCGTGCAGATCACAGCCAGGGTCCAGAGAGCAGCTGCAGGTACATCTGGACGTACCTCCAAGGACTTCTCCACGAAGAGGAGCGTCGTGGCGTGCAAGGCCACAGCGACGGCCGGGATCAGACCGGTGCTCAATCGGCGGGCCAGCGAATAGGTGAGCCAAAGGCCAGCCGCTGCCGTCACGGCCATCAAGGCCCGCGATGAGATAAGGGCGGCCCAATTGGCACCGATCAGATCAAGGGGCCACGACAAGAGCCACGCGAACCACGAGGAGTGGTGCTCGAAGTAGTCCACGTGCGGCGTGAGCCCACGGCTGATGCTGTAGGCGCCGTGGAGATGCTGCATCTCATCCGGGTCGAAGTCCCTGGAGAGCAGCAGCGGGATCCGATGGAGGACAAGGACGCCGATAAAGAGCAACAGGCACCAGCCCCCTCGGCCCTTCCGGATGTCTCCGGCGGCCTGCGGATCTGGATGCGCGTCGGTGGTCGTCTTCAACGGTGCTCCATTCGCAGAGATGGCCAGAGGGAACTCAGCCGCCCTTGATAATAAGGACCGATCGCCACCACCGCGTGGTGGTCAGCCCATGATCCCGGCTTGGACTCGAGCCCTCCGCCACGTCTCAAGCAGAACGGCGACCGCGATCCGCACCGCCCAGCCAGCGGCTGACGATGTCGTACAGATCGTCGATCTCGACCGGCTTGGAGATGAAGTCACTCATGCCGGCGTCCAGACAGGCCTGCCGATCGCCCCGCATGGCGTTCGCTGTCATGGCGACGATGGGTGGCAGCGGCTTACCGGAGGCCCTCAGGGTCTCGGTCGCCTGAAGGCCTGAGCACTCGGGCATGTGCCAGTCCATCAGCACGAGGTCAAACTCGGACTCGAGCGTCGCGCGGACCGCCTCGTTTCCATTCTCCACCCAGGAGACCTGCAGCCCGAAGCGCTCCAACATCTTCTTGGCGACCTTCGCGTTTGTCAGGTTGTCCTCTGCCAACAGGACTCGGCCAGAGAGGGCTCGCCTCTCTTCAGCCGAGCTCTTCTTGGCCTCCTCCGCGGAGTCCGGAGACCCTTGATCCGCTCTCTTGAGGGGCAGGTGGACGATGAACGTCGAGCCCTCTCCCTCTGTGCTCTTGGCCTCCACGCGACCGCCCATCTTCTCGGCCAGCAAGCGGCAGATGGTGAGTCCGAGCCCAGAGCCACCGAAGCGGCGCGTCGTGGACTGATCCGCCTGCGTGAAGCGCTCGAAGATGCGATCGAGCCGGTCGGGTCGAATCCCAACGCCGGTGTCCGCGACCTCGATGACGATGTCCTCGGCTTCGACGCGGACCTTGATGGTCACCGACCCCTCGGCCGTGAACTTCAGCGCGTTCCCCACCAGGTTCATGACCACCTGGCGGATACGGAGACCGTCCGCGATGAAGAGGCCCTTCGCCGACTTCTCGACATCAAGAATGAGCGAGAGGCCCCGCTCTTCAGCGCGACTTGAGAGCAGGCTGACCACCCGTCCGATCAGGTCCTCGAGGTCGGTCGGCGCCTCCTGGAGGTCCATCTGGCCGGACTCGATCTTCGACAGGTCCAGGATGTCGTTGATGATCCGCATCAGGAGCCGTGCCGAGTCCTCGATCACGCCGACGCACTCCTCCTGCTCCGTGTCCAGCAGGCCCTCGCGCATCAGGCTGACCATCCCGAGCACACCGTTCATCGGCGTCCGGAGCTCGTGGCTCATGTTGGCGAGGAACTCCGACTTGGATCGGGATGCCTCCTCGGCTTGCCCGACGGCCGTCCGCAGGGCCTCCGTCCGCTGGAGCACCTTCTCTTCAAGCTCATCACGCGCGCTGGCCAGGGACTGGTTCGCGAGCCACAACTCCGACGCCTTCGACTCCAGGAGGCCCTCAGCCTCCTGGCGTGCTCTCCGCTCTCTCCCGAGGCGAGAGATCCAGACGTCGTCGCTCGTGGACATCTAACTCAGCTGACGACGAAGCGGCAGGCCGTGCCCTCTGATCCCTCGACATCCTCACGGCGAACCGATCGCGTCTCACCGAAGTGCTGCAGGCACCCCTCGATCAGGCCCTCCGCAAAGTCCGCAAAGGGCCGAGGCGAGGTGTACGTGAGGTCGACGCCCCCGCAGTCCATGATCTTCACGTCGAAGGAGGGCAACTCGGCGTCGGGATAGAGCTTGCGGACGGCCGTGTGAATGGTGTCCTCGATCCCGGAGAGGAACGTCGGCGCGTCATCGACCCCATCGAAGAACTCAGGGAACTTCTGATAGAAGCGGTCGAAAAGGTGCTCGCCGAAGGCCTTGATGAGCAAGGGCACGGGGATCCCTGACCGTTCCCCGAGCTTCTGCACGAGGGCGACGAGCTCCCGGAAGTCATACGTCCCCACAGCGGTGTAGGCCCCACCGGTCGAGAGCTCGCATCCATCGACCAACGCGTCAACCTCGTCGAGCCCGTTCTGCTGCTCGATCATCTCGAAGAACTCGGTGAATACGATCCCTTTCATCACATGGCTCCCTTCAGTGAATGTGTCTGACCCTCCGCT
>CAJQPT010000228.1 GCA_905480285.1 uncultured bacterium
GCCTGGCTCCGGCCCGCGGAGTTTCGGCCCGCTGAGATTGGGCCCGCGGAGGTTCCGCCTGCTGAGGTTCGGCCTGCTGATGCCTGGCTCGCCGAGGCCTAGCTTGCCGCTCCACCGGCGCTCGAAGGACGCGGCGCTCGAAGGACGCGGCGCTCAGGCGGGCCCGGCACGCGCGGCCTCTGCGACCGCGAGGGCGTGGGCCTCACGCAGCGGAATGTCCAGGTGGCGCGCGAGGCGCACCGCATCGTCGTGCTCGCAGAACAGATCCCGCTCGCCCTCCGGGCTCCGCCCGGCGTAGGGCGGACGAAGGCGCTCCTTGACCCGGAGCTCGACCCCGTCCACGGTCACCTTGCGGGTGCGGCGTCCAGCCTCGATCCGCTGGGCGGCCGACCAGCGCACGCCGAAGGTCGACGAGCGCTCAAAGAGCAGGGCCGCCATCGCCGGACGCTGCTCAGGCCGAACCAGCGCCGTGAGCACGACGCCGGGCCGCTCCTTCTTCATGAAGATCGGGGCCGTCCATACCTCCAAGGCCCCCGCCCCACGCAGCCCCGCCACGAGATCCCCGATCGCCTCCGCAGACATGTCGTCGAGGTTCACACGGACCTCCTCGACGTCTCCATCGACGTCACCGATGTCGCCGCCGCGCTCTCGAGACTCGGAGGCTTCCCCGAGCTGGACCCGAAGCAGATTGGGCGGCCCCTCCTTCGGGTCGCGGGTGCCCGCGCCGTACCCCACCCGCTCGACCCTCCACTCCTGCGAAGGGAGCTCGAAGGTGGAGACGCCGTCACCTCGTCCGAGCGCCCCCATCTCGGCCAGTAGCGCAGCGCCCGTCGGGGTGCAGCGCTCGCCCCCACCGCCGCCCACGCGCTGAGGTAGCCCGCGCAGGAGCTCGGCGGTCGCGGGCGCGGGGACCGGCATCTCCCCGTGGGCGCAGGTGACGGTGCCGGCGCCAAGGATCGGGGGAGAGATGTAGACGCGGCCGACGTCGAGACGGTCCAGCGCGAGGGCTGCGCCCCCGACGTCCACCAGCGTGTCCACGGCCCCGACCTCGTGGAAGTGCACCTCCTGGGGACTGCACCCGTGCACGCGGCCCTCGGCCTCCGCAATGCGCGTCAGCACCCGCACCGCGAAGTGCCTCGCCCGCGCGGACAGCTTCGACCGCCCGAGGATCAAGGTCAGGTCAGCGAGCCCGCGGTGCGGGGCCTGGCCCGTCTCGGGCGTCCGGACGTCGAGGTGCTTTCCCGAGAGGGAGCCTCTCCAGACCGTCTCCGTCGCGAACGCAGCCTCCCCTGGCAGCAGGTCCTCAGCGAACTCGACGAGGTCCTCGAGTTGAAAACGGGGATCCTCGAGACCCAGCAGCCCTGCGAGGAACATGTCCCCCGCCATCCCCCCGAAGGGCTCCACGAGGAGCATCCCGCCCCCTTGATCCACGTCTGCGCTTGCCATGCCGATGAGGGTAACCCGTGGGCCCAGGCGCCGTGCCATCCGAACCCGCCCGCGGCCGCTCGCCGGCATCGCCAAGGGGTTTCGCCGAGGGGTTTCGCCAAGGCGTCTCGCCGAGGAGACCCGACCCGGAGGTCGGTCATGGAGACCGCCCCCCCCGGGAGCAGGCTTCTTGCTTGGCCCTCTAGCCCGGCCGGCTAGATCGGCCGGCTAGATCAGCCGGCTAGATCGGCCCACGAGGTCGAGACAGCGGTTCAGTACGGACGATCCGGGCGGCGATCAGGCCCGGGCCAAGGCCAGGACCCGAACCCGCCCAGCCCCCGCTGCCCTGAGAGTTCGCGCGCAGGCGTCCGCGGTCGCCCCGCTGGTGAGCACATCGTCCACCAACCACACGTCGGCGCCCCCCAGCGGACGCCCCTTGAAGCGAAAGGCCCCGCGGACGTTGCTCCTCCTGGTCGCCGCGCCCGCGGAGCCCTGGGCCGGCGTGGCGCGGCGCCTGCGGAGGACGGACGCGGCGCGCCCGACGCCCCGGAGCTCGAGCTCGCGCGCGAGGAGGCGCGGGGGATCATGTCCGCGCTCAAGGCTGCGCGACACATGCGAGGGCACGGGGACGAGGAGGTCAAAGGGGCCGGGCCCCATGATCCCGGGTGCTCGCGCCTCGCCTCGGTTTCGGCGTCGACCCCCGCCGTGAACTCTGCCGTGAACTTTGCCGTGAACTTTGCCGAGCTCTTTGCCGAGCTCTCTGCCGAGCGGCTGGCCACAGGCCCCGTCGCTCGAACGGGCCTCCTTTGGGCCGGCCAGGGGCTCGGCTGACGCCGCCAACCTCGAGGCGCGTCCGGCCCGACCAGGGACGCCCCCCGTCTCGGCAGCGGTCCCTTCGGAGGGCTGTTCCGCCATCACCTGATCCATCACCTGATCCAGGGCCTGCACCATCGCCTGGGCCAGAGGCGCAGCAAGATCTCGCCGGCCGCCGTGCTTGAAGGCGAGGATCGCACCGCGGACCGCGACGTCGCTGTAGGGAAAGGGCGCGACCACGCTGGCGAACGCGGGGCTCCACCTTCGGCAGCCGGCGCATCGCGTGCCGCCCGCCATCCCAGGCGGGAGACGCCCAGCGCACCGCCCGCACCGTGGGCCCGCGAGGCCCGGCCTGAGCTGATGGGATGGGCACCACGCCGCAGGCTCAAGAGTCGGCCCAAGAGTAGGTCCAGCAGCAGGCCCACCAGCAGGCCCAGCAACAAACTCAGCAGCAAACTCAGCAGCAGACTCAGCAGATGTCGCAAGAGCCGCAGCAGCAGAGCCTTCATCCGGGGCCAGCCTCCCCGACCCCGTGCCACCCAGCACTCGGGACCAGCGCGCATCGGGGACCGCTGGCGAAGGATCCACCCCCCGCCCGCAGAGCCAGCACCTCGCAGGCCAGACCCCCTCGGTGAAGTCGGTCCAGAGGTCCCTCGCGATGCCCATGCTCGCAGGACGAATCAACCGAGCCGTGGTGTCGAGCCGTGGTGTCGAGCCGTGAAGCCGAGCCCGATCCATCACCCTGGGCGTCACGCGCCCCTTGGCCTCGAGAGCGCCGCTTGGCCCTTGGAGCGGCCCGGGAGCCCAGAGCGTGACCCGTGGCAAGACCCAGGCGAGGACGGGCAGGCCTCGGGTCCCCTCAGATCGCTTCTTCGGCGGCCTCGAGGTCGAAGTCCTCGGGGAGCCCGCGGGCGATCCCGAGCTGGGTCACGCCGCGACGCTCGGCCGGGGCGCGCTCCTCCGCGGGGGCCTGCTGAGGGAGGCCCGTCTCTCGGATGAGGCGGCCCACGTAGTCCTCAACGGTGTCGTCCTCGCTCGACTCGACTCCGAACAGGTCCCCGACCTCGCGGGCCATGGTGGGCTCGGCGCGGAAGTCCCTGGGGTTCTGGTTGAAGTACTCCCGGACGTAGCGGCGGAAGGCCCAGACCGACCACCACCAGCCGCTGAACAGCAGGGCGATCGCGGCGGCGACGATTACCCCCACCCAGACCATGTTGAGCGGAGGCCCCTCGGGGCCCGCCGTCCTGAACTGCCCCACCAGCTGAAGCCCGAAGCCCGTCAGCAGGAAGGCGAACCCCAGGGTGGTCTGGACTCGGTTGTAGACGTACTCGCGCACCGACTGCAGCCGGCCGTAGCTGCGCCCGAAGTAGCGAGCGACGAGCGAGCGGGGGTGCTCGAAGAGGGTCGAGTTGGCGATCAAGAAGGCGCCAATGATGCAGAGGACCAGGCCAAGAGAGGTCCAGTCGGCGGCCCCGAAGAGGTCGTCGTCAGGGCGGATCAGGGCCAGGATCAACATGGGGGAAAGGTAGAACCCCGAACGGGGCGGGGCAAGCGAGGGCACAAAAAGGCCCAGCAGACGGGATCCCAGGGGGGCTCGACTGGCTCCGGGGGGGAGTCGCTTGAAGTGAGGACCGGCCGGGAACAAGCTTCAGGCGGGCATCCTGCCCCACAAGCCCATGAAGATCCACGAACCGAACGCTGAGCTGACCGCGCGACAGGACTGGACCGACGGGCTGGCGACCTTCTCCGTCCGCCCCCTGGACTGGGAGTTCCCGTCCTTTGTCCCCGGCCAGTTCACCAACCTCGCGCTGCCCGAAGGCGAGGACTGGGACACCGAGACCGGCGCCAACATCCGGCGCGCATATTCGATCGCGTCCGTCCCAGGCGCCGAGACGGTCGACTTCTTCATCCGGCGCGTGGACGGCGGAGCCCTGACCCCGAAGCTCTTCGAGCTCCCCATCGGCGGCAAGCTCTTCCTCGAGCCGCGCTGCGCCGGCCACTTCACCCTCGCCGGCGCCACCGACAGCGAGGACCTCATCCTGGTGGGTACCGGCACCGGCGTGGCCCCCTACCGGCCCATGCTGCTCGACCGCGCCTCCCGGGAACGCTTCGGCCGCACGATCATCCTCTACAGCGACCGGTACGTCCGGGACCTCGGCTACGTGGAGGAGTTCCGCGAGATGGAGGACGAGAGCTTCCGGTTCTTCCCGACGATCACCGGGGAGGAGCCCGCCGACGCCTGGGATGGGCTGCGCGGTCGGGTCAACAAGTTCCTCGACCCCGAGGCCTTTGAGGCGCTGACCGGCAAGCCGCTCAGCCCCGATCGTTGCCAGGTCTTCCTCTGCGGTAACCCGCAGATGATCGTGGACGTGCAGGAGAAGCTCTCCCCCCTTGGCTTCCAGCGACACCGCAAGCGAGACCCGGGCCAGCTCCACATGGAGAAGTACTGGTAGGGAAAGGCGTCCTGCCGACGGACCTCAGCGGGGCACGAGGAGCAATCGGGGACCGATGGGCGCGCCCGTCGGAGGGACCACCGGCTTCTGGCCGGCGATCGCGCCCGAGTCGAGCCGCTCCTCGACCCGGTAGTTCCGGGTGAGCGCATCCAAGCTGGCCCAGACACTCAGCTCCACCCCGAGCACGATCGCGGCGAAGCGGCGCCCGTCCAGGCTGGCGGAGAGGTCCTCGAAGAACACCTCTGCCTCCTCGCGCTCCCGGCTCTTGAGCAGGTCCGCGATCGCCATGGCATGGACCCCACCGGGCCCCCGGCCGTCGATGGACCCGTGGGGCTGCCAGACCGGGCCCTCTATTGCGCTGACGCGCTCATCGAGCTCCGCGAGCCGAGCCTGCTCCGCATCCCCAGGCAGGGCCGCGCCGGGGTGACAGAGGATCAGCCACGGGAACAGCGCGAGCGCCAGCGCCGCGGCCACCCGAGGCCGCACCGTGGCCGCGCGTGCCGCGATGGGCCCCGCCGCCCAGGCCAGGGCCAAGGCCGCCGGGAGCAAGGTGTTCCGGTATCCCCCTTCGTGGGCTCGGCCAGCCCAGGCGACCGCGACCAGCGCCAGCAGACTGCACCACTCCGCAGGGTGCATGGGCTCCGAGGCCGGGGCCCCGCGGGGCGCGCGGCTGGCTAGCCACGTGAGGACCAGGAGCGGGGCCCAGGCGAGCAGGAGGTCCGGCAGGAAGCCCACCGCTGCGGGCCTGTTGAGGGGGCTCCCGGCGAGCACCGAGAACACATGAAACCCGAACCACCCGTCGGTGGAACGCTCCAGGGCGAGGACGGCTCCGGTGAGCACGACGGCAGCAACGAAACCCGCCGTCAGCCCAGCGGCGCGCGAACCGCGCCGCACGCAGAGCCCGACGATCAACCCCACCAGCGGCCCGAGGGCGGTCTGCTTGGCGAGGACCGCCGCGGCCCCCAGCAGCCCCGCCGCCGCGCCCCAGGCGGGCCGCCCTGCCAGCGACCGGGGGGAGGTCCCCACCAGCATCGACGCCGCCGTCAGGGCCAGGGCGAGGGAGTCCACCCGCGCGATCAGCGTCCAGGTCCCCGTCCAGCCGTCGGCGGCCACGAACAGGCCCGCCCCCATGAGCCCCGCGGCCAGGCCGGCGCGCCTGCGCCCCGCCAGCACCAGGCTGGCGAGCGCGAGCATGAGCGAGAGGGCCGAGACGGACCGGAGGTCACTCAGCGCACCGCCTCCCCCGCCGATGAAGAGGGCGCCGAGCCAGTGGAAGAGCGGCGGGTATGGGAAGGCGGTGAAGTCCACCGAGGGCTGCTGGTAGACCGGTAGCCCCTGAGCCGCCCGTGACGCGTGCTCGAACATGGCGGACTCCTGCCACTCGAGCGCGAAGGGGTATTGGATCCAATCCTGAGCGCCGAGCCACCAGAACGTCAGCCACGCCACGGCAGCCGCAGCGCCTAGCCTGACCGCCAGGGGGGGAGCGGCTTGTTCGGGCTCCATCGCGGCCTACTCGAAGGAGGCCGTCGCGGAGTACTCTCCCTCGAAGTACTGGACCTGCTTCACGGACTGGTCCCCCATGGTCTGGGTGTTCGAGGTGTTCATCTCGACGTCCGCCTCCATCTCCATGGAGATGGCGATGCCGGCCTCCATGTTCCAGAGCAGGGTGCCGGAGACGTCAAAGGAGAACTCGAAGCCCTGCTGGAGCTCGAGCCCCTCAGGGGCCCCCTCGGGAGTCTCGCGGTCGAGCTCGATCTCCGTGTCCACGACCCCCTCGAAGACCACCTCGGCGACGCCGTCCTCGATGGACTTGAGGGTCACCTCGAAGTCCCCGCTCAGATTGTCCTCGAACTGCTCACCGAACTCGTTGTCGTCGTCCGACTCATCCTCCGAGTCGATCTTGAGGTCACCGGAGGGAGACGTGATGAGCGTGAAGACCTCCGCCTCGACCTCCCAGCTGTCGCCCACCTCGACCTCCTCGCCAGGGAACATGAAGAGGAAATCCGCGTCGCCCTCGAGGTCCTCGAGCAGGTCCTCGTCCCCTTCCTCGTCTTCACCAAAGGCCGCGGCATAGACCTCCTCGTCGGCGTCCCAGGCGAACACCACCGTGACCCCCGTGAGCTCGCTCTCACCCTCGGTGGCCTCCTCGCCCCCCTCGCCGTCCGGCATGCTCACCGTCTGGGTGCTGGAGTCCTCAAGGGTGTCGAAGGTCCGGGCAATCTTGGTCCCGCGTCCGTCCTCCACGGCGAGGTACTCGTCCGTGAACACCACCAGCTCGTTGTCCTCGATGGTCACCTCGGGGAGCTGATCCTCGGGGACCTCTTGCTCCTCGTCGCCGAACTCGATGCTGATGCTCTGCAGCTCCATCTTGAGGGCGTTCTCGTAGGTCTTCGTCACCTTGGTCCCGGCGTCCACCGCCACGGAGGGCGTGTCTGAAAGGAAGAGCGCAGGAGCGAGGAGAGCGAGGGCGAAGGCTTGATGCATCGGGGCTGCGAAGGAGATTCGATCTAGATGAGCGCGCCGCGGAGCGCGGGGCGGCGTGAGGCCAGATGGTAGCCTCGCTCGGCCGCCAGCCTCTCGGTCACACGCGAAGATTCCCGGGGCGATCAGATGCGCGCCTGGAGCGTGTAGAGGCGGTGGTAGCGCCCCTCCTGCGCCATAAGATCGCCGTGCCGTCCGCGCTCCACCACCTCCCCGTCCTCGATGACGAGGATGAGGTCCGCCCGCTGGATCGTCGAGAGCCGGTGCGCGATGACCAGGGTCGTGCGGCCCGCGAGCAGCTCGCCGAGGGACTCCTGGATGAAGGACTCGCTCTCCGTATCGAGGCTGCTGGTGGCCTCGTCGAGGAGCAGCACCCGCGGGTCAGCCAGCAACGCCCTCGCGATCGTCACACGCTGCTTCTGCCCGCCAGAGAGCTTCACCCCGCGCTCCCCGATGATCGTGTCGAGGCCCTCCGGCATCCGGTCCGCGAACTCGGTCACGTGAGCGCGCCGCGCCGCCTCTACGACCTCCTCGTCGCTGGCGTCCGGCCGGGCGAAGAGCAGGTTCTCGCGGATCGTCCCGTCGAACAGGAACTCATCCTGCAGCACGAGGCCGAGCTGACTCCGGTAGCTCGCGAGCTCCACCGTTCGCAGGTCGACGCCGTCTACGAGGACGCGCCCTGCATCAGGGGACAGGAACGACACGGCGATGGACGCGAGGGTGGACTTGCCGGAGCCAGAGCTCCCCACCAGCGCCACCACCTCGCCCGGTTGGACCTCGAAGTCGATGCCCTTGAGGACGGGCTCCCCCTCCTCGTAGGCGAAGCTCACGTCTTCGAAGCGCAGGTGCCCGCTGATTCGAGGCATGACCTCCACACGCAGGGGGTCGTCATCCTCGCCAGGCTGCTGCAGCAGCTCGGCCGTGCGATCGAGCCCGGCGAAGGCCTCGGTCATCTGGGTGCCGATGTTCGCCATCTGGATGATGGGCCCGATCAGCAGCGCGAGGAACAGGGTGAAGCTGAACAGCTCACCGACTGTCATCTGCTCCGACAGGATCTCCCGCCCTCCGTAGCCGAGGATCACCACGCTGGCGACCCCCACAAAGAAGGTGCCCAGGGAGGTCACCGCCGCGGTCGTGGTGAGGGTCGACCTGACGTTCTCGAAGATGCGCATCACCCCGGCGCGGAAGATGTCGTTCTCCCGGGCGAGGGCGTGGAAGCCCTTGATGATGCGGATCCCCCCGAGGGACTCCGTCAGGCGTCCGGTGACCTCGGCCTGGAGCTTCCCGCGCTCCCTGAAGGCCGGGCGCAGCCGCTTGAACGCCAGAGACGACACCACCGCGAACAGCGCCATGGGGACCAGGGCGAGCGCCGTCATGGCCACGTTGATCTTGAGCAGGAACACCATGGCGATGATCGCCGTCAGGATCCCGCCCACCAGCTGCACCAGCCCCGTGCCCACGAGGTTGCGCACGCCCTCCACGTCGTTCATCACCCGCGAGACGAGCTCTCCGGAGCGCGTGTCCTCGAAGCGCCGCACCGGGAGGCCGAGCACATGCTCATGCACCTCCGCGCGCAGCTCGGCGATGAGCAGCTGCGCCTCGACGCTCAGGAGCTTGGTCAAGGTGAACGACGAGATCGCCTGGATGGAGGTGGCCGCCACCAGCCCCAGCAGGATGGGCAGCAGGAGCCCCTCGGCCCCGCCAGCCAGCACGTCGTCGATCAGGTAGCGGGTCGACGCCGGCAGCACCATCCCCGAGGCGCGGTTGACGGCGATCAGCACCAGGCCGAGCAGCACGAGGCGTCGCCTGGGCCAGATGATCTTTCGGAAGGCCTCCCTGAGGCTCGAGGCGCTGATCTTCTTCTTGTTTCCTTGGGGCTTCATGGGGCGGCGGAAGCCTAACAGCGCGCCCGCCCCGCCGGGGCTAGACTCCGTGCCCATGCCCTCGCCCAGCCACGATCCCCGCGCCGCCTTCCCCGGCGACGCGGCCCCCAGCGACGCGGCCTCCCGGCCCGGCGATCGAGCACCCGGCAATAAGGTTCACCCAGGTCGTGGGGCGGCGGGCTCCGAAGACCCCTCAGCCGAGGAACCTGAGGCGACGGGCGCCGCGACGTCTGAGGCAGAGCGAGGCGATCACGTGACGCGTGACCTCCCGAGCGACCGGGTCGAGGTCTGGGTCCTGAGCCCCGAGGACTTCGGGCAACAGGACGCACGGGCCGACCACGCCCACCTCTTGTCCGCCGCGGAGCAGGCCCGCCACGCCCGCTTCCACGGAGACCGCCTGCGGCACGACTTCCTCATGGCCCGCGCCCTCGTGCGACGCACGCTCTCCCGCTACGAGGACGTACCACCGGAGGACTGGAGCTTCGAGATTGGCTCCCACGGCAAGCCCTCCGTCGCCGCCAGCCACGGCAGCCGCCTGCGCTTCAACCTCTCTCACACCCGGGGCCTGATCGCCTGCGCGGTGCGGCTCGACGAGGAGGTGGGGCTCGACGTGGAGACGAGCGCGCGCCGCAACGACATCGTGCGCATCGCCGACCGCTTCTTCTCGGCCGAGGAGGTCCGCGCCCTCCACGCGCTCCCCGTCGCCGAACACCGCGCGCGCTTCTTCACCTACTGGGCCCTCAAGGAGGCCTACATCAAGGCCCGCGGCCTCGGCCTCGCCATTCCCCTCGGCGCGTTCACCTTCCGCCTGGACTCCGCGGGACCGATCGAGATCGCCCTCGACCAGCGCATCACCGAGGATCCCGGCGGCTGGCGCTTCCATCACCGCTGGGCCACGGACGTCCACAGCCTCGCCGTCGCCACCCCGCGCTCGACGGCGAGCCTCGAGGTCCACCTCCAATGCGCACGGGGACTGGTCGCGGGCATGGACGGAGACCCGGCGTGATCTCCACAGCCGGGCTCGGCCCCGCGCCCGCGGCAGGCCCCGCCGCAGGCTCCGCCTCCGCAGGGCTAGAGGCCGGGCCACGGGGCGCAGCGAGCGACCACCGCGAGCCCCGCTGAACCGAGCCGCGGGCCCAACGTCCGGCCGGCTTCAGAGCGCAGGCCATCACGTCAAGGCACGGCACCGCGACCCGTCAACGAGCGATTGAGGTCAACGGATCTTCTCGTCGGGGAGGGCGGTGCCGATTCCCTGGTCGAGTGGCATCGGGTCGCCCTCGGGCGAGATGCCGACGGCCTTCATGGCTCGCTCCAGGCGCGCCTGCATGTCCTGCGCGGCGGCCGCGAAGGCGGGGTCGGCGATGAGGTTGTGGCGCTCGGCGGGGTCGGACTGGAGGTCGTAGAGCTCCGCCATGTGCCGATCCGGGCCGCCGTCGCCGTGCGGATAGCGGATGTACTTGAAGCGATCCCCGCGCACGGCGCGCACGTTGGGCGTGTAGGGGAACTGCTTCTCGTAGTTGTAGTGGTAGAGCCACTCCGTGCGCCACGCGGGCGGCGCCGCCGAGATCAGCGGACGGACCGACCGACCGTGAATGGCCTCCATCGGCTCCGCGCCGGCCGCGTCGAGGAGGGTGGGCGCCAGGTCGGTGGTCAGGACCTGCTGAGGGATGCGGATCGGCCCGGTGTCCTGGGTCCAGGCCGGATAGCGGATCAGCATCGGCACGCGGATGCTCGCCTCGTGGGCCGTGCGCTTGTCGACCATGCCGTGCTCTCCCTCGAGGAGGCCGTTGTCCCCGAGGAACACGATCATCGTGTTGTCCAGCTCGCCGGACTCCTCCAGGAAGTCGAGCAGTCGCCCGACGCTATCGTCCACCGAGAGAATGGTCCCCCAGTACGCCCGCACCATGCGGGCGAAGTCCACCACGCCGCGCGCCGTGTCGTCGGGGAACTCCTTTCGCCAGTCGAAGAGTGGTCCGTAGATCCCATGCCACGTGGAGAGACGCTGCGTGATCCACTCCGGCTTCGAGGAGAGGTCGAAGGAGGAGTGCGGGTAGCCGACCTCCACGTGGTCGAAGGCGTGGGCGTACTTCTCCTCCGGGAAGTAGAAGCTGTGGGGTGCCTTCTGGCCGATCATCAGCATGAACGGCGCCCCGCTCTCCTCGGCCGCGCGCTGCTGGGCCGAGATCCAGGCCAGCGACATGTCGGTGACCACCGTCGTGTAGTAACCCGGCACCACGCGGCGACCGGCCCCATTGAAGTTGAACTCGGTGTCGAAGTACTTCCCCTGCCCCTTGTGGGTCACGAAGTGATCGAAGCCCGGTCGGGGCTCGTCGCTCCCCTCCCCCATGTGCCACTTCCCGATATAGGCCGTCTCGTACCCCGCCTGCTGTAGCCGGCGGGGGAAGCTGTCGAGGTCGACGGGGTAGTCGGTGAAGTTGTTGGTCACGCCATGGGCGTGGGCGTAGAGCCCGCTCAGGAGCGTGGCCCGGCTCGGCGAGCACAGGCTCGTCGTGCAGAACATGTTCTCGAAGTAGATGCCCTCGCTCGCCAGCCGATCGATGTTGGGCGTCTCGAGGTGCGGGTGGCCGGCACACGAGAGAGCGTCCCAGCGGATGTCGTCGCAGAGCATGACGATCACGTTCGGCCGCTCTGGCTCGGCGCTCGCTTGGCCGAGGCAGGGGCTCGCCAGCATGGAGAACGCCAGCGCGGAGGCGGCCAAGAGAACGAGCGGCCGGAGCTGGAGCGGGCGAGGCTGAAGTCGGTGGTCTGACATGTCGTGCGGGGCAGTGGTTCCCCAGGCCTGATGCAAAGGGGCCTGATGCAAAGGGGCCTGATGCAAAGGGGCCTGATGCAAGGGGGCCTCAGGAGAGGGAGCCCGAGGAGAGGGGGCGGGCGCTCCAAGCTAACAGCCCCCCCCGAGCCGTGGGCGGGAACAGGCCACCGCGCCCCTCGCCAACGCGCCCAGTGGCCGTGACAAGACCACAGGCCTTCCCGGGCATCGACTACGGTTCTGTGCTGAGGCTCACGCCATGGAATCAAGTCAACCGCAGAAGCGATGGGTGCACGGCAGGAGCGAGCCCTTCGTCATGATGGCGTGGCAGTTGTCCCTGCTGCTGGCGCTCAGGAACATCGTCGCGCACCGGTCGACCGAGGGCGTCCACAGCGACCTCCATCACGCGGCCAGCACGGTCCTCACCAAGATCGCGCCCGTCGCGGTCCCGATCTTTCTCCTGCTGGTCGGATCGGCCTTCGCCCTTGGCTGGATGGGGAAACGGGACCGCGTGGTCCTTGACGTTCTAGGCTGCTCGCTCATCCTGCGGACCATCGCGGGCTTCATCGCGCTCAAGGTCCTCATCCTGAATCCCCTCCAGGGGGACTCGCTCCTGCTGCGCCAGTTCCTCTACTTCATGCCCTCGCTGATGATCAGCTGGGGCTGGATCTACTGGCGGCTGGATCTACTGGCGGCTGGATCAGGCCGCGCGCCTCAAGGGCAAGCAGCTGCTGCTCTTCCCTGAAGATCTCGATCGCGGCGAGGTGCCGAGGGAGCCCCTCCGGGCCTTCGACGACGACTACCACTCGGCGATGGTGGCCTTTATCTTCGAGGTCAGCAAGGTGGACCCGTTGAACCGGCCAATGAATGAAGTTCCTCTTCCTCATCAACGCGGCGATGATGCTCGACCTGGTGGGTCTCGTCCTGACCCAGGCCATCGGACTGGCGAGCGGGAGCTGACCGGAGGCGTCGCCACCCCTTCGGGCCTCGACCCGCTGCGCCGCGGGCTCAGCCGCCGGCCAGGAGATGCGCGAGCGACGACTCACGCTCAGGCACAGCCCCACCCGCACCATGAAGCACCTCGCCTACGCCCAACGTGTCCCAAGGTTCGGCGGCGTAGGCGCGAACATGGCGGTGCCCGCTGACCCCAGGAGGCCGAAGCGCGCTTCCCTTCTGCTGGAGAGCCTGGCCGGAGTGTCGACGTGAAGGCGCTCTGGATCACCTTCATCGCGGTCGCCACCTTCGGGTCGCTGTACCCCTTTGACTTCGACCTCGCGGGGCCCCCTGGTGGCCTGTTCAGGGCCCTGATCGACGCCGCGTCGGCCAGCACCAGCCGCGGAGATGTGGCGGGCAACTTCATCCTGTTCCTGCCGATCGGCTTGTTCAGCATGCTGGCCATGGACCCGCGCCACGGGGCCTGGGCTCGCTTCCTGCGCGCGGGCGCGATCTCTGTCGCCGTTGCGGCCGCCCTCCAGCTCCTCCAGCTCTTCCTTCCGTCGCGCGACGCGAGCCTCGCGGACGTGGTCTGGAATGCCGCGGGGCAGGCCGCAGGGGCCGCGCTCGCTGTGCTCGCTGCGCTCAGCCAGCGGGAGACCTCCCCCATGAGGAGGCGACTGGGTCGCGCGGCCCTGTTGCCGCTGGCCCTCATCGCCGCCTGGCTGGCTTATCGCCTGGTGCCCTACGTGCCGTCGATCGACCTGCAGGCCTTCAAGGACAGCCTGAAGCCGATCCTCAACGACCCGCTCGACCCGCTGGCGTGCAGCCGGGATGCAGCGGGGTGGACGCTCACGGCGTTCCTGCTCCGCGAGGCGTGGTCCGGCGCCCGCATCGATCGCTTCCTCCCGCTCCTGCTGGCCTCGGTCTTCGCGCTGGAGATCCTGATCGTCTCCAACGGGATCGACCGCGCGGACCTTGTGGGAGCGGCCGTCGCGACGGCCCTCTGGTTCGGGGCGCTGGGGCGCATGCCGAGGCCGGAGTGGGCCCTACTGGCGCTCCTTGCGGGCACGATCGCCGTGGGCGGGCTCTCGCCGCTCACCGTGCGAGCCGAGGTCGCGCCCTTCCAGTGGATGCCCTTCAGCGGGTTCCTGGGGGGATCGATGTACCTGAACGCTCAGTCCGCGCTGGAGAAGACGTTCCTCTACGGCAGCCTCGTCTTCCTCGCGCAGCGGGTGCTGCGCGGCCGGACGCGCGGAACCGTCGTCGCCATGGCCTTCGTGGGCCTGATCGAGGTCTCGCAGACCAGGCTCATCGACCACAGCCCGGAGATCACCGACCCGCTCCTCGTCCTGCTGGCCTCCCTGGCCATCTTCATCCTCGAGCGGGAGGACGCGGCGCGGGCCGCCGCCCCACCGGCGGTCCAGCCTCCGGGCCCGAAGCCTGAGGCGACCGCCCCGCTCGCCGCGGCGATCAGACCGCCCCGAGCGCGGCGCCAACAGATCCACGCCACGCCCGACTGGGCTTCGCTGGACCTGACGTTGCCGCCCAGTCAACACGAACAGCTCGCTCAGCTTGCGGAGAGCCGGGGCGTGAGCGTCGCCGGCACCGCCACGCAGGTGATCACCCACTCGCTGGAGAGGGGAAGCCTCGGCGCCAAGCGGGAGCCCCCTGGCCTCGATGCACCCAGCGCCAGATCCGCACAAGCAGGACCTGCCGATGCGTCCCCCGGCGCCAGAGAAGGCCAGGGAGCTGGGGGCTCGATCGCGATCACCGTCCGCCTGCGGAAGGACCACCTCGAGAGCCTCACCCGACTCGCTGAAGGCGCTGGGGTGAGCGCGTCGGAGGTGGCCGGCGCGATGATCGAAGCCGCGCGCGCCCGCGCCGACCGCTGACTCTGCGGGCACCGGTGGCCGTTCCCGGGAGTGAGCGGCAGCTCGACACCAAGAAGACCCAGGAATGGGCAGGGTCCGGATGACCGGCTCACCCGGACTCGACCTCCTCGAGGAAGGGCGCGCAACGGCGGACCCCCTGTCCTCCGACCCGTGGAGCCCAAGCAGCCGCCCTGGAACTTGACCGTGCATTCGCAGGACCCGCCGCCCTCTTGAGCGCTACGCTCGGGTTGAGCGATCCGGCGAGCCCTGCCCTCCCGAGCGCCATGACCATGGAAGACCCCAAGATGCCCCCCCGCATGCAGATCGGCGAGGGCCGGATCAGCGGCGCCGTCTCGATCGTCTTCGGCGCTATCGCCCTGGGCGGCGTGCTCTGCTTTCACTTCCCGGAGTTCCTCACGACGCCTGAGTTCAGGGCGCAATACGACGAGGGGGTCCTCCGCGGGATCCTCCTCGGCTGCATCTTCCTGACCTACGCCTGCGCGCTACGGAGCCTGATCGCCAACGCCAGCAAGCGCACGGGTCTCATCGGCGGGGCGCTGGCCACGGCCTCCCTGCTTCTGGGCGGCGCGGGCGTCGAGGTCGACGCGGTCCGGGAGACGGGCTTCTACCTGAGCCTCGACTGGCTGCTCCTGGACCTCATCGCCATGGCCCTGGTGTTCGTGCCGCTGGAGCTGTTCTTCCCGAAGCGCGCCGATCAGACCCGCTTCCACCCGGAGTGGCGCACCGACCTCGCCTACTTCGTCATGGCCCACCTGTTCGTCCAGGGCATCGCCGCCATGAGCGAGCGGCCGGTCCGGCTCTTCTTGACCGGCTTCGCGGACAGCCTGGACGCCCTTCGTGCGACGGTCGGAGGCCTCCCCTTCGCGCTGCAGCTCTTCCTGGCGCTGCTGACCACGGACCTCTTCCAGTACGCGCTCCACCGCACGTTCCACGCGGTGCCGCTGCTCTGGAGGTTCCACGCGGTCCACCACAGCACGCGGTCGATGGACTGGCTCGCGGGCTCGCGCCAGCACCTCGTGGACGTCGTCGGAACGCGCATCTTCGTCTACCTGCCG
Source organism: uncultured bacterium (assembly GCA_905480285.1). GTDB lineage: Bacteria > Planctomycetota > UBA1135 > UBA1135 > Saltatorellus. The sequence continues at coordinate 15,709 of CAJQPT010000228.1, forward strand.
CTCTTCGTCCTCGGATTCTCGCCAGGCGTTTTCTACACGTACGTCGGCATCGTCGCGATCCACGCCGTGCTCAACCACACGAACGTGCGCCTGCGCTACGGGCTGCTGGAGTGGCTCATCGTGTCCCCGCGAATCCACCACTGGCACCACGCCCACGACCCCGCGGCGTACGACAAGAACTTCTGCGTCCACTTCTCCTGGATCGACCGCCTCTTCGGCACCTACTACGCGCCCGGGGACGAGTGGCCCGAGCGCACGGGCCTGGACGACGCCGCCTTCCCCAAGGGCTTCCTCGCCCAGCAGGTCGACCCCTTCATCCGGGACCCCTTCGCCGGAGACCCCACCGGCCCCCGCTCGACCCGCTGACGGCCGCGGCGCGCGCCGCCCCGGGCGTCAGTCGCCCAACACGCGGTCCAGCCACTGGAAGGCCGCCGGGAGCGCCTCGGCGACGATCAGGAGGTGCTCGGTGCCTGGCTCGATCACGAGGCGCCGGTCGGCCTCGCCGCTGCCCTCGAGGGAGGCGTGGAGCGCCTCGACCCCGGAGCGCCCGAAGTCACGCTCCCCGGCGGTGGCATAGAGCGGGACCGCGGACCAGGGCGCGGGGTCCCGCTGGGAGCTGCCGCCGCCCATGGCCACGAAGGCGCGGTAGGCCTCAGGGCGCTTGGACACGAGGCGCTGCCCGACGCCCGCGCCCATCGAGTGCCCCATGAGCAAGACCCGCTCCCGGTCGAAGGCCAGGCGCTCCTCCAGGCCGTCCAGCACGGCCTCCGCAGAGGTCCCCAGCGGGCTCACTCGAGGGGCAACCATGAGCCATCCGCGCTCCTCGCAGAGCCGCGCCGCGAGGCCAGCGCCGTAGGCGTCGAAGAACATGTTCTCGCTGCCCCCCATCCCGTGGAGGGCGACCACGATGGGCCCGGGGCGCGCGGGGTCGTAGCTCGACGGAACGAGGAGTCGAACCGACGCGGCCCGTCGCCCCACGGGCACCGAGAGCCAGTGCTGTCCCCGAGCCTCGGCGCCGAACCAGGGCTCCCCCTTCGCCGCCGCGGCGGACATGGCCTCGGCCTCGACCAGCAGTCGCGCGGCGGGGAAGTCCGTCTCCTCCGTGGAGCCCGCCGCGAGCGACTCCAGCAGCTTGAGCCGCGCCTTGAGGGTCCGGGCCTCCAGCGCGGGCGCCTCCTCGGAGAGCGGCTGCGCCAGGGCATCGAGCCGCTCCCGTACTCGGGGCACACGGGCCAGCGTGACGGCCCGCGCCACGGGCTCCCCGGCCCCGACACTCAGCGACACGTCGAGCACGAGGTCTCCCTCCGGCGCCCCGGTCGGGTCCGGCCACTGGAAGGTCACGGTCGTGGACGGGTCCGGGCCGAGTTGGACCTGCTCGGGTCCGACGAGGAGGACGCCCTCGCATCGCACCGACACCGCGAGGGGCGACGCGGGCCTCTCGCCGTAGAGCCACCCGATCACCAGGTCGACTCCAGGCTCGGCGGAGTCGACGAGTCGACGGCCGGGGTGCACCCTGGCCGCGTCCAGCGGGTGCACCGCGTCGCGGCCCTGGAGGGCGGCGAGGGCCTCCCCCATGGAGGCCCCCACGGCGGCGCTCTCGAATCGGAAGAAGCGCTGTACGGCCTCCTCGACGTGGGGCAGCGCCCGGCTGCGACGCTCGGGGTCGTCGGTGCCCATCCAGGCCTCCTCCACGGCGCGCGTCCGCCAGGCGAGCTCCGCCCGCAGCGCCGGGTCCTTCCCCACCGTCAGGCCGAGGTTCTTGGGAGGGGCGACGCCGAGGCCGAGGGCGCCCAGCACGAGAGTCGGGAGAAGAAGGGAGATCACGGCCCCATCCTGCGCCCCCGACGCCCCCCGGGGAAGGCTGCCCCCGGCCGCAGCGGGCCGTCCACCTCCGTGGCCCGAGCGCGGAAGGTCCAAGTCCGGCGTGTTTCGGGGCAAGGAAGTGGACCCGAGGGGGCACCGTAAAACCCCCGCACTCCGGCCCGATTCGCTGCAATGGACCGGCACCAGCACCGTACGGGTGCCATGACCCGCCGCGGCGGGTCACCCCATCCGCTTCCAGACGACCCGCCATGAACACGCTCCGCCTCACCTGCGTCGCCCTCGCTCTCCTCATGCTCCCCGCGTGCCTCGTCACGAGCGGCTCGAAGAAGGAGTCCACCGGAACCCATGTCAGCGCCGAGACCCTGACCCAGATCACCGAGGGGGAATCCGAATCCTTCGTCGTCGAGCTCCTCGGGGAGCCAAGTCGCCGGATCCAGAAGGCCGATGGCGCCGTGCTCCTCGCCTGGGACTGGGAGCGCACGGTCTCCCGCCAGGGGGCCGTCCTGCTCGTCTTCGCGGGCGGCAAGGAGGACAAGCAGCGGGCCACCACCTGGGTCCGCCTCGATGAAGATCAGGTGACCCGGGTCTGGCAGGACAACGCCGAGCAATAGGCCCCCGCGCGCCGGCGCCAGGGGATCCCTGGCGACGAAACTGCGGCGGCGGGGATACTGCGATGGGGCTGCGGTGACAGCCGGGCGGTGTACCCTCCGGGGCACTGACGAGACCTCGCCATCGCCCGCCGGACCCGATAGCCTCGCCCTCCCCGCGCCGCTCCGCCCAACGACGGCCTCCTGCGTGGAGGTCCGCTCCGGTCCCCAGCGGCCGGCCCCTCCCTGGGCCCGCCCGCAAGATGCCCTCCCCAGCCCAACGAAGCACGCTGAAGCGCATCGCGCTCCTCGCAGCCCTCCTGTCGACGTTGGCCGCCGTCAGCCTCGGCGTGTTGGTGCTCCGCTGGAAGCGCGACATCGCGAGGGAGCTCGACGCGATCGTGGCCTCGGGCGCTCCGTTGACCGCGGCGGACATCGAGGCGCCAGCTGCGACCGCCTCCCCCTGGTGGGAGGGAGTGGAGCGTGACGACCCGGTGTGGGATCTCGGGATCATGGATCCGGTGGCCCTGGCGGCGCTCCTCGAGCGTCCCGACGACGAGCTCGCGCCCTTCCCCAGGGACCTGCTCGAGGACCTCGACGCGCTCTATGGGCGGACCACAGAAGCGGGACGATCCGTCGACGACCTGTGGTTGGGCGACCGGCCCTTGATCGCCCTCGGCTCCCCTCCCGCGCCTCCGCCCGCGGGGCGCCTCCTGATCGCCCGGATCGAGCACGCCGCCGCGGGCAAGCTCCTCGAGCGCGCGAGGAACGCGTGCGCCGGCGGCCAGTTCGACGGGAGAGCCTGGATCGACGACTGGCTCGCGGGCGACGACCTGATCGCTGTCCCCGACTCGGTGGTCGCCGTCATCGAAGCCCAGCGCGCCCTCGGCCGGAGCGCCAAGCTGGCCGCGATCGACGGGGACGCCGACGGTGCGCTCGCTGCCCTGCGCCAGGGCTTCTGCGCCGCCCGCGCCTACGAGCGCGCCCCCGGCCTCCTCCACGGGCTGACCTGGATGCTCCAGGTCACCATGGCGACCGACGCCCTCCTGACCGTGGCCTCGGAGCTGCCCGGGGTCGACCTCGCGGAGTTCGAGGGGGACCTCGCGGGGCTGGATGCGCAGGCAGCGCTCCATCGAGTCATGCAGGAGGAGCGCGCCCTGGGCATGGGGGCCTTCGAGAGGGGTCTCCACCCGAGCGGGGTCGACTGGTGGACCTCTCCCCTCACCTCGCTGGGGCTCTGGCTGTTCGAGAGCAACGACCAACGGGTCTTCCTGACCACCTTCGCAGGGGCCCTCGCGGCCTCGATCGAGCCCGGGTTCTCGGGCCGGGCGGCCATGGGAGAGGCGACCCTGGCTCTCCACGACGAGGCCTTCGCCCTGCGATCCCAGTTGTTGTTCCCCGCGGTCCACAGCGCGTTCGACAGCGCCGCGGCGGTCCACGCCACCGCGACCCTCGCCGCCGCCGTCCTGATGGGGCGCCGCGAGGGGACGGATGCGGCCCGGTCCTGGATTGAATCCCAGCTGGACCCCTTCTCCGGGGCTCCTTATCGAACGGAGACCTTGGCCAGCGGCGGGGTTCGTGCCTGGTCCATCGGCCCCGACGCCGACCTGGGCGCTGGAGACGAGATCGCCGCCCACCTCCCCGGGCGCTAGCCCGTCCCCCATGCAGCGCCCCGCCATCGATCAGCGAGCCCGCGACGTGAGGCGCGTCCTCGTCATCGAGGGCCTCTGCAACCTGGCCCTCGCCTTGACCGAGCTCTGCGTGGGGCTCATGACGGGCTCATGGGTGCTGGTCGCCGATGCGATGCACTCCGCCACGGACCTCGCGAACAACGTCGTGGCCTGGTTCGCCATGCGGGTGGCCGGGGCCCCCGCCGACGACGGCCACCCCTACGGGCACGGCAAGTTCGAGATCCTCGCCGTGTTCGGGCTCGCCACCTTGATGGGCGTCCTCGCCCTCGAGATCCTGCTCGGCGTCCTGCGCGGCGGGGCCGCCGGGCCGGTGACCACCGGCCCGCTCAGCCTCGCGGTCGCCTGCGGCGTCATGGTGCTCCAGCTGGGCCTCGCCTACTGGCAGAACCGCCAGGCCCGACGGCTGGAGTCCGAGCTGCTCCACGCGGACGCGACCCACACCCTCGCCGACACGGCCACCACCCTCGCGGCCATCGTCGGCTGGCAGATCGCCGCCCGCGGCTTCCCGTGGCTCGACCGCGTGCTGGCGGTCGCCGTGGCGGTCTTCGTCCTGGTGCTCGCCTTCCAGCTCTTCCGGCGGGCGGTCCCGATCCTCGTGGACGGTGCCGCCGTGCCACCCAGCGAGCTCGTCGCGGTGCTCAGGACCGTCGAGGGGGTCGCGGGGATCGGCCAGGTCCGCAGTCGCTGGGACGGCACCCGGCGCACGGCGGACGTCACGGTGCGCGTCGACCCGACCCTCGATGCGGTCCAGGCCCACGACATCGCCGACGGGGTCGAGGCGAGCCTGACCCTCCAGCTCGCCTTCGACGAGGTCCTGGTCCACGTGGAGCCCGACGTCGGGGAAGGTCCCCCCCGGCGAGGGCCAATGACCGACTGAACCCGGCCCGCCCCTCGGCTCCTCCGCTCCATCGCTAGAGTCGAGGGGTCGCCCCCCCCAGCCCACAACGGCCCCCGAGCACCATGGCCTTCCTCTTCCTGAGCTACCTCGCCACCTTCGCGTGCGTGATCCGCGGACGGCGCTCCGCCGCTCTCGCGGGCCTCGCCCTCAGCACGGCGCTGAGCGTGGCCATGTTCTTCCACCACACGACGTCGGGCCTGGAGCTCAACTTCTGATGGAGAACCGTCCGCTCCTCTACACCGTGAACAGCGCGTGCATGCTGGGCCTCTCCCTCGTGCTGGTCGGCGCCTTCTACTTCCAGTACGGGCTCGGAGAGACCCCCTGCCCCCTGTGCCTGCTCCAGCGCATGGGCATGTTCGGCGTCCTGGTCGGGCTGGCCCTGAACACCGCCTTCGGCTTCCGCCAGGAGCACGCCGCCGTGATCATCGGCGCCGCCCTCGTGGGCGGCTCCTTCTCCGTCCGGCAGATCCTCCTGCACATCGCCCCCGTGGAAGGAGAGCCCGCGGGCTACGGCTCCGCCGTCCTCGGCATGCACCTGTACACCTGGGCGGCGATCGTCTTCCTGACCACGATCGCGGGGACGGCCGTGTTTCTTTGCCTCACCCGCGACGAGCCGGCGGGCACCGTGCGACGCCCCACACCCTTCGACCGCGGCGCGCTCCTCTTCGTCACCATCATCTGCCTGGCCAATGCCCTCGCGACCTTCGTCGAGTGCGGCGCGGGGGCCTGCTGCGAGAATGGCCCCTGCCCCTGAGTGCAAGAGCCAGAGGCCTGCCAGCGGGGCGGAGCCCTGGCCGTCGATTCGGCTTGCTTATCGAGCCGTATGGCACCAATGCGGAGAGGACTACGCGAGCAGACGTAGCCTTTGCCAGTGCTCCACCTGCACCCGCGGGACCCGGGGCACGCCACGTCTTCCCGACCCCAGCCCCATCGAAATGAACCGCTCTTCCCGAATCGCTCGCTCCCTCCAAACCCTCACCCTGGCCCTCCTCCTCCCCCTCGGTGCGGGATGCCAGGGCTGGACCATGGACTACGGCAAGCCCGCCGCCCAGTTCGAGGCCGTCGACGCCGCCGCCATCGCGCCCGACCATGTCGGGGAGAAGGTCGCCGTGCGGGGCGAGGTCCGCTCCGTGGACGTCTCCGACCCAGAGGACTGCGTGGTCGAGCTCGAGGGGGGCGTCACCGCCCGCTTCGGAGACTTCAAGGACGCTGCCGAGTCCTGCCCCGTGGGCACCGTCGTCTATCTCTATGGGATCGTGAAGGCCGCGTCCCCCGGCGGCGTGACCCTCGACCCCGCCAGCCGCAGGGACCCGACGGCGCCCTTCGAGCCGGAAAAGCCCTGACCCTCCACGGCACGCCATACGGACCCGGTGGCCGCCGGTCGACCACCGGGGCCGCCCCCCCCTCACGGCCGAGCTAGTTCGGGAGTGAGCCCGGAAGCTCACGTTGAGAGCTGAGACCGGCGCGCCCATCGGGTCACCGCCCGGTGGGACAAGGGGATCAGCGACGCTCGCGGGTATGGATCACCGCGCCGCGACCCTTGGCCTCATGGTCTGCTGCGCAGCCCCCGGCCTCGCACATTTCGATGACTGCGATGGCGACGGGGCCACGGACCGGGATCAGATCGCGAGGACGCCGTGGATGGACGGCAACGGCGACGCCGTCCTCGACCGCTGCGAGGCCGTTGGCGGCACCTACTGCACCTCGAGCGGGGGCGAAGCGAGCCCCCTCCCCTCCATGCTCGTGATCGGCTCGGACGCCGTCGAGGACGGGGACCTCACGCTCATCGCCCGCTTCCTCCCCCTGAACAGCGTCGGCGACTTCGTCGCCTCACGGACCCCGGGCAACACCCTCCCCGTGCCGGGCAGCATCGACCGCCTCTGCGTGTCGGGCAGCATCGGCAGGGCGGTCGGCGGCGTCCTCGACTTCAGCACCCTCGGGACCCCCGTGGCCCAGGTCGATCTCACGGCGATCCCCCAGCCCACCGGCCCCGTCGCCGTCCAGGCCGGCGAGACCTTGCACTTCCAGGCCTGGCACCGCACCACCCTCGCCGGCCAGCCCACCTCGGACCTCACCGACGCGGTGCGGGTGACCTTCGAGTAGGCCAGCCTACCTGGCCTTCTGGCCGGCCCGGCTGCCCGCGCGGTGGAGCCGGCGCTCGAGCCAGGCCCAGACCCCGAGCCTGTCCATGGGCCCGTTCAGCCAGCCCGTGGTGATGCAGTACGACGAGTCGAACCCGTTCGAGTGGTGCACGGCGTGGCGCTCGGGGGTGATCACGACGCCCAGCGCCTGCATCCACCGCGCGAGGCGCGGCGGACGCTCCATGTGAGCCCAGCGATGGAAGAGGTTCGTGCAGACGCCCCCGACCATCGCGCTCAGGATGAGCGCGCCGGCGAGGAGCGTGAGCGGTGCGCCCGACGCGAGGTCGAGCAGGTGGAAGGCCGCCGCCAATGTGGGCAGCGCCAGCACGGCGGTGTTGCCCACGAGCTCGACGAGGCCGTGCTCCACCATCTCCTCGGGCACCACGTGGTGCTGGCGAAAGGGCGCGATGAACCCGGGTCCGATGATGGGCGTCGTCTCCTCGAAGAAGCGGTCCCCGACCCAGTGCGCGAGCCCTGAGAGGAGGTCCGCCATGAGGTATCCGCTCATGAGCCCCGCGGCGACGGCGAGCGCTTGGGCCGCGGATCCGACCTCGCCCGCGAGCCGCACTGCGAGCGCCAGCGCATAGGCGGTGAAGGTCGCCATGGCGACCGACTCGAGCACGCGTTGGCCGAGGGAGTGCTCCGAGGGTTGACTCACCAACCCAGGATAGGTGGACGCCGACCTGCCCGGACCAGAATCCACCTTCGGCTCGGCGAGCCGGCGCGCGCTGAACCTACGATGAGACGTAATGGTCCTGATCTCGACGTCGAGCGCACCCGTACGGGCTCTCACCACAGCAACGGGACCGCGGGGGCCTGGGATGGCGCCGCAGGCACCTCAACCCGCTCCCGCCGAGCAGGCGTGATGTCCGCAACGTGCTGAACCCCGAGCGAACCACGGTCATCGTCAACCCCGCCGCCGGCAGCGGCCGCGTCGGGCGTCGATGGAGCCAGCTGGAGCGCGAGCTGGGCGGGATCCTCGGGCCGGTTCGCTTCCAGAGGACCGAGGGGCCCGGGCACGGGACAGAGCTCGCGCGGCAGGCCGTCCTCGACGGGCACCACACGCTCCTCTCCCTCGGAGGGGACGGGACCCACAACGAGGTGGTCAACGGGATCATGGAGGCGTCGCCCCCCGAAGGCGCGGTGTCCTTCGGCGTGCTCCCCGCCGGCACCGGCGGCGACTTCGCCCGCACGCTCGAGGTCCCGCGCGACCCGGTCGGCGCGGCCCGCGCCCTGGTCGACGCCCCGACGAGCCCCCTCGACCTCGGTCGAGTGACGATCGAGTCCACGAGCCCCGCCCAGGTGCGTCACTTCGTGAACGTCGGCACCTTCGGCATGAGCGGCCTGATCGACGAGCTCGTCAAGGGGTCCAGCACGGCCCTCGGCGGCAGGGTGTCGTTCTTCCTGGCGTCGGTCCGCGGGCTCTTCCGGTACCGGCCCGCGACGGTCCGGCTCACCGCGGACGGCGAGGTGCTTGGGACCTTCAGGATCAACACCGTGGCCCTGGGCAACGCCCAGTTCTGCGGCGGCGGCATGCGCATGGCGCCGGAGGCCGATCCCAGCGACGGCTGGCTGGACGGGGTCATCATCGAGCAGCGCTCCATTCCGCGCATGCTCTCCCTGACGGCCTCGATCTACCGGGGCAAGCACACCGGCTGCAGCTTCGTCCACACCTTCCGCGCCCGCCGCCTGACCGCCGAGCTCATGGGCGACGACCCGGCCTACCTCGACCTGGACGGCGAGGCCCCCGGCGTCCTCCCCGCCACCTTCGAGGTCCTCCCCGGCGCCCTCACGCTCCTCGGCCAGGTTCGAGGCCGCCCGGCCCTGAAGCCGCCGGGGACCTAGGGTCCGTCGGTCGCCACCGGCGACGCGCGGCTCGCCGTACCGGAGAGACCCGCCGGCCGGGGCGCGCAAGATCCTCCTCCGCTCGAGCTCTTCCCCGGGGCCTGCGGGCCGAGCCCTCCGTCCCACGGCCAGTGGTAGGCTCGGGCTGGCGCAAAGGGGACGCCCCCCCGGCCCGAGACGGGCCCGACTCGGGCTCAACGCAGATCCGGCTGGCTTGGGTACGGGGGCGCCGAGGGTTGGCTCCGCCTCCTGCGGGGTTAAGTTGACACGGAGAGATCCGCCCGATGGCCAAGACAAAGCGCACCCGTCAGAAGCCCTGCGACCGCTGCAAGGCCGCGAGCACCGCGCTGTTCCGAGTCCAGATATCGGCCGAGGGTCACTGGGTCTTTGTCTGTGGCCCGTGCCTCGAGCTGGTGAAGCCCGGGAACCCCGACTACCGCTACGGCGGCACCTGGAAGAGCCGCAAGCGTCACTGAGCGTCGCGAGGGGGCGCTCCGCGATCCGGCTGGATCCTCTCCGTGCCCCCAGCGTCACCGGCGGGTGGAGCATCCTGCCCTGCCCTGCCGTCTTCACGCCCTGGCTTTGGACCGCGGCGGACGCGCGGGGCGCGTCAGTCTCACGGCTTTAGCTCGATCGTGAAGCGGCCGGGGGTCACGTGCTCCAGCTCGGAGCCAGCGGAGGTCAGGCGCAGCACGCCGCCGACCATGTGGGCCTGGAGCCGGCCGCCGAAGGGATCCTCGATCTCTGGAGTCTCCCCGGTCAGGCGGTACTCGACCGCCGCAATCACGAGCCGCAGGCGCGCCCGGCACTCGTAGAGCGCGCGTTCCGCCGTTCGCGACTGCCCCAACCCCGAGGTCAGCTCGGTGATCACGTTGGACGGATCCTGGAGCTCGGCGGCAGCCTGCAACAGCGCAGCGTCGCGCGCTGGCCAGGGCTGCCCCTCACTCGCCGCCAGTAACTCGATCTCACGCGTCGCACGCGCGACGTGGTCCGCTTGCATCGCGCTCACCGAGAACCCGTAGCGCCAGGCCATCAGATTCCCCATGGGGTGGAGCGGCCACCCTCCCAAGGTGGCGTCCTCCACCGTGCTCATCCTGTGAACCCAGGCGACCAAGTCCCCTTCGCGCACCAGGAGCGGGCGCTGCAGCTCGGAGTCCAGTCGGTAGAGCCCGTCAGCCAGCATCCGAAGCCCTTCAGGGCTGAGTCGCTGCAGCATGCCCTGGTCGACCAGAGCCTCGAAGGTCGTGATCGAGATCAGCAAGCAACCGGTGAGCGAGACCGTCCCGACCGGCGTGTGCAGCAGGTCGCAACCCAACTGCGCGTTATCGAGCAGGTGCTGCACCGCGCGCTCAGAGTCGCCGTGATCGAGCGCGCTCTGCGCCGCGAGGATGCCGAGCCGCACCAGCGAATGATGCTCCAGCATCATCGGGAGCCGGCCTGAGAACCCACGCTCCCACTCGAGGCGGAAGGATGCGTCGGCGCAGCGAGCCCCCTGCGCGAGAGCGTCGAGGCTGGCCTTGTTGGCAAGCAGTAACCGTCGACGCTCCTGTCGCGCCGAAGGGTCCTCGGATTCGAAGGCCTTGAAGCAGCGCCCCAGCTCTATGGCCAGCCGCGGGTTCCTCTTCGGGCTCGTGTGCGCGACCGCCCGCGCGTAGCTCTCAAAGGCGAGGCCCTCGGACGGTTCGCCGGGCAGCAGGGTGCGGCGCCCGCGGCGCTGCTCGAAGGCGCCCTTCAGCTCCTCCACGGAACCGAGAGCTTCCTCCCATGCGGTCCTGGAGCGCTGCAACGAGGTGAGAGTCAAGACGATGGCGAGGGCAGCGAGCATGAAGCCCGCGCGGATCCAGAGGTGACGCATGCCGTGCTTATCGGAATACGCGAGGTTTGAGCAGTTCGAGATTGCTGGCATTCGCCCGAGGATTGCGTAACGAGCGCCAGGAGAGCCTGGGGGGGCCCTGCGACTCACCTGCGCCATCCGGAGCGCTCCACCAGCTAGCGAAGCCAACCTGGCCATGCCTCGGCCGTCCCCCCGCATTCCCGCCGCGATGAGGTCCGCGACCTGGACCGACCTCAGTGGGCGGCAACCGGGGCGCCCCCCACCGTTTGGGCCGACCGCCGCCCGTCCCTCCGGTCCCCATCACCCCCACGA
>CAJQPT010000229.1 GCA_905480285.1 uncultured bacterium
CTGATTTCTAACAGCAAAGTAGCTAAGTTCCCCCCCACCTATACCCCCCTCTTTATAATTGATTGCCAATTCGACACAACTTATAGGTGTCGAATGCTCTTGTGATTTATGATTTTACCGACCGAATCAGATTATCCACCCGACCTCTGCATTCTTTGAGACGTATCTGCTCTGAACAACAAAGCATTTTTGCAGGCATGATACGGGCGACGCGGAGCTTGTCGTTCATCTCATACCGCAGCGACCTCGGTTTGCATACTTTTAGAATCCACATGAAACTTATCAGTGCTGGCCCCACAGGACCCTTGTACACATAGGTACACCCTACTCGATGACCCCATCCCCCCCCATTCAGCTACATGAAGGTTTATTTATGGAAAGCATGTCTCTTTGAATTTCCAAAACACTAGGTGGCTGCCATACGAATGGCAGCCATCGAAAAGAGGCTGTTTTCTTAGTCTGGAATACCTTAAATCGTGTTTCGGATTAGCTTGAAGCTGATTAGTAAATAGTAAATAGTTTAACTGTTGTTCTTAATTATTGTGATGGCCAACTATTCTAAAACTGTATTAAAACATACCCCCCCGATGCCCCGCCCCCCTCCCCCCTTAGTCGTCTGTGTAATGTTTATGAGAAAAACCTTGTGAACAGCTCGATGAATAGGGTGTAGTGTGTTCTAGCCCCGGCTACTGTTTACATGGGGGGGGGGTGGGGGACAGAGAGTTTTTTGTACATGGGGGTGGGGGGCAGAGAGTGTGTTTTTTACATGCATCTTCGTTGCCACGGAGGCTGCTTGCACTTTTTAGGGGTTCTTCTTTCCGCCGGCACTGTATACATATAGAAGAACCACCGACTGCAACAGCACCATGTCACTTGAACTAGAGGATGGCACACCGGCACCACTGACTGCAACAACCGAGACAAGTCAAACAAGTGCAGACCGTGAATGGATGCTCCGGCCCCGGCATACAACGCCCGATCCTAACGGAGATGAAGCTGCTCCCTCGACAAGGGGCTCAGGCCAGTCTACATTGCAACAAAGACATAGAAACAAAATAAAAAATAAAAAGGACAACGACATAAGGGGGGCAGCGATAGAGAAAGAAATAGACAGGGAGAGAAGCAAGGAAGAAAAGAGACAGACAGACAGCACAGGACGCAGACAGACAGAAAGACAGATTCCAATTGGGATGTAGGATCAGCTAGGTGGAAGTGTACGGTCCAAAAAGAAACAGCTAAACACATCGAAGGGGGGACATCAAGAGAGACAGGGACAAAGAAAAACATATAAAACACGGACATCTCAAAACATCTCCAGCAGGCTTGGCATCGGTTCGGGGCCATGATATCACAGTGGCGGAGCTTAGTGACGTTGTTCAGTTGACTCTGACTACAATCTACAAGCAGTACGGTGGCCCCACGAACTATCTCATGTCGCGATACGATTCCGAGGAGGAGAAGATCAAATTCGCCAACCAGCTGTACTCGATATGGCCGCCCAGTGCTACAGAAGACACAACCTTCAACGCATGCATCCCTTCCTTTGCCGAGGCCAACTTGAAGGACGCACGGAAGGAGGTATTCCACATAGCGATGTTCAACTTCAGTAAAGACGCATCCCCGAAAGAGCCTACATCGATGAAGACTTCGTTGCAGCTGGCGGAGCGGTATTTCCTAGAGACATTTCTAACGGGCAGCGAAGCCATCCTAACCGCTGCGGGCAGTGCTGAGGACATGAGAAAACTTTCACAGATAGATGCTAAGAGTAGCCCATGGCACAGCCAGGACATCGACCCGATGCCCCCCTTCTGCCTTCATATACATAAAGGTGCCGCACGCATCCGCACCTGTCTGTGCATCTGCAGCATCTTCATTGACGACGAGGTTGACATGAAGGCGATAGCTCCCAAGCTGTGGCAATCCTTTCGTGATGTCTACTGCCACAACCTTAACTTCGGCACCCTCAAAGAACAAGCCTTCTCCAACTTCAAGATGTCGATTCGAGGCAGCATTAGACAGGCTCCGAACATGATGAGTTGGTTTGTCATGCTGGATCGTCTCCGCCAGAAGGGCGATACCGACGCAGGCGGCATTATCAGGCAATGGAACAAGGACGCTAGCCGCTCCTCACAGATCACAGGGACGAAAGCACAGGCTGTGAAGAATGTGCTAGAATTAGCGAGTCCGTCTACGATCAATCTACTGCTCCAGACGACCTCTGCCTACGGGTGGGAGAACTCACCATGGACCGAGGAGGCATTGTCATCGAAGAAGCTGTTTCCTGGACAGCATTTCCGAACAGTCGCATCGAGGGTGTGGACTGCTCGCCAAGCGGTCACTCAGAAGTCGAGCGAACTCACTTTCCAGAAGGCAGCCAGATTATTCGAGCAGATGCCATCGGGTTGTCGCAGTAGGTACAATAAGGGGACTATGGAGCAGCTGTCGGAGGTGACTGCTGTCTTCTACAACTTGTGCACAGAGGCAACTACAAAGTCACCCATCACTGTGGAGATGTTGCAAGACAAGGGTGTGTACAACAAGTGGAGGGACAGCGATCCTAAACTGGAGTTGGAGGTCAACGCAGCCATGGTCGAGAAGTCGGATTCCTTTCACCCGAAGATGTTGTCTTGCATCCAGCAGCTGTTGGAAGGCCATACCCCGGGGACCACAGCTCAGATCATGATGTCAGAGAGGGCCGTCGAGGGCCAGTCTGCACAGCTGGAAGAGAGTACATTCGAACTGCTGTTGCAGCAAGCCGAGTATGACCAGGCCGCAATGCGGGTGAGGGACTCGAAGATGTCGAGCTGGGAGCGGGGAGTCTATGGTAGAAAGCTGGAGTACAGTGTGGGACGCCACAGCATGGCAGATCAAGCGGCTAGAGCACACATGGAGCAGTTTTCCCATTTCCATCTCTACAAGGCACCCGAGGACGCGATGGGACACTTCAACACTTTCATGAAGGAAATAGCGGCCAAGCATTCGATCGAAATCGACCACATCGTGCCCGTGTGTGTGCTGAACTGGGTGGCACCTTGCTCATTGAGTTCGCAGGCACTCAGCTTTCAAGCGAACTTTCTGGCCATGCTTGCATCAACATACAGCAAAATGATTGCACCGATACTTTGCCCGCAGTGGGCCTACAAAAAGGGGCAGCTGTACCTAAGCGAGCAGATGGTCTACAAGCTCTTGATTGACAGGAACTTGAACTTTGACCATAAGTTCGGCCTCACTTTCAGTGAGAGGTTGACCATAAGTTTGACAAAGAAAATAAATAAAAAACAAAATGGAAAACATAAAACATAAACATAAACCATGAGTTGGGCTTTCTATATGTTATTTGCTATTGCCGCCATTTACAGTTTAACTAGCAAATAATAAACAGAAAGCTAAACACAACAAGTACTAACCATATAAAACAGTGAAAGGCCGGACCTGCGAGATTCACGGCCCCTGCTCTACGATGGAAGAATCCTGACTCCGAGTGGCATTCCCATGTCGGAGTATTTCTGGCGAGATGCGGGCATCATGAAGGGTCGCACTCAGCATGCCGCCATGTTGAACAATAAGGGGTTGCAGTGCATCAGCGAATTTGGTGACTCGGCCCTACCTGAGACGACAGACTCAGACGGGACCATCAAAGGTGCGAGCAAATGGATGCAAATCGGGGCCGATGGGTATGACAAGATCATCGATGCGATGCTGGAGGGGATGCAGCTCGACCCAAGGTGTGCATTTGTGTTCGTCGAGTTGAACGCAGGGTTTGGTCAGATGTTCGATGCACTGGTTGTGAAAAGGCAGGGGTGGAACTTTCCATCGTACTACTGGTCGCCGACTGACGATATGACCCAGCACGACTGGCTGATGCACACGAAGAAGCAGAACATCAAAGACATGTTCTTGGAGGGCAAAGTCAACATTCCTGGGTTTACCATGCAGCCGCCAGAGATGTCGACAGACCTGCTCGAGAACCCGCCCGTGATACCTAGTCTCAACAGGCTCGCTGTCACGAAACTTAAGGTCGCCGGATCAGAGTTAGAGAAAGATGTGCTTGTGATGCCCGATGACATCATCAAAGCATACTACTCGCACCCCCGGCTAGGAGCACGGTTCAAGCTCTTCTTGGAGAAGTTCCACGAGGAGTGGGGTGCACATCAGCTACCGACAGTCGAGAACAACATGCAAACACCTAAGAAGCGGCCTACCGATGTTGCAGACAGGACGACTGGCACGAAAAGGCCGAAGATTGATGACAGCAACATCGTTTCGGAGGAGATGGCGGGCACCCAGCTCCTCAAGTACAACCTGAACGTGAAGATCCCGGGCCAGGCATCAGCACCTGTTTCTCTAACAGTTGTTGTCGGATATGGAATCACGATTACAAACGGGTCCGCCCATGAGATCACACTGGTTGCAGGCACGATCCTGATGGGCTTCGGGAAAGGCAAATGGCAGCTGCAGCCTACTACGAAGGACGGCTCGCCCGAGGACATCCAGTTCGAGCTTGCTTCATCGACAACAGATGTGCACCAGAACAACAAGTTGACCCCACTGGCCGAGGTTGTCAAGGAACGCCGCAAGACAGAGCCCACATGTGCGGTGTCATATCATGACCTAACAGAGAGTCCTAATGGGGGGGTGGGGGACTTTGAAATCAGCCCTCGAGTGAGTGTGTTCTTCGCACCCGACCCGGGCCAAGAGAAGACTATGGGTGCAGCAGCGAGCTCAATCCCGACGAGTACTTGGGCGGACGCTGTGGGCTGCAAGGTCGTGTGGTGCACCAAGTGGGGGTGCAATGGCCTAACTCCGGTGAGGCCTGTCGTCGCCCTTACAAGTGATGTAATCCTGCCGGCGGGCAGAATTTTTATCGTGAAACATCCTGACATGTAGGCACTACTTGTACTTGACTTGCTGCATGTTTACTGATCGTTCCTCGTGTGTGGTTTAATCTCCCAGACCTTTTTCTTTGGTTCAGGAAAGCAACACATACATAATACCACAAAACAGGAAAACACAAAAACACACACAGCACACACACTTGTCACCACACAAGGGACATACGCATGCATACATGCAGGTGCAGCTGGTGGGTGCCTGGCTTGGTAGGTCGGCCCCGGAACCACTGCAATGTAAGACATGTGTGACCGATTTAATGTGCTGCACATGAGGTGCATGATTCCGTTTCTCTTTCATGTCGGGACGAGGGTAGGTAGCAAGGAGAATGAAATCTGTGGGTATATATAGAAGTTATTTTCAAATCGACACTTCGGGCTTTATTCGGTTCAGCAAACATCATAGATGTCAAAACAGTCAAACCACAGCTAACCACGAAAATTGGAGATACATGCATTGACGATGTGTGCTGCATGAGTGCATGGACTGACAAGTTGTGTGTTAGTACACACACACTGTGATGTTAGGGAGTGGTATGATCCACACCCAGGGAGCGGGGTTTGGGGTGGGCGAAGTTACTGACAAGTGCGATGCAACCGACTACGCACTATACCGCTCAGAACCCGCCGGTAGGTTCCGGTGTCTGTCTCTCTGTGTGTCCGTCGGTTCGACAGACAACCTAATATGTTCAGCAGGTCCACAAGCGACCGCCGGTGAGAGTATACCGGCCTACCAACACATTCAGAGAGCTCAGACATATGTTGTAATCTGCCTGGAAAAACAAACAATTTGTCAGGGTAGGGGGACTTGATCCAGGTAAGGCTATGAGAAACAAGCTCGCTCAGTGAAACCATAAGAACTGTTGGTAAACCTTGAACATTAATTCTGAATATTTGCTTTCAAGTATGTTTCCAGCTACGCAGAGGTGTCACTGCGAAGGATTTCGACATGTAAAATTCGAGTTCCAAAAGTCAGCTCCAGAGACGAAAGCAAGGAAAGACTAAAAGCCAACAACATTTCATCATGTTTTGCTCATCTTTTCCAGCTACATGGAGGTATCCCTGTGGTGGATTTCGACATGTAGAATTCGAATTTGAGGTTCTGTTTACTTTTCAGTGGGTTGGTGAACATCAAGGCAGTGGTGGGGGGGGGGTTCCAGGAACGGCTGGACGCACCTAGTTCATGTTTTGTTAGTTTCTCCAAGAAAAAAACAGATACTGCAACATATTGAGAACCTACACAAACATTGGTACACACTTTTAAAAAGGGCTAGGTGCACCATCCATGCTGAACTGTGTTTTCCGAGTTTGCACAGCTCTATTTATCCTGTGCAGTTTGTTATTGCAGGTGTTGTACTTTGATTTACGTGTAGGAAATTAAATTGTAAGTCAACGAGCTATTTTCACTCAGCTCAAATCCGAGGAATCCCGCAAGCCCCCCGGACCCGGACCTGTTTGAAAAGCTTTGGGTTTGGGTTGTAGGTGTCATCCGAGAGCCCCAATACAAACAAAACAGAAGCAAACACTATAACTGGCGATCTGCTTTCAGGAACTGGAGAAAACTGAATGGTGCCCATAGCCCTTTAAAAGGTGTCTTTGCTGTTGATGTTTCGTGCAATTCCGACTTGTTGGTGCACTGAGCTGCGGACGCATCACCGGGCGAGCTCACATGGCTAGCGAACACCTCAGGCCCGGCATAATAAGCTTTATGAATGGTTGCAGAGTAATTGCAAAGCGGCTAGATAATAGTTCAAAAGGTTACACAAACTAGTTCATTGACAAAAGTTTACACATTTATTGTCAAACTGTTCCCAGCTACACGAATGCAGACATGCAGAATTCAAATTCGGGTCGGCAATGATGAGAAACAGGTTCCAGAGGTTAGAGTAGGACAAACTATCATTAAACAAGTTTGAGAATCTATTTTTTACATCTTTTACCAGCTGATTTGTGGAGGTGTTCCCGGGGAGGATCGCGACACAGAGAATTCGCATTTGAGCTCGAAAATGATGACAAGCACCTTCCAGAGGTGAAAGCAAAAGAGCAACTACAAGTCATAAATCCTGAACATGTGTTTGGAACGTGGTTCTAGCTATGTGGTGGTGTCCCCGGGGCGGATTTCGAAATGCATATTTTTTATAGTAGGTGGTTTCAACCAAGACTTGTTGAGGCATATCTGTAGACCTAAGAGTTGTAATTAAACAACAAGAAACGCTGGGTAGTGAGAAAGCCCCCCCCCACACGCACAACAACAAAAACAAGCAACTTCCCTGGATAGTGCCCAAGGCACACACAACAAAAACAACAATCAAAAACCATCCTCTCCTCTCCCTCCTCTCTCTCCTCTCTCTTTCCTCCTCCCCTCCCTTCTCTCTACAGCATGAAAAGCTGAAGTTTTAAACATTTCTGTTTGTTTCGGAGGTCCCTGAGCTATATGGTAAGGTTCAAAAAATCATAAATCGAAAGAATTCAAAACATAAAATCATAACTCGAAATAGTTCAAAACAGAGCAGAACAGAACAGGACAGAAAATCATAACTCGAACCAATTCGAAACAGAAATCATAACTCGAAATAATTCAAAACATAACAGAACAGAACAGAAAATAATTCAAAACATAACAGAACAGAACAGATAAGTATAATGTAATATATAGCCCTCTGGGTCATGTATGTAGTGTATAGCCCTCTGGGCTATATATGTATAGCCTATATATATATATATATATGTACCATGCATGTAATATGACATGTGAAGTACACATTACTACATCGAACCTCGTATGTATCAACCGTAGTGATCTCGGCTCACTCTTTTTGTTTAACGTTGCTGTGAATTCATTCGATTTCATCATGAGCAACCCTTCTAACACACCCGTATGGCGGGTGACGACCGTGACAACCACATATGAGCTGGTCACTGGTGACAGCATGCCGGCATTGCCGGCAGCCGGCGAAGGTGCTACCGAGCATGTGCATGACGAGCCGCCGCCGCCACCACCACCCGGGCAACCTCCACGAGCTCGGGAGCCGATGCCAGATACTCCGCCAGGACTTCCGATGCCGTCGGGATTGATCGCGGCTGCAGAGGGTTTGCCGACATGTGCGGCGCCATGTCGGGGACAGTACCCGGCACAAACTCCGATGCAGGCCATATGTGGGCAGTCGCCGGCACAAATTCCGATGCAGGCCATGTATGGACAGTCGCCCTACCATGCAGAAACTCTGATGCAAGCAATGTATGGACAGTCGCTTGGACAAATTCCGATGCCGGTCATGTGTGGGCAGTCGCCATGCTGTGTACAAATTCCGACGCAGGCCATGTGTGGACAGTCGCATGCACAAATTCCGATGCAGACCATGTGTGGACATCCGAACATTTCAGCTGGGTCGACCTCACTATTCAGCTTGGGCGACCTCAACATTCAGATGGTGCCGCCTCGTCATTGGGGTTTCCCAGAAATGTTCGAGAAAAGGCAGGGCGAGTGGTATTGCTTGTTATGCCACAAGTATTCAAACGACGACCATGTCAGAACCGACAAGCACCAGTATAGAGGGGACTTGACCCATATGCCATCGTATAACCAAAAGATCTACGATGCCATCGTCTACCGTCTCCAAACTGAGGGGTGGCAACAAGCAACCGAAGTCGAGGCCGCGGCGGCCGGACGCAACGAGGGCGGACAGAAGGGCAACGGGAAGGGAAGCGATTTCATACATCAGGTGCCTATAGGGCAGCCTAGAGCTCCATCGGGCATGCCGCCCCTGTCGCAGGCCAGGTCCCCACCACCGCCCCCGCCTCCAGCCATAAGACCCAAGAGATGGCAGTCGCCTCGCCAGGATGTGCCAGTCGTCGCGGTCAATGACCAGCCCGGCAATTCGAACAATGAGGTGAAGGTGGATCCAGGAAGCGACGACAAGGACAAGGCCAAGGCCATCAATTCGAACAATGAGGTGGCGACGGCTCCTGCAGGAATCGACGACAAGGACAAGGCCATCAATTCGAATGAGGATGTGGCGGTGGCTGCAGGGAGCGGCGGCAAGGGCAAGCCCATCAATCCAAACGATAATGTGACGGTGGCTCCAGGAAACGACGACAAGGGCAAGCCCATCAATTCGAACGATAATGTGCCGGTGCCGGTGGCTGCAGGGATCGACGACAAGGACAATGCCATCACGTCGAATGAGGATGTGGCGGTGGCCGCAGGGAGCGACGGCAAGGCCATCAATTCGAACAATGAGGTGGCGGCGGCTTCAGCTTCATCAAGCGACGACAAGGACAAGATTAACCGCCATGAGGACATCAGGAAGACGACGCCTGACTCCGATGATCTCTGGGAGCATGTCTACACACAGAAGCATCATGATGTTCTCCCCTCGTTTCAATAGCATGTCTGTTGAAACACATGAAGCATTTGCCATGGCATATTCGATAGCATGTTACGGATGTGCATAGCCATGGCCCAATCGAGTCGGGTGTGTATGTGATTACACAATATAAAGTAAAACTATATATAGAGAATAGTTGTGTATATATACACATATATATACATACATATATATATATAAATATATATTATATACACACGTAAATTCACCGTGCACTCACCGATTAAACACATGCATGCAACACATATACGCGACTGTGATGTAAACACATGCACTCACCGATTCCGTTTTCTCATCATAGCTCGGGCAGCTGTGTGCAAGGTGGCATGCGGCGAGATCATGTGTGACTTGCATGATCGACTATTTCATTGCATATCGGCATATAGCTGGCCCGCACAACGAAAAAGGTAATGACGCACACAATTGTAAACCCCAATGCTGCCACCCCATGACACATGATAGAAAACACCCCAGATGCCAACGCACTAAAGTGCACATACACATGCTATGTATGGGCGGGGCTTGTTCAGAGATTCAGAAGCTGATTTTGCTGTCAGATTCGCTGGGCAACAAACAAATGCCGATGAATGCAGAAGCGAATCCAGAAGAAACACCGACAACATCGCCTTTAGCATTTGTGTCTTATCATGATAAAACACAACATAGAAAGCCAAGAAGTTGAACAAGTTCAAGTTGATGTGTTTTCAATATTTTCATGTTTCCCCTAATATAGCCTTTAAAGGGTCGATATATAGCTGCCAAAACGTTGTCTGCTTCGCTCGGTTCTCTCGGCCCTCCAGGCCCTCCCCCTCCCCCTCCCAAGGCTTTGTCCGCTTCGCTCGGTTCTCTCGGCCCTCCAGGCCCTCCACTCACTTTTTACTTTTTGATATTGAAACAATGAAACACCTTAAAACAATTAATCATCCCAATAAATCCGCGACACACCATCCACCTGTCGCCACTCAGAATACAGCTGCCAGCACCGACGAATAGAAAACTCAGAATTCAGATCCTGCACCCAGGTCGCGTAGCGGACTTGCCCCCCTATATTCATCGCAGAAACACCGTCCACTTCTTGCCACTCAGCATTCCCCCGCCTCCTCCAATATAATAAATACCTCAGCCGCCTCTCCACCACACCACTCCGCTTCACCGGCCAGCCCCTCCAGTCCCCCCAGTTAATCCTCCACTCATGGTAAAATGACAACACAGACTCGAACCAGTGGCCATCGAACTGCCCGACAAAATATTCAGCTTGCGGGTCATGTGGCACCTCAAGACCCGCATCAAGAGCATCACCCGCCAGCTCCCATCGAGGGTCCCACCCGTCCATGGCACGCACGAACGAAACCGAGGGATTTCCGAAGGCTTGAGCACAGAGAGCCTAGCCGATGGGTTTTCAACTTTTTATCGACAAGATAATGAAACTAATGTTTTTTTCTTTAACATTTGGCTGTAAGGAAACCACATACCTATAAACACAATGAAAGTTTAACACAATTGAGATACAGAGGGGGTTTTCACAACAAGGATGCAGGATGTACATATATGTATAAAAGAACACATGCATGTGATAATTTCTTGTTGCTTCTGAGGTACCTGAACTGTATAGGAAGCTCCGGGAGGCTTGTAGGATGAATTTCCCCCAAGTTGTGTCCAAATCTGGGCTGTGTATAATGCTTGTTAACAAACCAATGTTAACAAGGTTTTAGTCCTGTCAGCCTGTCCTTGTCTCTCACCCCCTTGGTCCCGGTCCGAAGTCCTAATCCAAGTCCCAGTCACGGTCTCGGTCCTGGCCCCAGTCCCAGTTCCGGCCCCAAGTCCCAATCCAAGTCCCAGTTCCGGTTCCGATCCTGGTCCCGATCCCAGTGCAGTCCAAGTCCCGATCTCGATCCCAGTCCTGGTCCCAGTCATGCTCACGTGTGCTGTCTGACTGTGACTCTGCTTGTCTATTCTTTTTATGCCAATGTGGACCGAGATGCCACAAAAAGTAATCCTATCATTGGCTGCGGCTGCGGCTTCTCGATTGGCTGGCCTCGTATTCGGGATGCTGGCCGATCGGTGGTGCCTTGGGCCCTGGGATCGCACAGATCAGCCCTGGCGAAGATGTCCGGGAACCTAAAAGGTTGCGGCGCAATGGCACGTCACCCATGCCACCTTTCATGCCACCACCCTTGCCGTCATCCATGCCACCAGACGCTGCCACAATGCCGTCGTACATGCTGTCCAGCAGCGACACATCGGCATCGAGGATTTTGTCCAGATCGCACGCCTCATCCTGGCTTGTGGGCAGGCAGTGCTGGCTGCCCGTGCCTCCTGTGTCGCTGCTGGCAGCAGAAGAAGAAGAACCAGGGCCGGGGGGACTTCGCCGACTCCTGACCCTTCCTGGCCGCCGGAACTTAGCCGGAGCCGGCGGGTTCTCCCCGAGCAACAGATGCGGAGGAGGCGGTGCCCGTGGTGGCATAGGTTCGCCTACAGCAACAAAAAAATATGCATATATATATATATACACATGTAATATGTATATATACTGTATGTCTACATATATACGTGTATCTCTGTATATAGTTCACATACATCTACCACTTTACGAGCTCAGCTCTGGTTGTATATGTATGTGTGTGAACATACTGTATAGTTAGAATCTTGATATATATATATATACAGATACATATATATATATGTGTATATAAGATTTATATATATATACATACATGCATATATATATATATATATATATTCTGGTGATACGTATACATGCATACCTCTCTATATATAAAAACATACGTGTTCATGCAAACCCATATTATGCAAGCAGGGCTTGAGTATGAATTCCGGGAGGGGCATGGTTTGGGACCTCCCCTCGGGAATTTGACAAATTGAATAATTAATTAGTGCATTTATATATGTATATATATATATATATTATACATGTTGTATGTATACAGAGACTGAAGCAAGAGTGGGCGCACAGAACCAGCGGTAACAGCATATAAGATGCCAAACTTGTATATATCCATTTGCACTGTTTTAAACATGCACATGGGTTGGTTGTTAATTGCTGTTCGATTTGACTGTTAGTGAATCATGGTTTGGACGTACGACAGCAGATTCTTCCTAAACAAATGTTCCAACCCGGGGATGATTATCTGTCAATCGTTTTGACAACTGTGTTTAGCGGTTTCATTGACTTTGTCAAGTGCACATACGAGTCTGTACAGCTTACTTCATTGCTCATACCCACATTGGGCATGAGCAATGTGTTTGTGTA
>CAJQPT010000230.1 GCA_905480285.1 uncultured bacterium
CCGAGCTCGCGGACGTGGACGGGGACGGGGTGCTCGACCTCATTTCGGGCGGACTGAACGGGACCGTCTGGTGGATGCGCGGCGTGGGGCACGCCGACCACATCGGGCGCCTCGAGCGCGCGCTCTCCGATCACGGGGACCGGCTTGGCCTCGCCCTCAGGGACGACGAGGTCCTGCGCGGCGAGGTCTTCGGCGCGCTGCGCGCCCTCCAGAACGACCTGGGCCGCGGCTTCCTGACCGACGCCGCGCGCCGGGAGCTCCTGCGCTCGCTCCTGGCCCTCGCCAAGGAACACCCCGACAGCCTGCGCCGGGCGCGGCGCGATCCAGACGTGGACCCCTTCGGGACGCCGCTCTTCGGTCAGTTCACGGTGGTGCTGAAGGGCGCGGCGCCGGACTCGGCGCGAGGCCGCCAGACCGTCGCACGCGCCCTCGGAGAGTCCGAGGGGTACGCACGGCTCCTGGTCGACCTGGGCGTGGTGTTCGTGGACAACGCCCGAGCCAGCGAGGCGCAGCTCGAGGCCATGCACGAGGTCCTCTCCGCCATGCCCCCGGACGTGTGGGACGTCGAGGTGATCGGCGTCGCGGACTGGGTCGGCCCGGGCGCCAAGAACCCGGGGGTGAAGGGCCGCAGCGGCGTGAACATCTTCGCCATGGACCTCGGCGTGCGGGAGAACAGCTTCGGCCCCGACTCTCCCAGGCGCGGGGTCACCGACGTCTACTTGATCTGTCTCGCCCACGAGGTCGCCCACAACATGCTCGACACCGTCGGTCGAAGACGGCGTCCTGACCTGTTTCGCCGCAAGTTCCAGGGCCTCCAGCGGGCCGCTGGGGACGCGATCGTCTTCCACGAGGACCTGGTCCGCGGGATGGACCGAGCCGCCACCCGCGCCCGGTTCCGCGAACTCGGGCTGTGGGACGGCGAGGACAACACCTGGGATGCAGCGTGGACCCGTTACTTCCACGAGGGGCGCCGCTTCGACCGCTCCCACATCCGTGGCAACGTCGAGTTCTTCCTGAAGGCACCCCAAGAAGCCTTCGCCACCCTCGCCAACCAGTGGTTCACCGACAGCGAACTCATGATCGAGTTCGCCAAGGTGCGCTTCGACGCGGGCTTCCCGGCCTGCGCCGACCAGATGCTGCTGATCGCCGAGTACCTCAGCGACGGAGGCGGCACGGTCCCCTGCTACAAGCTCGCTCCCGGAGGCAGCTTCAACGTTGAAGCCCTGCGACTTCAACGTGACCCTAAGGGCCGCATCAACTCGATCCGTGGCCAGAATCTCCACTGGCGCGTGGGTTATGGCTCCGATGGCGAGGTCTCAATGATGACCACCCATTGATCGGACCCCTGAGCCCCGCAGACGTGACCAACGGCTTAAGCTTGGAGACGCCGTTGGTCGCCGATGAGGCCTATGCCGTTGAGGGTCTGAACCTAGCGGCTGAAGACGCCACAAGCGCCTTGTACCCAAGGACCCTTGCCTTCCCTGAGTAGCTCATGCAACGCGTTGACGAAGCAGATGCCCTCCAGTCAGTAAGATGCCCGGAGTGTCTATCCGAAATCCGCCGTGTGCGCGCGAGCTTCATCTGCACCGAGTGCGATCTAAGCTACCCCGAATTCAAGGGAAAGCCTGTGCTAATCAAGCAGGACAACCCCCTCTTCCAGACAGGTGATTATGGCTCCATCGAATCCGGTCCAGTCCGTGTAGTTGCCGGGAGAAGCTCTCCTCTAGGGCTGATCAAGAAATGGGCACCATCCATGAGCAAGAACATTGCTCATCCCCGAGCTCTTCACCGTTTTGCGGAGTCACTGGAGGGAGACCGTCCGTCCATTTTGGTCGTTGGAGGCGGTCAGCAAGCCAAAGAGTTGCAGGCAACCCTCGAAAGCTACTCGGGGAAGCTGACCTTCTGCGACATTGACAAGACAGCGGTCGTCGATGTGTTCTGCGACGCTCACTGCCTCCCTTTCGCCACCGGTAGCTTCGACGGCGTGATCACGACAGCAGTCCTTGAGCACGTACTCTATCCAGATGCCTGCGCTGCTGAGATGGTGCGCGTGCTGCGGATCGGCGGTGCAGTCTACTCCGAACTCCCCTTCCTACAGGCCGTCCACGAGGGAGCGTACGACTACACAAGATTCACCATGTCGGGTCACCGGCGACTCTTCGAGGATTTTGAGGAAACTGGCGCAGGAACGGTTGGTGGCCCTGGGACAGCATTAGTCTGGTCTCTCGTCGGATTCGCTCGGTCCTTCTTTAAGTCGCCTAGGTACTCAACGCTTGCGGCTCTGGCGGCCCGATATCTATTCGGTTGGCTTCGGCACTTCGATTCGGCACTTGACCGCAACCCACGATCTCTCGACTTCGCCTCGTGTACCTACTTCATCGGCCGAAAGGCCGGCAAGAAGACGACTGCAGAGCAAATCGTAGAGCGGTACGGGGACTCAAGCTTCAAGCACACCTAGCAGGCGATCGACCGTCCTCGGTCCACTTGGCCACCTGTACTTCCGGCGTCGATCGCCCCGGCTGATGCACGCGTGAAGGAGCACCCCACCCCGGGATGACGGATCAAGGGAGCGCACGGTGGGGGGATATCGACTTCCCGGCTCCTCCCCCGCTCAAGCGTTGCCCGTAACGACCACCTCCGCGGCGTCGCTTGCCTCTGCCAGCTCCTCGACGGAGGGGCAGGTGCAGATGAGGTTCTTGTCACCGAAGCCGTTGTCGATGCGGCCGACCGAGGGCCAGAACTTGAAGTCCGTGACCCACGAAGCCGGGAAGGCCGCCTGCTCTCGGGAGTAGGACCGG
>CAJQPT010000231.1 GCA_905480285.1 uncultured bacterium
TGGGCTTCAGCGCCAGCAGGGCTGGAACGCAGGCGCCGAATCGAAGAGACTCGATCCTCGATGACGCCTTCGCTCACATCCCTCTGGCTCGCGTGCACCTGCGCAGCGGTGACCGTCCAGAGCTCGGCCAGCCCCGACGTCATACGCCCACAAGTCGACGGCGCTCCGGGCGCGAGTCGGAGGCCGCCCGCTGAGATCCCCGCCGAGCCCGCTTGGATCCCCACCGAGCCCGCTGAGATCCCCACCGAGAATGTGCTCCTGCTCATCCTCGATGACATCGGCAAGGACGCCATCAGCTGCTATCCGGGAGCCGCCCCCGACGCGCGGACGCCTATCATCGACGGCCTCGCCGGACGCGGCGTGCGCTTCGATCGCGCGTGGTCCAACCCCGCGTGCAGTCCCACCAGAGCCACGGTCCTCACGGGCCGCTTCGGCTTCCGCACAGGGGTCGGGAGCGTCAAGGCCCTGGCCGCGGGCGGCCTGAGGCCCGAGGAGGTCTCCCTGGCGGAGTCCCTCCACGCCCAACGGCCAGGGCTCCGGACCGCCTTCCTCGGTAGTGGCACCTCGGGCCCACGGAGGCCCAAGGTCCGGCGGCGCAGGGCTTCGAGCGGTTCCGCGGGACCAGCGGCAACCTCAGGGAGAAGAGCGGCGCCAACGCCTACTTCGCCTTCCAGGAGCGCACGGGGCTGTCGGTCGAGACCTCCACCAGGGAGCAGTATGCGACGAGCGCGGTGGTAGATGACACGCTCGCCGCCATCGGCGACTTCGGTGAAGACCCCTGGCTCGTGATCACCTCGTTCCATGCCGCCCACACGCCCTTCCACGCGCCGCCCCCCGGGCTCCATGGCCGCTCGCTGAAGGGACCTCCCAGGTCCGAAGCGCGCGCCCACTTCATGGCCATGGTGGATGCGCTCGACGCAGAGATCGGTCGTCTCCTCGCCGGCATTCCACCAGCGACCCTCGCCCGCACCCACGTCATCGTCCTCTCCGACAATGGCACCGCCAGCAAGGCCCAGCATCCGGACCGAGCGCTGAGGGTCGGCAAGGGATCCCTGTTCGAGGACGGGGTCTGCGTCCCGCTGATCGTCGCCGGCCCGGCGGTGAGCGATCCCGGCCGCGGTTCAAGCGCGCTAGTGAACACCACCGACCTCCACAGCACGGTCCACGTCCTCATGGGCGCCCAGCCCGGGAGTGAGGCCGTCGACTCTCTGAGCTTCGCTGGCTCGCTGACCGGCCGCACCGCGCCCGCCCGAACCTGGGTGTTCGCAGAACGCTTCCAGCTGAATCCGCCGCAAGGCCGGTGGCCGGAGGTGGACCGCTACGCCATCAGCGACGGTCGCTTCAAGCTCAACGTGGACGTCTTCGGCGGCTCGACCCGGCTCCATGACCTGGACTCCGACCCGCAGGAGCGGGTCAACCTCCTCAGCGCCCCAGGACTGTCGGAGGAAGCCGCGGCGGCACGCATCGCGCTCGAGCGCACCGTCACGGAGAGCCTCAAGCGAGGCGCGGTCATGGCGGCTCGCCATGGCGCTCCAGGCGATGAGGCCGGTGACGATCAGATCGGTGACCACAAGGCTGGGGACGATGAGGCCAAGGGGACCGACGACAGGAAGGACCAAGAGGACACGGATCCGGTTCCGCGTTCCGACGTGCTCCCCCGCTCACCTTTGATGCGGGGCCCGCTGAGAGATTCGCTGCCGAGCGGAACGCCGCTGAGCGGGGCGGTTCGGCTGGCGCCTAGGCTCGCCGAGGAGACTGTGCTTGCCGGGACCGCTGTGCTTGCCGAGGAGATGTTCGGCGAGGAGGTGGGACCATGAACCCCAACTGCTACAACGACTACGCCAAGGTCTTCGACCTCTACTCCAACGTTCACCTCTTCCCCCAGAACCTGCGCTTCATCGACGTGGCCGCCGCGCTCCTCGGTCCAGGAGATCGAGTGACCGATGTCGGCGGCGGCACGGGGATGTTCACCGCCGAGCTCCTGGTGCGGGTGCCATGGGTCGACCTCACGTTCGTTGAGCCGTCCCCGCCCATGATGGAGATCGCGGCCACGCGGCTCCCCCTGAGCGCCAACCTCGTCCACGCGCCCCTCGACGGAGCGCTCCTCGCCGAGCTCCCCGAGCAGAAGATGTTCCTCTTCCAGAGGTCCCTCTACAGCCTCTTTGGCGAGATGGACCGATACCGCGAGCTCGCGCGAGAGCTCGCAGCACGCACGTCGACGGGTGCTCATGTCGCGATCTACGAGATGCCAGGGCCCTATGACATGGAGCTCGCCTGGGGGTACTACTCGGAGAACCGCGAGGTGCTCGGGATCTCCGAGGAGGTGCTGCTCGAGACCTGGCCCGTCATGCAGGCCGTCTTCCGCGAGTTCAACGACGGGGTGGCAGAGGGCCGCTACACGCTGTTCGACCGGAGCTCGCTGGACGAGGTCTTCGGAGGAGCCGGCTTCGACTGCAGCTACGAGGACGGCATGACCTTCGTCTACACCCGGACCTGAGCGGGTCGGGCCGGACGGCCTTGCCCCCCCGGAGCCCGCCTCCCGAGCGGGGAGCGGGCGTCCCGATCCCCAGCGAGGCCACCGAGCAGGACCCCACCCGGGGTCCTGTCGGCTGCCTGTCCGGCGGAGGCCTCTCAGCGGACGCTCAAAGGCTCCCGAGGAACGCCAGCACGGCGCTCTTTTCGGGGGCCGTCAGGGCCCCGTAGGCCTGACGAGAAGCGTCGCCCTCGCCGCCGTGCCACAGGATCGCCTCCTCGAGGCTGCGGGCACGCCCGTCGTGGAGGTAAGCCTCGCCGCCACTCACGCCAGCGGTGAGCCCGATGTTCCAGAGCGGCGCCGTGCGCCACTCTGCACCGTCTGCGTTGCCCTCGGGGAGGTTGGACGCGAGCCCAGGGCCCATGTCATGGAGCAGGAGATCCGTGTACGCGTGGATGGTCTGGCTCCTCAGCTCCGCGCGCGGGTGGAACGGGGAGGTCTCGAAGCTCGGCACATGGCAAGCGGCGCAGCCAATAGCGCTGAAGAGCAGCTCCCCCTGGAGTGCGGCCGGGTCGTCGAGGTCCCGGCGTGCGCTCACGCCGAGGAGGGCGACGTAGTCGGTGAGCTTGCCGAGGTGATCCTCCGCCAGCTCAGCGCCGGAGGGGCCGCAGCCGGCCTGCTGAGGGCCGCAGTCCGGGTCGGGATAGACCGAGGTCATCACGCCCAGGTCCGTGTTGAGCGCCGCGGCCACCTGGTGACGAACGCTGGCCTGGGAACCCTTCCACCCAAAGCGGCCCAGGCGGGTCACCCCGGTCTCGGGATCTGTCACGACGCGCACCTTTCCGGAGATTCCGTCCCCGTCCAGGTCCGACGGATCGGCCAGCGCCTCGATGGCGAGCTCCGGCACGCTCTCCAGCAGCCCCATGCCCACGAGCTGAGGCGCGATCCTCACGCTGTAGTGGGTCGGAGTCACCCCGAGGAACTGGACCACCGGCTCCCTGAGACCCTGGACGTTGTTCCAGCCCCCAAGGATGGCGAGCGCCTCAGGCGCCCCGGCGGTGTTCCGCGATTGAAGGACCGAGCCGAGCTGCGGGTGCGGGGCGCCGCTGGCGTCCCCGACGTGGACCACGTAGCTCGAGAGCTCTTGCCCGATCGCGGGGGGAAGCGCCCGGCCGTTCCGGTCATGGCACGCCACGCAGGAGCGGTTGACGTAGTGCCCGCCAAGCATCCCGGCGAGCTCGTTGAACGGCGGGTTGGCCGCGGTCTCGTCGTGGCTCCCGTCACCGAAGTCGGTGTGGTGCACCCGGCGCCCCTCGACGAAGCGTTGGCCGTTGATGGACGCCAGGTTCGGCGCCATCTGCATGAAGTGGTTGTCCGGCTCCCCCGAGTACTGGTACGGGAGCGTGACGCCGCCGCCGCTCCACCCCTCGACGGGCATGGGGAACGAGTCCTCTCGCTCCGTGGAGGGGTTTCCGAAGACCCCGCGCGCCTCCCAGGGGACGACGCCCTGGCCCACGATGTAGAGGATCGCCGTGCCGTAGTAGTTGTTCCGACCGCTCGGGACGCCGCTCAGGAACTGGCTCAGCTCGAACTCGAGCCGGTCCCCGACCTGGAGGGGAGCGCCCGTCTTCTGGTTGAAGTTCAGGCTCCGGGTGTAGTGGCGAACGTTGGAGCCCGGGACGTTCTGGCTCGGCACGGGCGTCATGACCCCGTTGTTGTGGTACTCCGCCACGGTCCCGATGCCTCGGTAGAAGAAGCGCAGCTCCGCCTCGAGCGGACTGAGCTGCCACTGGGTGGCGACGTTGAACGTGATGGTGTTCCCGCCCTTACCGATCGTGTCGACGATCTCCACCGCAGCCGTCCGATGCTCCCAGTAATGGTCGAGGTAGTGGTCGTACTGCTGGAACTGGTCCTCGCGAGCGTGTCGATCCCGCGCGCGATCCGAGAAGCGGGTGATGAGCGCCGCGGGAGTCTCCTCCTGGAGCGGGGGATCCAGCGGCGTCGAGGCGTCGTAGAGCGGTACCACGAGCTGCGTGAACGGCACGAGCCACCACTGGTTCCCGATGCCCTGCCCGGAGGTGTCGCCGGGTGCTGCGTCACCGGTGTAGAAGTACAGGGGTCGCCCCTCATAGGCGACCTGGGTGGTGCCATCCGCGCGGACGATGCCGCCGAGGCTCGGGACCCCGGAAGGGACCCCGTCCGTGTAGAGCAACGGGGGCCACACGGCGGCACAGCCGCCATTGCAGGCGCTTGCACCCCACGCCAAGAGGTCCCCGTCGAAGACATAGAGCGTGTGCCCAGCGAACGCCGAGTCCGGCCCCCCCACGAGGATCCCGCCCACCGCCGAGACCTCGACCTCCGGGACGACGACCTCACAGCCGGTGCTGTCCACGGTCACCCCTGCCGGGGTCCCGGGGCACTGGTCGATGCTGTCATCCACGCCGTCGCCGTCGAGGTCCAGTGGGCGCACCCCGAAGACCTCCATCTCCCAGATGCTGTAGCCCCATGCATTCCCGACGCTGCGGGTCAACCCGTTCATCCGCACAAAGCGGTAGACGCCGGAGAGGCGAAAGCGGTCCAGCCTGTCGCCGAAGACACCGCCAGAGCGAGAGGTGATCGTCGTCCAGCTGATGCCATCAAGGGAGCCGTCCACGGTGTACGTCGCTGCGTTCGCCGCTTCCCAGTGGATCCTCGTCTTCACCAGCGCGAAGGGCGCCCCGAAGTCCAGCACGAGGGAGCTCGGGTCCACGCCGTGAGTGGACTCCCAGCGCGTGTTCAGGTCGCCGTCCACCGCCAGAGCCGGCCCCCCCGCAGCGCCCTGCGAGCTCGCCGTGGCGGTCGCCGGCAGAAGGCCCGGGAGGGCCCGCTGGCGTGCGTTGGCGAAGCTTCCGGCCTGTTGCCCTGTGGCGACTGGAGCGAGAAGAAGGCAGGAGAGCGCCGCGAGCGAGGCGAGGAAGCAAAAGGGTCTCATTTCACAAGTATGCCCTTCCACCTCCCGGCGGCTCAGGCTTTCCGGTGTGGCACTTGGTCGCGCCGGAGGGAGGGGAGAGGGTTGCGCCAAGCGAGGCCCTCGCCTCGGCGGTCCGACCCGCCCCGCCATGAATCCTGGACTGGGCTCCGCTCAAGGGGCCTCCATGGGTTTGAACCACCCACCAAAGACCCCGCCAGCCCTTCCCCTTCAACCGCCCATGCGGTCCCTGGCGCCCGAGGGGGCCTTCCTCCCGCAACGGGACGGCAGTCCCCCGTTCCGATATGCGACTGCGCAGATCAACAGGACTCTCCCCCGAGCGCAAACGGTGAATTCAAGCAACACTGGTCGTTGGCCGGAAACGGCTCCGTCCGGCCCCATTCCCCGCAGGGCTCCAACTCGGCCTTCACACGACACTCCCATGCGTACCCCTTCCTTCATCCTCTCCGCCGCCGCTCTGGCGGCAGTCGCGCCGGCCCAGGTCGGCTCGATCGCGCCGCGCGCACTGACCGCCCAGGGCAACAACCTGGTCTTCATCAACGAGATCCGAACCGACCAGGTCGGATCGGACTCCGACGAGTACTTCGAGCTCTTCGGGCTCGCGGGCGACAACCTCGACGGACTCACCTACCTCGTGATCGGCGACGGCTCCACGGGTTCGGGCACCATCGAGTCCGTGGTCGACCTCGGTGGCCAAGTCATGCCCGCGGACGGCACCTTCCTCGCGGCGGAGAGCTCATTCACCCTCGGGACCGCGGACATGACGACCTCCCTCAACTTCGAGAACGGCGACAACGTGACCCACGTGCTCGTCGTCGGGTTCACCGGCTCGAACGGAGATGACCTGGACACCGACGACGATGGGGTCCTCGACGTCACTCCCTGGATCTTCGCCCTCGACGCCATCTCCCTCGTGGCGAACCCCACCTCCGGCGACAAGTACTACGCCTCCTCCATCGTCACCCCGCTCTCGACAGCGGTCGACGTCGGCCCGGCCGGCGGGTTCGCCCCGGCGCACGTGTACCGCTGCACCGCGGGCGGCGCGACCCAGGACGTCCGAATCGGAGAGTTCTTCATCGACGACCTCCGCCTGGACACCCCCGGCGAGCTCAACGCAGCCTGCGTGTACTCGTCGGCGGTCTTCTGTGACCCCGGCTCGGAGAACTCGGTCAGCGCGACAGGCGGCAAGATGGCCCTCGAGGGCTCGCCGTTCCTCTCCCGGAACGACGCGATCCTCGTCGCCGAGGACGTCCCGGACTTCTTCGGCGTCTTCGTCCAGGCGACGGCCGCTGGCGGAGCAAACACGTCGCCCATCGGGGGGACGTTCTGCGTCAGCGCTGGCATCCAGCGCCTGAACCAAATCGTGCAGGCGACCTCAAACCGCGCCGAGTACAGCTTCGACTTCACCAACCCGGCCTTCGCCGAGAGCGCTGCCATGGCGGGCACCACCCTCTACTACCAGTTCTTCCACCGGGACACCTTCTTCCCGCAGGGCGGCAACTGGTCCAACGGTATCGCCATCACCTGGGCTCCCTGAGCCAACACGCGAGCGCGACCTCGAACCGCGGGCGGGGGCTGCACATGGTGCGGCCCCCGCCCGCTCTCTGTACCGCTCTCACGGACCGCTCCGTTAGCCCTTGGTCGCTGCAGACAGCGCCCCGTCGCCTCCGCTCAGCGGGCGCTCAACACGGCGTCCCATTCCGCCAGGTGGTCCTCCCACGCAACCACCGCGCCCGAGATGCTGCTGGTGATCAGGGGCGTGAACACGACCTCCGCCAGTTCAGCTGGTCGCTGAAGCCACAAGGCTCGCCAAACCGCCAGTCTGCCCGGGGCCGGGACAGGGGCCGGCGAGCTCCCGCCGCGGCGGGTCGGATCAGCGAGAGCCTCTCGTAGCCGGCGAGCCTCCCCAAGGCTGGCCACCTTGAGCCCCAGGGTCGTCATGTCCAGCGCTTCCCCGCTCGCCTCCACCGCCCCGAACTGGGCCACGACGGCGACCTGCTCGCGGCAGAACGCGCGGTACATCTCTTCGGGATCGGGAGCCGAGAGGCTGGCGAGAGCGGGCCCGGCGAGCCTCTTCGCCCGCACCCAGCTCAACGCCTCGTCGCCCACCGCCATGGTGACCATCAGCGTCAACAGATCCGGCGCCTGCCGCTCTATCCGACGGGTCAGCCGGAGGACACCGAGCACCTCGTCCTGGCTCCGAGAGCTCACGTTCCCACCGGCGCTCAACCAGAACTCCTGGGCGGCCATCCAACTCGTGGGCACCGGGCAGGACGCTCCGGACCCGATGGCGCGGAAGAGCGCATCTACCTCCTGCGGATCACTCGCCTTCGCCGCAGCCTGAAGGTCCGAGCCTTCCCAGGGACCGCCAGAAGCCCCTACCCCCTCAGGCACGAGGGTCTCCTCCAGCACGAAGGCCACCTCCGCGTCCCAGGCGGCCTCGATGAGCCTCCGCTCCTCGGCCGAGGCGCCACCGACCAAGAGGGGAACGACCGCATAGATCGCCAGCGACACGCCGAAGAGGGTCGCCACCACGACCGCCCATTGCGCCCACCTTCGACGAGGCGCCTGGGAGACGTCCGAAGCTGAAGCCACGGTGGCAGCGGGAGCCCCCCCAGTGCTTGGATACGTTGGAGCGCCGGGGGACGCTGGACTGCCGGGAGACGCTTGCGAGTCGAAAGGCGGTTGAGGGTTGGAAGACATAGAATCTGCGGGGAGGAAACCACGGCGACGCCCGGCGAGGAGCAGCCTTGAATGCGAGGCAGATGTGCGTTCCCGGAAGGTGCTCCCGACGAGAGCATCAACGGACCCTAGAATCAGCCCATGCACCTTTCCACCCACAACTGGATGCGCGCCGAGCCCCTCGAGGTCACCCTCAAGCGGATCAAGCGCCTTGGCTTCGAGAGCATTGAGATCAGCGGCGAACCGGGGCAATACCCCCCTGCGGAGTGCCTCCCGCTCCTCAAGCAGTACGGCATCCGCTGCTGGGGCGCGGTCACCCTGACCCTCGGGGATCGGAACCTCGCGGCGAAGGACCCGGCCCAGCGCGCCGCGACCGTGGACTACATGCGCTCCCTCGTGGAGATGGTCCACCAGCTTGAGGGGCACGAGCTCACCGTGGTCCCCGCCACCGTGGGCAAGGTCACCCCCGATGGCACCCCAGAAGAAGAGTGGAGCTGGGTGGTCGAGGGCCTGCAGGAGGTCTATGCCCTCGCGGAAGAGCGCGGCGTCCGCCTCGCCCTGGAGCCGCTCAACCGCTTCGAGACCTACTTCATGAACCGCGCCGATCAGGCGATGGCGCTCGCGGAAGCCGTGGGCCCCAACTGCGGCGTCTGCCTCGACGTGTTCCACATGAACATCGAGGAGAAGGACATGCTGGCGGCGATCCGCGCCTCCAGCTCGCGCCTGGTGGACGTCCACGTGGCCGAGAACAACCGCCTGGCGCCGGGCATGGGCTCGATTGACTGGGCCTCCTTCGTCAAGACCCTCGACGAGATCGGCTACGACGGCGCCCTGACCATGGAGGCCGTGGCGCCGATCGACCGGACGCCGGTCTCGCCCTGGACCAACCAGGTCGAGAAGAACCCCGTGGACATCTCGCCGGAGCAGCTGAAGTTCATCGAGGACCACGGCTCGAGCCTGCTTTCCGAGGAGTACTACACGATGCTCTACGAGCGGGCCTCGGAGACGCTACTGCCGCTGATCCAGCGCTGAGCCGACGGCCATGAGCGAGCACGACGCGCACATCCACCACATCAACGTGAACGTGGATGACCTCGAGACCGCGATCCCCTTCTACCGCGACGTCCTCGGGCTCCCCCTGGACCCGACGCCGGAGCAGGGGATGCTCTCGCAGTTCTTCCGTATCAACGACCGCCAGCAGATCCACATGAACGTGCTGGATGATGCGCGCGCGTACCGCGGCCACTTCTGCCTCGAGCTCCCTGATTTCGAGGCCGTCTTCCAGCGCTCGAAGGCGGCCGGCGCCATCGACACCAAGCCCTGGGGACTCGTCCGCGCGCTCCCCGGCGGCAAGATGCAGATGTTCGTCCGGGACCCCCATGGGAACCTGATCGAGATCGCGAGCCGGCCCGGCGCGCGGATCGACCCGGCACTCTTCGAGGACGAGCTCGTGGAGCCCCTCCAGGGCACCTACCGGCTGATGCCCGGCGAGGACGTCGGCGAGCATGTCCCGGTGAAGGGTCCGAGCTCCTGACGACCGCCCCGGGCCGGCCTCAGTCCACGGGGCCGACCTCAGTCCGCAGGGTGACCTCAGTCCGCAGGGTCACCTCAGTCCGCAGGATCACCTCAGTCCGCAAGATCACCTCAGTCCGCAGAGAGCGGACGGACCTCCCCGCCCGACCTCATCAGGTCCGCGCGCCGTGCCTCATGGGCGCGGCGTGCGTCGTTCAGGACTGCGGCGTGCGAGGCGGCGTCTCGCTCGGCGGACTCCAGCGCCGCCGCCGCCGTCTCAAGAGCCGCCGCTCCCGCTTCAGCGCTGGCGGCTGCCGCCGCGGCTCGCTCCGCCGCGGCCTCGGCCCCCTGCGCCCCACCCTGAGCGCGCTCCGACGCCGCTCCAGAGGCTGTCCGCGCGGCCACGAGCGCGGCCACCCGGGGCGCCGCTCGCTCCCGCCATCGAGAGAGCTGGGCCCGCCGCTGCTCCATGAGCACCGTGGCCCGGGCAGCCTCACCGGCTGCCAGCTGAAGCAGCGCCGTGGCGCCGTCCAACCGTTCCCGTGCGGCGCCAACCGCCGCCTCCGCCTCGGCCACGGCGGCGCCCCGGGCTTCGGCCTGGCGGAGCAGCGCAAGGTCCAGTTCGGCGACCCGCTCGGCCAGCACGAGCTCGTCCGCGGCCTTCCGGGAGGCCGCCACCTCGACCAACGCCTCGGCCTCGGTCAGGGCCCGGCTCCACTCCAGGAGCACAGGCTCGAAGCCCGCTGCCTTGTCCTCGGCGGCGCGGAGCGCGGCGACGGCCGCCGCCTCGGCCTCCCTCGCCTCCGCGGCCCGAGCCGCAGCCTCCTCCGCCTCGCGTCGCGCGGCCCCCGCGGCTTCGGCCACGCCGGCCTGCCCCGCCTCCGCCGCCTCGAAGCGTTCCCGCTCCGCGCCAAGCGCCGCGGCCACGGAGGCCTCCCTCGCCTCGGCGGCCCGCAAGGCCCGCGCCTCGTCCGTCGCGGGGAACGGCGCGAGGGTCGCGACCGTCTTCTTGGACTCCACCTCGATGAGGTGCACCTGGCCGGCGCTGTCCCCCCCGAGGATCCATCGCCCATCGCCGGAGATCGCCGCGCTCACCCCGGGCGCGGGCGCAGGGCCCATCTTCGCCCGCTGCTTCCCGTTGCCGTCATGCACCCTGAAGCCACCGTCCCGCCCGGCGGAAGCCAGCGCCCCGGTCCTGCCGTATTGGAGGTCGAGGACCCCGGAGCCCGCGCTGAAGTTCTTGATGCGCTTGCCGTTCTCCATCTCGAAGAGCGCGACCTTCCCGCCCTCGCCACCGACCGCCAGCACCATCGAGTCCGCGCGCCAGCTGAGGCTCGTCACCCCGCCGTCCACCGCAGGCAGGCGGTGAAACTCCTCCCCGCTGAGGGCCTCTCGCACGTAGAGCCCGCCGGCACGATCCGCCGAGGCCACGAGCACACCGTCCGGGCTGAACGCCACCGCCGTCACCCAGTCCGTGTGACCTCCTCCCTCGTAGGCGAGCTCTCCGGTCGCAGCGTCAAACACGCGCAGCACCCGGTCCGGCCCCCCCAGCGCGATCCGCGCCAGGTCCACCGAGATGTCCGCATCGAGGACGACGTCGGGCTCATCGCCCACCTCAGCCCACGCGCGGCCCGTGGCCACGTCCCAGGCCACGGCCTTCCCGGAGTCCGCGGAGCGGCCGCCCCCCGCCACGAGCACCTCGCCGCCCGTGCTGAAGCGCAGGCTGTGGACCTGACCCGGGGGGAACGGGAGCACGCCGAGCAGGTTCCCTGCCGGGAGCTCGTAGAGGCTCACCTGGCGGAAGCCCGCCACGGCGGCGAGGGGTGCGCCGGGGCTCACCGCCACCGCCATCACCGCGCCGCTCCGCTCCGTCCACCAGGCCGGCTGGGTGGGCAGCCCCGCGGGCATGGGCGCCTTCCCCGAGGGGAGCGGCGGCGCCACCACGGCCTGCTGGGGGGCCGCAGCGCTCGCCCCGGAGTCCTTGGCGTCCACCCGCGCGCCCCCGTCGATCCACTCGGCCACCAGCTGCACCGCGGCGGGGGCCAGGGCCTCCTCGTCCGGGGGCATGAAGGGCTCGGCCTCGTGGGCCATGACCTGATAGAGCAGCGAGCCGGAGGCGTCTCCGGGGATGATCGCTGGTCCCGCGCTCCCTCCCTTGAGGATGGCCTTCACGCTCCGCAGGTCCAGCCCGTTACGGGCGCGGCTGCCCCGGTGGCACGACACGCAGTTCTCGCGCAGCACGGGCGCGATGTGGTCCGCGAAGTTGGGGGGAGCCGCGTCATCCGGCGCGATCGCCGCGCCTGCGGCGAGGAGAATGGAGGTCCACATCGTCAGTGCTGGAACAGGAATTCACGGGAGTTGAGGAGCGCCCAGAACACGTCCTCGAGGGCCGGCTCGAGGTCTGGGGCGTCCGCCACCTTGGCGCTCAGGGTGGCGAGCTCCTCGGCCGAAGGCTCGCGGCCGAGACAGCGCAGGTAGAGCAGCGAGATCACCTCAGGCGGGGTGCTCCCGCCGGCGAGCAGGTCCTTGATGACCGCCCCCTTGGAGATCTGCCGCGAGACCGTGGAGCCGTTCAGCAGGTGCAGGGCCTGCGAGAGGGAGGGCTCGTAGGACACCTCGCAGGCGCAGACCGTCTCGCGCTGCGCGCGACCGAAGGTCTGCAGGAAGTAGTTGCTCGTCGCCCCGTCGGCGATCTCGACCGCTCGGGCCCCCAGCGGCAGGCCCCGGAGCTTCACGGGCGACCCGGTGACCTGGCAGACCACGTCGAGCAGGGTCTCCGCGCGCAGCCGGCGCACCTGCTGGCGGGTGAAGTTGCGGACGTCCTGCGCGTTGGCCTCGGTGGCGGCCGTGGAGCGCTGGTACGCCCGAGAGCCGGTGATCTCACGCACGAGCTGCTTCAGGTCGTAGCCCGTCGCCACCAGCCGCTCGGAGAGACCGTCCAGGAGCGCGGCCTCGCTGGGCGGGTTGCTAACACGGAAGTCATCCACCGGCTCCACCACCCCGCGGCCCATGAAGTGAGCCCAGATGCGGTTGGAGAGCGAGCGCGAGAACCAGGGGTTGTCGGGCGACGTGAGCCACTCGGCGAGCACCTCGCGGCGGTCGCGGCCGCCCAGCTCCGGCGCCTCGCCGCCGAGGAAGCGGGGCCGCACCGCCTGCTTGGTCACGGGGTGGCGGACCTCCCCGCCGCGGCGGTCGTAGATCACGTACTCCCGGGGATCCTCGGCGCGCTTGCGGCCCACCTGGGCGAAGAAGGCGGCGAAGCCGTAGTAGTCGTCCTGGGTCCAGCGATCGAAGGGATGGTTGTGGCACTGCGCGCACTGCAGGCGGATCCCAAGGAAGGCCTGGGCCACGTTCTCGGTGAGCACGAGGGTGTCCCGCTCCACCTGATAGAAGTTGGACTCGGGCGCGGCGAAGGTCCCCCCGCTGGCCGTGAGGAGCTGACGCACCACCTCGTCCACCGGGACGTTGGCCGCGAGGCGATCTCGGATCCACTCGAAGTAGAGCAGCGCGGACTTCTCGCTGACCCCGTCGTTGCCAGATCGGATCCCGAGGAGCTCGGCCCACTTCATGACCCACAGGTCGGAGAACTCCCGGCGCCCGAGGAGGTCCTCGACCAGCGCCGAGCGCTTCTCGACCGGGGGCCGCGCGTCCGCGAGGAAGGCGGCGCGCTCCTCGACCGTCGGGAGCAGCCCGATGGTGTCGAGGGTCACCCGCCGGATGAACTCCTCGTCCGAACACGTCGTGGACGGCGCCACCCTCAGCCGTCGGTGCTTGGACTCCAGCAGCTCATCGATCCAGTTCCCCGCCAGGCTGGCGTCGGCGGGGTCGCCGTACTCCGCGCCGGCCCCCTCGGCCAGCACGATGACCGGCACGCCCACCGTGAAGACGCCGTAGCTTGCGGTCACGAAGGCCTCGCCGGGCTGACCGCTCAGGACCGCGCCGTCCTCAGTGGGCTCGGCGGTCACCTCGTTGCTGGTCCTGAACCGCGCGAGGGGGGTCACGTCCCGGTCCGTGCCGTCGGAGTACCGGGCGCGGACCATGAAGCGGACGCGTTGGCCTGCCCCCTCGAGGAGGACCTCGGGCGGGAAGAGCTCGATGGACGTGAGCTCTGCGAGGTCGCTCCCGTCCTCGGTGGCGCCCTCACGGATCCAGGCCAGCAGGGTCTCGTGGTCCGCGTCCGCGGCCCCCATCAGGGCGCCCCCCGTGTGGGGCACCGCGCCAGTGGCCTTCTCCAGCAGCAGGCTGTGGGCCGGCACCGCCCGGTTGATCCGGCGCCCCGGCAGCTGATCCACGAGCCGCTCGCGGTCCCCCTCAGGGTCGTAGCCGAACAGCGAGAGGTGGAAGCCGTCCTGGCCGCGCGCCGACCCGTGACAGGCTCCGCTATTGCACCCCCGCGCCGTCAAGACCGGGACCACGTCAAGCTGGAAGCTCATGGGCGGGCTCTGGTCAGGGTCCGTGACCGTGATGGGCACCTCCTGGACCTGGCCGAGCGCGTACACCCAGAGGCTGGTCTCGCCGGCCGCCACCGGGACCACCTCGGCGCCGTCGAGGCGCGCCACGGAGGAATCCGCGATCTCGAAGGCCGCCGCCTCGGAACGGTCGCCGCTGACCCCGCCTGCGGCCGCGGTCATCACAAGGACCCGCTGCCGATCCCGGGCCGAGCTCAGGGAGATCTCCGCGGGATAGACAAGCAGGCTGGGCGCCGACGCGGCGGCTCGCCGCGCTCCTGTGCCCTCGTGCATGGGAGCCGCCAAAGGCGTGGGCGCCGCAGCGCCGTCGCCCGCCGCGCCGTTCGACGACGCGTCGCCGGTCGCCGCCCAGAGGCCGACCCCGAGGGCCACCCAGGTCGGGAGGCTCACCGGTCCCCCCCCGGGGCTCCGCCCACATGCTCCGCGTGCTCCGCCCTCAGCTTCTGCAGGCGCGTCAGGGGACGAGCGGGAACCTCCTCGGGCGCGGGTGCTGGTTTGGGCTTGGACGCCCTGGCCGCGGCCGGCGCCCGCTTGATCCGCAGCTCCGCGCTCGCGACCGACTGGACGACCCGACCTCCCGGGAGCTCGAAGACGGCGTTGAGGACGAGGCCGGAGTGCTTGCCCGTCGGACTGTCCGCTGCGACCTCCATGGGCACGAGGACCTCCACCTCGCCGGCGCCGGGCTCCGCCCCGAGCTCCACCGGCGCGGAGCTCACGCCGCGCGGGAGACCCTGGGCCAGGAGCTTGCCGCCGCCCGGACACGCCTCGCGCCGCGTCACCTCCACCAGGAGCGGACCCGAATCGGTCCTCGCCAGGGAGAGGGCCTGCGCCTTGCCGGTCAGGAAGGGCGGCGTGACCTCCAGGGTCGCCGGCGCCGAGGCGACGCGCACCCGGCTCGCCGGGCCCTCGATCCCGCCCTCCACGACCATGCTCCAGCGACCGATCCGCGCGTCGGGGGCGGTGTTGAGGCTGATCGTCCCCTGATCGGCCCCCGCTGGAATCGTGACCTGTCGGGAGGAGGTGACCCCCTGTGGCAGGTAGGAGAGCGCCGCGGTCACCGGGCCGGTGATCCCCTCGGCCCGCTTCACCCGGACGACGACGTCGAGCGCGCCGCGTCGCGGCATCGGCACGTCGGGGATCTCGAGAAACAGCTCCATGGGCGCCGGCTCGGTCACCGCGAGGGCAAGACCCCGGACGGTCTGGGCCCAGAAGTAGGTCTGGTTCGCCCCCTCCACCAGCGTCCGCTCGTCCATCATCCCCGCGGAGGCGCCGCCGCCTTCAACGCGCACCTCCAGCTCCGAGTGAGCCAGCGGTGCGTCAGGGGCCGCCTCCAGCAGAATCGGCAGGACCCCCAAACCGGGGGGCAGCTCCAGAATGGTGGCCGTCACGCCCTCCGGGAGCCCGGACAGGTGGCGCTCCAGCTCACCCGGCACACGCTCCCGCTCGACCCTCAGGATTGCGAGGGCACGCCCGCCTCGGGGCACGGCGGCGGCCTTGATCGGTCGAGGGGTTGAGACCTTGATCGAAGGGGCCTGGAGGGTGACCTCGACCCGATAGGTGAACTCCGGCCCGCCACGACGGAGCTGGTCCAGGATCTCGAGCTCCACCACGCCCCCGCCCTTCGCGGTGAACTGCATGGCGCTGTCGGGCTGCCCCTCGGCGTCGTCGTTGACCTTGACCGGCGCCTTGGAGGGGTCACGGCGCAACCGGAGCACGCTGTCCACCGGAGACCTGAGGCGGCGGGCCCAGACGTCCACCACGTAGGTCTCGCCCTTCACCACCTCGAAGGCGAAGCGGTCCGTGTCACCGGGCACCTCGAGGCAGCCGTTGAACGCCCCGGGGACCGCCATGGTCATCACGGAGCCGTCGGTCGGCTCAGTGTGATTGGTGAGCGGCGAGGGCCGCAGCCAGCAGGGGGTCGGCGCCGGGATCCCGTTCACCTCAACCGGCACCGCCGCCGCGCCCGCGGGGATCCACCCCCCGTGGGTCCCTGCGCTTGGGACCGTCACCGAGGCGCGCCCGAGCGACCCGGCCCCACCCAACAGCTCCACCTCGAGCGGTTCGCCGGGCGGGCCGCCCATGGGCAGGACGGCGTACGGGCGCGGGAACGCGCCGACGTGCAGCAGGTAATGGGCGTCCTTGCTCCCTCGGTAGGTGGCCTGCCGGACGCGGATGAAGTACGGCCCATCCCGTGGGAGCTCCACGGTGAAGGCCGGGTCCTGGCGGGCGAAGGCCACGTCGTCGCACGAGCGGAGCACGAAGCCCGCCGCGTCGACGACGGAGACCGCCGCGTCCAGGCGCGAGCCGATGCGCATGGCCTCCACCTCCACGGACAATTGCTGCCCGGCGCGCCCGTCCACGCGAAAGACGTCCATGTCCTCGAGGTCGGCGACCCCCCGGACCGTCACCGACGCCCCGTCTCCAAGCTCCAGCAGCACGGCCTCTTCGCGAGAACCGTTGGGCTCCGCCTCCTCCACGTGCGGGAAGGCCCCGACGGAGAAGTTGAGGAGATTGGAGAGGCCGGTGGCCGTTCGCACGCGAACCCAGCGCGGCCCCGGCGGCGCCCCCTCAAGGACGCGCACCCGCGCCTCGATCCGGTTCGCGGCCTCCTGCTTGAGTTCCACCAGCTCCAGCGCACCATCGCTGAACATCAGGTCCAGCGCGCCCCCGAGCTTGCGCCCCTTGAGCTCGACGGTCAGCTCGGTCCCACGCTGGCCGCCCCTCGGGAGGACCGATGTAAGGGTCGGGACCTGGGCGCTCGAGAGCTCCATCAGCACCACGCCGACGACGAGAGAGAGCCGGCACCGCCCGATCACGCGAGCACCTCTCGAATCACGCGCCCCCCCTTCACAAGCTGAAGGGGGCGGTTCCCTCCGGCGAGCAGGGTC
Source organism: uncultured bacterium (assembly GCA_905480285.1). Taxonomy (GTDB): domain Bacteria; phylum Planctomycetota; class UBA1135; order UBA1135; genus Saltatorellus. Next base: position 16,993 of record CAJQPT010000231.1, read on the forward strand.
CGGTCGGGGTCGACTCCGATGAGCGTATACACGGTCCGCGCGAGATCCTCCGGCCCGACGGCCTTCTCCTCCACCTCTGAGGCCGTGGCATCCGAGCGTCCGTGGACATGGCCGCGCTTGACCCCGCCGCCGGCCATCACCACAGAGAAGACCCGGGGCCAGTGATCCCGTCCGCCGGTGGGGTTGATGCGCGGGGTCCGCCCGAATTCGGTGGTGAGCAGGACGAGCGTGCTGTCCAGGAGCCCACGGTCATCCAGGTCTGCGATGAGGGTCGCGAAGGCGCGGTCGACCGAAGGAAACTGACGACGCATCCCCGACGAGATGTTGGTGTGCATGTCCCAGGAACCAAGGCTCACCGTGACATAGCGCACGCCGCTCTCCACGAGGCGGCGCGCCATGAGGAGGCGCTGCCCGGCGCCGCCCCGGCCGTACCTGTCGCGTAGCTTGCCCGGCTCCTGGTCGAGTCGAAAGGCGCTCCGAGCCGTGTCCGAGGCGAGGAGTCCGTAGGCGCGCTCATAGAAGTCCCCCATGGCCCCGACCTCGTCGGCATCCACCGCCTCGAGGAAGTGCCCGTTGACGTCCTCGAGCATCGCGCGGCGGCGAGCAAACCGCGCGCTGTCGACACCCTTCGGGAGGTCAAGGTCCTTCACCTTGAAGGACCGAGAGGCGGGGTCGCCGCCGAGCCCGAAGGGCGCAAAGGACGAGGACAGATAGCCCGACCCGGCATAGACGTTCGGCGGCTGCGGTACGCAGACGTAGGCGGGGAGGTCTCGCTGGCCACCGAGCTCGTGGGAGACCACGCTGCCCATGCTGGGGTAGACCACGGCGGGGCTCGGCCGGAAGCCGGTCATCATGTTGTGCACCCCGCGCTCATGGGCCGCCTCACCGTGGGTGAACGAGCGGATCACGCTGAGCCGGTCGGCTACCTTGGCCGTCTCCTTGCAGCGGCTCCCGAACCGAACCCCGTCCAGGGCCGTGGGGATGGCCTTGACGTCTCCGCGGTAGGCCAAGGGCGCGTAGGGCTTGGGATCGAACGTCTCCTGGTGAGCGAGGCCGCCCGGGAGGAATATCTGGATCACTGCCTGGGCAGACGGGGCGGCCCCTTCGTCGACGCCATCCGCCGCGCGAGCAAGCTCACCGAAGCCCAGCGTGGACGCGACCCCCGCTCGCAGGACATCTCTTCGGGTCGGTCGGAAGGGGTGC
>CAJQPT010000232.1 GCA_905480285.1 uncultured bacterium
CTGCACGTCGTTCTTCTCGAATTCACTCGCCGCGTCCGCGTTGCGCGCCGTCGCCAGGAACGGCGCCGTGAGCGCAAAGAGCCCCAGCAAGATGAAGAGCACCAGCACGAGCACGAAGCCCTGCTCCGCGCGGCCTCGCGAGATAGGAGTCATCATGCGTCCACCGTCCCAAGCGCCCGTACCGTGATCAGCTCTGAGCGGCCGTCGTCGAAGATCAACTCGATGCCGACAGGCCCCGCGTGAAACACGGGATCGAGGGCGCCGCTCTCATCGAACCGCACCTCTGTCGGACCGTTCGCGACGAACTCTGCGCTCTTCGGCAGGACCACCTCGTCCCCCACCGTGATGACCGAGAGCACCACATCGTCCACGCACCCCGCGAACCTGCGACGCCCGCCGCCGAGCACGAGGCCGCCCTCCAACCTCCAGATCGGTCGCGACTCCGCCCGCTCTGCGACCGGCACACCGTCGGCGAGCGCCACGACGCGCCGTCGGTCGTAGCGCAGCTCGAGCTGCGTCCAGTGGCCCGGCTCGAGGACGCCGCCGCCAGACTGAAGAGTGATGGTCTCTCCCTTCACGGCGCGACCCAGCCCGTCATCGCGCTGGGTCGTGAGCTCGAAGGTCACCGACCCGTCGCTGCGCGCCTTGACCCGGACCACCTTGCCGAGGTCGATCACGTCCGCGTCCACGAACGCTGCGGGTCGGAGCACGGCCGAGAGCCGAAAGCCCGAAGCCAGGTCAAAGATGGGGTCCGAGCTGAGGTCAATCTGGACCTTCGCCCCGCGCGGACCGAGGTCCAGGTCCAGCGCCCGGCCGACATATCCATCCTCCGCGAGGAAGGCCCCGGGGAACCCGTCCGCCACGCCGTTCACCCCGCGGGCTCCCGCGAGCGCCTGATCCTCGAAGCGCCAGGTCCCCGCCACCGCGAACGCCTCGGAGCGCACCGTCGCCCGGCTGTGGTCGATCAGAATCCGCGCCGGCGCGCCCCGCTCAACCGCCGTGTTGCGGGTCTGCCGGAGCGCATTCGCCACGAGGCCGCGGGCCGCGCCACGGCCCGGGTCGAAGGACGCGAAGCTGCCGAGGCCGACCCCCATGACGATGCCAAGGAGCGCCATGACCAGGAGCAGCTCCAGGAGACTGAAGCCCGCAGCTCCGCGGCCCCCCCGGAGTTCACGGAACTCACGGAGCACATGATTGCGCCCGGAGAGGTCCGCGTCCGGCGCGTGCGAGGAGAGGTCATTGCGCATCAGGCTCGAGGTCAGCGGCGGCTCAGCGCTTGAAGTTCCCGATGTCGTCGAGCGTTCCGAACTGCCCGTCGGGGCCGGCGGAGATGAGCTGGAACGAGTCCATGCGGTACGGCGAGCCCGTGGTCGGGTTGACCGCACCTACGACCTTCTCTTCGATCCAGTCGGAGGCCTCATCGCTATAGGTCAGGTAGGTCCCTCCCTTCTCGTAGTCCCGTCGATGCAGGTACGCGATCGGGTTGTCCCAGTGATCGCAGAGCTCGAACACATCGGAGCTCTTGAACCGGGAGTGGGGCTTCTTGCTGTCGTCTCCGTCGGTGTTCCCGAGGCGATCGCCGTAGTCCCCGCTGGCGAGGTACGACCCGTCCGCCGGCATGAGCGCGATCAGGAGCGATTCGACGCCCATGTTCGTCTTGCTCGGCTTGGGGTCGAGCTTGCGCGGGAAGGTCGAGGGAGGGAAGTCCCCCTTCTCTCGCTCGTAGGCCGAGATCTCGGCCGACACCTGATCCAGCCACGTCTGCGTCATCTTGGAGTTCACCGCCTCCTGAGACGAGAGGAGGTTCGGGATCAAGAAGGCGACGAGCAGGGAGATGATGATGATCACCGCCAGCAGCTCCACGAGGGAGAAGCCCGCGCGGGATGCCGGCGCGGGGTCCCGCCGCCGGGTCATTCGAGGGGTCAGCATGGATCAGCGCCTCCGGACGACCCGAACGTCGTCCATGAACAGGTCGGCCCGGCGTCCCGCCTCGCCGCCCACGAAGGCGCCGAAGTTGATGGGCTGCCGCGAGGACGTCAGGCGGTCGCATTCCACGTTGGTGGCCACGGGCTCGCCGTCGATGTAAATGTTGAAGGTGGCGTCGAGGTCGTCCCCGACCCTCTCGATCTCCACCCTGATCGGCTGGCCAATGGGCCAGGCGGGCCCGACGACCTGCTTGAAGCTCGCCTCCTCATCGGTCGGCGACTTCTGAACCCGGGCCTCCAGGAGTCCGTCCCGATTGCGGCAGATGACCACCTCAGCCGTCACCTGTGAATCTCCACCAGGCCGCGTACGTTCGCTCGAGATGAAGACCCCCGACCGGGTGCCCTTGGCCTTCTCCCCCACGGTCAGCACGCAGGAGAAGGCGAGGAAGCGATCGGGCGGCAGTGATCGGAAGGCTCGCGTACGCCCGCCCCGGTCATTCTGCCCCTCGATGGCGATGCCCTCTTCACGGATATCCACCAGGGGACCGAACCCCTGGTCGAGGACCCAGCCGTTACCGACCCGGCCCGGGGCGCGGTCGAAGCGGTCGAGCCAGACCTCCTTGGACTCGTGGTCCACGATGCGCGTCCCCTGGGCGTTGGCGTAGACCGATATCGCGTCTTCTTCTCCGGAGGCCCGCCGGTCGTCGACAATCTCGCTGAAGAGTGTGATCGCCTCCGCCGAGTCCCCGGCGACGTAGTTGGACCAGGCCACACCGGCGCGGGCCGAGGCCAGGGCCGGAGACAGGCGGCGTGCTTCGCCGAAGCAGATCTCCGCGCGGCTGAGGTCGCCGGCCTGGAGCGCATTCCAGCCGCGCCGTGACCAGAGGACAGCGCTTCCCGTCTCCACGGTCAGAGCTCGCTCGAAGTACCGCTCTGCGCCGGCGTGATCGCCGGACGCCTGAAGCAGGGCCGCCATGCGCTCGAGGGCCGGGACGAGATCCAGCTCCACGTCGAGCGCCGCGCGATAGGCGGCGCGGGCCTCGAAGTCGTCGCCGTCCTGCTCGTACAGGCGTCCGCGCTGAAAGAGCGTCCACGGATCTCCGGGCGCGGCGCGCAGCGCCTCGTCCGCGAAGGTCACGGCTTCCTCGCGATTCCCGGTGATCTCCGCCAGACGACTCATGGCGCGCAGCGCCTCGAACCGACGGAATGGATCGGCGTCGAGGGCCAGGCCCAGCGTCTGGGCCGCCACCTCGAACTCACCCGCGTCCATGGCAAAGAGCCCCGCCGCCAGGAGGACATCGAAGCCGCCCTCCACGGGCGCCGCGTCATCGCCGCCGAAGCCAGCCCCCGCGAGCGAGGAGGCGTCGCCCGCGAAGCGCATCGCCGACAGCGAGCCGGCGGCGGCGACGGCCTGCAGTCCGACCTCGTCGGCAACATCCGCGCTGAGCGCGGTGCCGAAGGCCGTGACGGACTCGTCCATCTTGCCTGCACCGAGCAGCGCCCCTGCGTGAGCGAGTCGGATCCGGACGCGCATTCCCCGCTCCTCGGACCCTTTGGGTTCCCGGCGGACAGCCTCCTGGAGGTGCTCGAGCGCCTCCGTCGTGCGGCCTTCACGGACCAGGAAGCGACCGTACCAGTAACGCGCCTCCCAGTTGGTCCGCTCGACGCGCAGGCCCTCGCGGAAGCTGGCCTCCGCGTCGTCCTTCATGCGGAGCTGGGCCAGCAAGACACCAAGGCGAGCGTGGATCGACGCGTTCGTGTCGTGACCGCTCTCCAGGAGAGACTTGTACGTCTCGTACGCGTCCTCGAAGCGGAACCCCAGCTGGAAGCAAGTGGCGAGTCCGAGACGCGGCCGCGCGTCGTCCTGCAGGTTGATCGCCTGGGCCCGTTGGTAGAGCGTCTCCGCCACCTCGAGGGCGCGCGGGGTCTCGTTACGCTTCAGGAGGCAGCCGTCCGCGAACTGAAGGGCGGCCTCAAATTCACCGGGTTGGAGCGGGTCGCTGAACTGCACGAGCCCGACCTCGACCTCGGTGAGGGCGTTGTCCACGAGCCCGAACTCGTCGACCCGGCCCGGGACGTAAGTGATCGGCGTCCGGTAGATCGGCGCCCCGGTCGCGGGATTGACCGGGAGGAAGATCAGCTCGGGGTCCTCGAGGTCCGGGAGCTCGTAGCGGTTCTCGTTCAGGAGGCGGCCGAACTCGAACTTGTTCGTGTAGATCCAGTCGAACTCCCTCTTGAGCCCGGCGATCTGAGCCGCGCGAGCCTCGGGGTCATCGGAGAGCCCCATGGCCAATTCGCCTGAGGAGGCGTCCTCCACGTTGTCCCCTGCGCCGGCGGCCTCCACCGAATCGAAGAGCCCTGGCAGCACGGTGGTGTCCGCACGACGCTCCGGGCGACGGAGAAACTCGCCGTAGAGCGCGGGATCGGGCCCCCATCCCGTGGGTGGGGCCAGGGCCGTCATGGGCTCCAGCGGCGGGAGCAACACCCCGAGCGGCGGGAGCGACGACGTGGGCGAAGGCGGCGAGAACAGGTCCCGATCCATGGCCAAAGTACGCCCGCGGTCCGCCAGCGCCAGATCGACATCAGGCACCTGGAGGCTCACGTAGTCCTTGGGCTGGACCCTGGCAGAACGCCTCCCGGAGTCCGAGTCCATGAGCATGACATTGAACTTCCAGCCAACGAAGGCTGCGAAGATCAGGAAGACGACCGGCTCTTTGCGCATCTAGCTCGACGGTTGGGGACAGTGAATGATCGAAGGATGACGCGCTCAGGCGTCCTCGTCCTCGGAGACCTCGATCTCGTTCACGCGAACGACAATGAAGGTGACCTTGGCCTGAACCTCGTCCGACTTGGACGTGGCGCGTCGCGCGTCAATCGAGTCGATTGGGAGCGCCTGGTGGCGCACGGAGCGCTCGTCTTCGCCGGTCACCGGTGTCTCGCAGGCCAGGAGCCAGCGCGCCACCGCTTCAGGGCTCGCGACGATGTCGACGGAGACCTTGGTCTTCTCGATGGATCCCAACCCGCGGCGCGCGATGAAGGCCGGATCGAGCTTGATGTCCGCGCGGCGCACCTGCTTGACCCCGGACTCGACGGCCAGTACGAGCACCCGCTCCAGGAGGTCAACGGCGTGCAGGTTCCGCTCGATCGCGTCGACGTTGTTGGTCTCGAGGCGCTCCAGATCGAGGCCCTCCGGCAGGCGTGCACGGCGCCGGCTTGCGAGGTCCTCCACTCGATTGCGGACCCGATCCACCGAAGACATGTAGACGTTGCGAGCAGAGTCGGTGCGCCCCTCGAGGTCGAACTCGGTGCGCGGCAGGAAGGCCACGGCCCCAGACAGCAGGTCAAAGCTCGCGAGCAGCGCCTCGTTCTCGTCCCTGGCGTTGTCTCGGTCGTCGGCGGTGAACATCTCCGACTTCAGCTTCCTCCGGGCGCTCATCATCTGCCCCTCGACGGTCTGGATGTCGCCCGCGTACATCCCGTTCACCACGAAGAGGCCGATCAGAAAGACCAGGAGCCCCGACCCCACGGTCGTGATGAATCGCTTGTTCTCCTGCCAGATATCATTGAGATCCATCGTCTTCCTCCTCGGTCTCTTCCGGCGCTCCCGCGAAGGACGTCATGTCGATCTTGAACTTGTTGCGGTCAATGGACGGCTTCAGGGCGGCGTAGGGCATGGCCTCCTCGAGCTCGGCCAGCATCTGCTGAAACTGAGCGGTGGGCGACTGCACGCCGTCCCTGGCCTGCCCCTCGATAGAGAGGATCGGGCGTTCATTCCCTCGCTCGAGGCGCAGCTCGCTGTCGGTTCCGAAGGCGCTCTCGACCCGCGTGATCCAGAAATCACTGGGCAGGCTGTCATCGAGGAACGCGACCGCCCGAGCCAGCTGCTCGCCTGAGCCCGCGATGCCCTGGAGCTCGACCGTCTCGGCGATCAGGCGAGTGTTCTCTCCGACCAGCGCTTCAGTGTCCGCGTGAATGTTGCGCGCACGCGAGAGTACCGAGGAGAGCCCCCGGTTCTCCCCCGTCAGCCGATCCAGCTTCTCATTGAGGTAGGTCACCCTGTACCCGAGGAAGGCCACCGCCAGCACCGCCGCGGCGATGAGCCAGACGGTCCCACCCAGGAAGGCCCGCTTCTTCGCCAGGGCCTCCGGGACGATCTCCAGGGAGTAAGCCTCCGGGTCCGAGGCCATCGTGGCCATCCCCAGCGCGACCACCGACTCGAGCTGATGACCCGCGAGCCGGTCTGCGGCGTCCGGGTCGAGGGCGGAGGTGTCGACGACCCGGAACGGATCGAACAGCTCCACCGGGACGCCCATGCCCGCGGACAGGTAGCGGGGGAGCCCCCGCAGCCCGGCACCGCCGCCGCAGAGCAGCACCCTGTCGACCTTCAGGCCACTGAGCTTCACCTGCGTCTTGCAGAACATCACGGCGCTCTGCAGCAGCGAGGTCAGCTGGCCTGCCGCGGCCATCACCGCGCGGGTGGCCTTCTCCCCCTCCGGCGTCGAGTGGCGTGCACCGGGCGTGAGGTCCACGTGATCGATCTTGGTGGCCTCTGCCCGCGCTGACGAGAGCTGCAGCCGCTGGACGAGGGCCTCGTCGAAGAGGCCCGAGCCGCCGGTCAGGTTCCTGGCGAAGACCAGGTCCGCTCCCCGCACGAGCACGACGTCGGTCGTCTCGTGTCCGATGTTCGCGAGGAGCACCGTGTCGTCCTCCACCACCCCGTAGCGCGTGAAGGCGTTGTAGAGCCCGATGGATGCCGGGGAGAACGCGTCGACGCTTCCGCCAGCGACCTCGACCCCGTCGGAGTGCTCCTCGAGGAGGGCCTCGCGCGCCATGGCCAGGAGCACCACGTCCTCACCCTCGATCTCCGGGGGCCGCGGGAGCAGGTTGAAGTCCGAGGCGACCTCGGCGCCGGACTGATCCCCGACCTCCTGAACCTCGAACCGCATCAGGTTCCGCAGCTGCCAGTCCGGGACGCCCGGGACCCGCGTGTAGCGCACGTTGACCTCACGGCCGGAGGCCGCGATTCGCGTCGCCCCGAGCTTGAAGTCCGCTTGCAGAGACGCCCAGCCCGAGTCCACGGTGCCCAGGTCATTCTCTCCCACCGCGAAGTTGGAGACGTGGAACGTCCCCCCCTTCCAGGCGCCACGGATTGCCACGGCGGACCGTGCCCCGACGTCCGCTCCTGTACATGTCTTCGCCATCAGCGCTCCTCCTCTTTCCCGGCGGCACCGGATCCGCCGGCATCCCCGGCACTTCCGGATTCCCCGGCTCCTGTGGACCCAAGGTCCGAGGCGTAGTCGTCCACACGCTTGACCAGGTTGAGCGCGCCATCGGCCTGGAGGACCTTCGAGATCCCCTCCAGTCGAAGGCGCTCATAGCGATCGTTCTCTCCGAGCAGTCCAGCGAGCTCGGCCTTGATCTCACCCGCCAGCTGAAGGAACTGCTCCTCCACCTTGCCGGAGCCCTCGTACTCCTTGGCCAGCGCGAGCGCGTGGCCGAGCTTCTCTTCAAAGAGGCCGGAGAGCCCGAAGTAACGCGCGCGCTCCAGCTCGGCTCCAAGCTCCCTCAGTGAGGCCCTCGCCTCGGCACCCAGCTCAGATTGCGCGACGACGGCACGATCCACCAGCCCTGCGTCGAAGGGCACGGTGCTGAGCAGGGTCTGCCACGTCGCCAGCGCGGCGCCGCGGCTGCCGCGCTTGCGCAGCTCCATGGCCTGCAGGGCTAACCGCTCGGCCTGAATGCGCTCGTCGGAGAACTCCACCTGCACCCGGAGAGTCACCCCGGCGGGCAGGCTCGCGCGCAGCACCGCATCGTCCCCCGAGGGCTTCGAGGAGAACTGCAGCGGCTCGCTGCTGGAGATCCGGACCAGCCCGGCGTCGGCTCCGAGGAGCAGGTCGCGCGCCTTGGAGAGCTCGAACGACATGCCATGGGCCACGTAGCCTGACGCGCCGAGCGTCGCGAGGCCCTCGGAGACGAGCTCTCCCTCCGCGCGGAGGACCAGCTCCCCGGCCTCCGCAGGGGTCAGCTCCCAGGCGCCGTCTTCTCCCGCGAGGGCGAGGGCGACGCCATCATGCGAGGTCCCGGCACGGTGAACTCGAAGCGAGGAGACCTTCGGCTGGTCCAGCACGGAGAGCGCGACCGCGAGGGCCTCGCCTTCCGCATTCATCCCCACGACCGCCATGGACCATGCGTCGTGCTCGCGGAGCCGAAGCCCCGCGGCATCGGAGGGCACGAGCGCGACATCGTCCACGTCCAGGGACGCGGGCTCCACGCCGGAGTCGCTGCCGTCCGATCGACGGTCTCCAGAGACCGGTGCCGCGCGCCCCTCGCCGCGCAGGACGACGCTCACGCGATCCATGCCACGCGGCGCCGCGCCCTCCAGCGCCAACTCCGTCCAGTCCTCGCTCCCCGTGAGGGGCTCGGACCAGACCGTGACCGAGGGGCTCTCGTCACCCGCGCCTGTGAAGCGCAACCCGAGTCGGGCCGCGGTGTCCGCCTCGCCGCGGACCTGCGCCACGGCCCGCACGCTCCGTGAGGTGCTGGGGAGCCGGACCGGATCCGAGGCGATGACCGCGAGGTCTCCGCCAAAGAGCTCGGCGCGGATCCCGTTCCGACCGCTGCGTCGCGCCGAGCGCGAGGGGTCCCAGAAGGCCGCGTGGCTCTCGTCCACGGCCCAACCCTCTGTCTTCTCGAAGGAGTATCCCGTGGGGATCAGGTTGCCGGGGACGGCGGCCACGGCGAGCGACGCGTCCGCGCGTCCCGCCCCCTCGTCGGACTTCTGTCCCGTCCACCACCAGGCCCCCGCGCCGGCTGCGGCGAGAACGACCACGAGCACGGGCCCGAGCTTGGAGCTCTTCCGGGACCGTGCGAGGTCGTCGGCGGTGATCACGAGTGAGCCTTCTTCTTCGTCACCGAGCTCGAAGTCCATCGGCGCCGGGGCTGGCGCCGAGGAAGGGGCCGGAGCTGAGGTCGGGGCCTGCGACATGCCCGGTGCCTGGGCCTGGGCCGGATCCGGAGCCTGGGCCTGGGCCGGCCGTCGCGTGGGCATCGGGGCCGCGGCGGGCTCCTCGAGGACCAGCTCGTCGGGCTCCTCCAGCATCAGCTCCTCTCCGCCGAAGCCACCGGGGGCCGGGGCGTCCTGACGCCGATCAAGTAGCGTGAACTCCACCGCCCCAAGGGCGAACTGATCGAGGTGCTGGAGCTCGATCTCGGAGACCTTGCGACCACCCACCTGGGTGCCGTTCGTGCTTCCGAGGTCACGCAGAGCCACTCCGCCCGCGCTGACGGCGACCTCCGCGTGCTGGCCAGAGACCGACACATCAGTCACCTGCAGGGAGTTCCCTGGCCGGCGTCCGACGGTGAACACGCCGCCCGCGGCGGCATCAACGAGGATCGGGACGACCTCGCCGCGGCGCTCACCGGTTTCGAAGCGCAGGGCGTACTGATAGTCCATTTGGGGGTTCTGGGCTCAGGAGAGCGGGGCGGGGCAGAGAGGAAGTCCTGGCACGGCCTTACCTCTCGGGGCCCTACAGGTTACCCGCCAGCCCCCGCAGCCTCACGATCTCCTTGGCTCTGGATCTGTGGTTCCCCGTGTGAAATCGGGCCATCACGCAAGCTCGCCCCGTCCCGCCGCCGCGACCTCCGGCCACTGACTCAGGCACCTCATGGAGATGTACTGGCACCCTCCGACGATGAGGTGATCCGTCACGGGGATACCGAGCAGCCGACCGGCCCGGAGGAGTCGGCGCGTCACCCGCCAATCCTGCGCGCTCGGCTCTGGATTCCCGGAAGGGTGATTGTGGGCCAGCAGGAGGGCGGCCCCACCCAGTCGGAGCGCCGGCCGGAAGACCTCCCGCGGGTGGACCAACGCCGCATCGAGGGTCCCCCGGCTCACCTCTTCGTGGCTGATGACCCGCTTTCGGACGTCGAGGACGAGCACCCGGAAGGACTCCACCTCGAGGCCTCGCAACTCGGGCGCGAGGAGCCGAAACGCCTCCGCCGGCGTCCGGGCCTGGGCGCCCCGGGCCGCGCCGGCTCGCTCCACATCCCTACCAAGTTCGAACATCGCAGCGAGCCGCTGGGCCTGGGATCGGGTCAACCCGCATTCCACGGCGAGGACTCCCGGACCCAGGCGTGAGATCCGGGCCAGGCCCAGGTGGGAGACCGCGCGGGCCAGAGCCCGCAAGCGGCGATCGGAGACTCGTCCCCCGAGAGCGCCCGTGAGCAGCGGAGCCCACCTCGAGCTCGCCGGATCCAGGCCGAGGCCCGCTCCCGGATCCCAACCCATACCCCCGTTCATTGCTGCGTCCTCACCGGAGGCGCCGCTGCACTCCACCAGCCCGCAGCGGGCCGAGGTCCAGCTCGGGCCCGACGCTCCCGGCTCCGGACCCCGGGGGCGGTGGTCGTCCCTGACTCCGCCCCATGCGCGACTCCCGCGACCGCGTCAGCGTGCGCTTTGGCGTCAGCGACCGCAGTCGCGCCGGCTGCTGGCGCAGCCGACCCTCCTCCCGAGACCGCTCCTCCACTCTTCCTCAACGCCCGCCCCTCCCCAGGGCCCTTGCCTGCTCCCTCATTGAGCCCCGACACCCCGGCAAGCCACGGGCGGGCCGCCCCCCTCCGGGCGCCTGTCGCGAAGGACCCGCGCCGCAGAGGCGCGCCCCCCGATGACCCCTGCCTTGATAAACCCTGCCTCGATGAACCCTGCCCTGGGTATGCCTGCCCTGGGGATGCCTGCCCAAGGGACAGACGCACCCTGCAACCCAGGAGGCCGAGCCTGCTGACGAGGAGGTCCCCCTCCTCGTCGAGATCGGCCGCCAGCGGGCCGCCGGGCCGAAGGGAACCCGGCGTGGGCCCGGAGCGTGGCTGGACGGAGATCATCACCCCCCAGTGACCGATCCAGCCGCCGGATGGTCACGCCCTGTCGAAGCGACGCTCGCCTTCGGGGTCCACGGCCCGCTCAGCGCCCGAGGGAGGCCGCGAGGTCGCCGAGCACCGCGTCAAGGGGCACGAGGGTTCGCTCCTGGAAGTGGACCGAGGCCCCTTCCACCCCCCGGTCTCGGCAGGCGGCCACCATGGTGAAGACGAGCTCCTGCCCGAACTGCGCCACGAGATAATCCACGAAGGCGAGGGCCTGGTCATAGGCTCGCGCGACCTCGGCGCGGTCCTCCCAGCCCACGAGGTTCCCGTTCAGGCGAGCCAGTGGGAACAGGGGCGCCGAGGCGAGCCTCGCGCGGGCGATCTTCACGCCACTCGCACGTCGCGCCGGCTCCTCGAGCCACTGGGCGACCCCCTCGTTCAGCCATGACGGCACCGCCGCGCCCCCGATGGATCGGGTGAACGCGTGGGCCGTCTCGTGGCGCAGCACACTCTTCACCCGGGCAAAGCGCTGCTCCGTCCGGAGATCCTCCACCGGCACGCGGATCTTCCCGTCGAAGACGCCGCCCGCCCAGTCGCCGAGGCCCGTCACATTGTCGAAGCCCTGCGCGTCGTAGAGGACCACCTCGATCCGCCCCTCCCCCGCCTCCACCGGGCGGCGACCGAACTGCTCGCCGAACTCCTGATAGGTCTCCTCCAGAAGCACCTTGAGACGGTCGACCCCGCCAGCGAGCCCCTCACGGGATCCGTCGTAGCGGAAGGTGAAGTGGAGGGTCGGCTCGACCACGAAGTCGCGCTCCTCATCGCGTACCCGCCGGGATCGCTCGAGCAGGGTCTCGACCTGCGCGCGCCGCTCGGGGTCGTCGATCCACTCGAGGGCCGACTCGAAGTCGTCGATCGCCGTGTCGGCCCCACTGTCGGAGGCCCCACTGTCCGCGGCGCGGGCTCGGCGGAGGTAGGCCTCACCGAGGTTGGCCCCGAAGGTGGGCACGTCCGGGCGCGCCGCCGCCGCCTCCTCTAGCCACTCGATCGCCTGGTCGAAGCGGCCCTCCTCGAGCGCCGCGATGGCCTGATCGTTCAGGTCATAGGGCCGCTCATCGAAGGCCTCGGGCTCGCTCACCGGATCGGGACCTGCCGCCGCGACCTCGGGCGCTGGGGCCGGGGCCCGCGCCACGAGCTCCGGCCGGGCCGGCGCCTCTGGCGACCCATCCGTCCAGTCTCCGGGGAGAAGCGACAGCGCCTTGAACCCCGCGGCCCCGAGCAGGGCCACGACGAGCAACACCAGCATCATCAAGGCGCCGCGCCCCTTCCGCGAGGGGCGAGCCGCCGGGTGCTCCTTCTTCACGGGGTGCATGTCGGTGAAGACGACCCCGGCGTCGAGTCCTTCCCCGGTTGTCCCACGCCGCGGTCCGCCAGGAGCGCGGGGAACGGGGCGTAGACAGCTGGGTAGCCAAGGGAGCGCTCGACCTCCCGGATGCGCGCGAGGAAGCGCTCGTGGGTGGCCTCCAGCGCGTCCTGCATGGAGGGGTCGCAGTAGTACGTCCGGCAGCCCAGGGGCCGGGCCTCCCGCGCGGTGCACTTGCCCGCGACGTGGTACGGGCAGCGCCCCTCCGCCTCGGGCGCGGGGGCCTCGGGGAGCGTGGCGGCGGCGTGATCCGCCTCGAGCCCGGTGGCGTAGAGGACATGATCCGCCTCCTCGAAGCGGCAGCAGATCCCGCGGGCGAGGCACACCGGCCGGACCGCGTTCAGGAGCTCGTCCAGCTCCGCGTAGATCTCCGCGAGCTGCCGCGCTCCCTCGCGGCGCTGCTCCTCCGTGGGCTCCACCCGGATCCCCGGGCAGGTCGCCCGCGCGCGCTCGAAGCCGTCCTCGGTCTCCATGACCGACGGCCAGTACGGGAAGGCGCGGCAGTGCTGGGGCCTCGCGGTGTAGACGGAGCAGTGGTTGTTCCCCTCGAGGAGCGTGCAGCGTCCGCCGTCCCCCTCGCTCCGCTCGCGCAGGGTCTCTCGCACGACCCCGGGCTCGCGCGGGTCGGGGACCGTGCGGACGTGGCGCTGGCGGAACGCGTCCGGCGTCATCCCGAGCTTGGCGGCCATGGCCTCAGGCTCGCCGTCCTCGAGCCAGACGTAGCCCTCCCCCCCCGTGCAACAGTTCCCGCACCGGTGGCATGAGAACTGGAAAGGCACAACGCCCCCGAGCCCAGGGTCTTCTCCGGGCGCCCCGCGCTGAGCCTCCTGCTGCCCGGCTTCCTGCTGCGGGATCAACTGCGGTGGCGCCTGCTCCTCTGCGGGATCGGTCAACGCCTCAGCTCCTTCTCTTGGAGCGTCCGGTCGACTTCACCCGGCGGCGACCGCGCCCGTCGCCCGCCGAGGCCTTGTAGTCGAGGCTCTCGGCGCCCCGGACCTGCTCCTGGATGTCCGTGACCAGCTCGGGCCAGTCCTGATAGCGGAGGTCCGCCTCCTTCGACATCATCTTCTCGATGAAGTACTGCAGGTACGGAGAGTGCCCGCGCCCCTTGAGTTCGGGGGATGAGAGCTTCTCCATCACGTGCTGACGCAGCACGTCCTCGCTCTCGTCTCCGTCGAAGGGGAGCTTGCCGATGGTGAGCTGGTAGAGGGTGACGCCGAGGGAGTAGATATCGCTCCGTAGATCGGCGCTCGCACCGCCCTCAGCCTGCTCAGGCGAGAGATACTGAGCGGTCCCGCGCGCGGTCCCCTCGCCGTCCTTGGCGTCCTGAGCGGTGCAGAAACCAAGATCGATCAGCTTCACCCGCCCGGAGTCGGTGAGCATGATGTTGCCCGGCTTGACGTCCCGGTGGACGAGCCCCTCCGTCGCCATGTAGGAGAGCACCTCGGCGACCTCGAGCACGATCTTGAAGGCCGAGTCCTCCTGGAAGAGGTGCCCCTCATCCAGGTACTCCAGCAGCGTCCGCCCCTCAACGATCTCCATCCGCGAGAGGAGCTGGTCCTGTGACTTGGCCGGCCCGTAGCCCTTCACGAGGCCGGGGTGCTCGAGGCGCTGCAGCAGCCGCGCCTCGTCCACGAACGCCTTGACCTCCACGGGATTTGAGGCGTAGCTGGACTCGAGGATCTTCAGGGCCACCTGCCGACCGGTCTTTTTTTCCCGTGCCCGGAAGACCCGCGCCGTGCCCCCGACGCCCAGGGACCCAAGCACCTCGTGCCCGGTGACCTCGGGGCGCTCCCCCGCGTCGGTACGGATCATGCGATCCACTCGTTCCTCGTCCCATCCGGTCAGAGATAGGAGGAGGCCTGGGAGGGCTTCACCCTGCTTCAGGCGCCCCAGGAGCGGCTCAGCCTGCTCGCGTTCGAGGTGGCCGTGGTGAACGAGCTTGACCAGGAACTTGAAGTCGTCATCGGAGGACATCTGTGGCGATTCTAGGCCCCGCTCGGCGCGCGGACACGCTGCGCGTCCCGCTTCCGGACGAGAACAGGCCAAAGTGGTGCGCCAGATCGGGCTTGGGAGCGTGTTGCGTCAAGATCGACGCCGCCGATCGACGAACTAGTGGGTGCGCGCCTTGCCGCGCCACCTGCCTCCCCTGCCAAGCCTCCTGATCGTGTCCAGCACCGCTCCCGAACGTAGCTTCTATCGCTACTTCGACCTCGCCGACTGCTTCGTGCAGATCCTGGCGCTGGAAGAGGGAGCCCTGACCCTGCGTGACCGGCCCGGGCTGGGGCGCGCGGGGTACCGGAAGATGGTCATCGAGGCGTGCATGCCAGAGTTCCGGGGGGACCTCGAGGGCCGCCTCGAGCGCCTCTTCCCCGACGACCCCCTGATGGTCGAGGACCTGCTCTACCAGCTGTGTGTGGAGGTCAACCCGGGGATGGACATCCACGAGGTGCGCCTGACCGTGGACGCAAGCTCCACAGCCAAGCCCCAGACCGCCAGCGCGGATGAGGGCCAGGCCGAGCGGGAGGCCCTGCTCAGCCACCTCCGCGGGGCCGCCGGGACGCTCGCCAGAGACCTCAAGAAGGACGTCCTGGGCCAGGATCGCGCCATCGAGAGCGTGGCCCGCGCCGTCCGGGCCTGCGCCGCCGGGCTCGGGGAAGCCGGTCGCCCCCTCGCCTCCTTCCTGTTCCCGGGGAGGACCGGCACGGGCAAGACCGAGCTGGCCCGCCGCATGGCGCATCACCTCTTCGCCAGGGGAGAGAGCAAGGGCCTCGTCCGCATTGACTGCTCCGAGTTCGCTCTCGCCCACGAGTACTCGAAGCTCATCGGCTCGCCTCCCGGCTACGTGGGCCACGACGATGGAGGCCAGCTGACCGACGCGGTCGCGGCAGAGCCCGAGTGCGTCGTCCTCTTCGACGAGGTTGAGAAGGCCCACCCCAAGCTGCACAACCTGATGCTCCAGATCATGGAGGAGGGCGCGCTGACCGACAGCAAGGGGCGCCGGGTCTCCTTCGAGCGGACCATCGTGGTCATGACCTCCAACTGCGGCGCGGAGGAGGTCACCTCCGCGACGCGAGCGGTCGGCTTCGGTGGCGCTCCGACCATCGGACGCGCCGCCCTCGAGGTCATCACCGAGGACGCCCTCGCCCGCACCTTCTCCCCCGAGTTCCTCGGGAGGATCGGCGATATCGTCGTGTTCGATGAGCTCTCTCGTCAAACCGTCGAGCGCGTGGCGCAGAAGAAGCTGACCGAGCTGGCCGGCCGCGGAGCCGAGCGAGGCATGCACGTCCGCTTCACCCCGGCCGTCGCCCGCTGGGTGGCTGGCCGCGGCTTCCGCCCGGAGTGCGGCGCCCGCGAGCTGCGACGCGTCATCCAGAGAGAGATCGAGCCGCGCCTCTCCGACGTGCTCCTCTCCGGCCACGATCGCGACAAGGGCGTCGTCGTTCGGGCCCGCGGCGGCGAGCTCCGCTTCGACGCCGCCTGAGCGAGAGCTGCGCGCTGGCGGCGACGGCGCCTCGTCCGCGTACCTCGTCCGCGTACCTCGTCCGCGCACCTCGTCCGCGCACCTCGCCGTGCTAGGGTGTCGGCCATGAAGCTCCGCTCCCTCGCGCTGCTCGCCGGCGCCACGCTCCTGACCCTGTGCTCGTGCAGCGCCTCGCGCTGGTCCCAGCCGGTCACCGACCCGACCTCCCCGCTGGCGCTGGAGGGGCTCACGGTCCTCCCCCCCCAGGGCACGAACTGGTACGTGGTCGCCGAGGACTCCCAGGGCGCCGTCTTCGCGCGGCGCTTTTCCGACGAGGCAGTCTCGACCATCGCCTCGGCCTCGAGCGGATCGTCGGGGTCCACCTTCGGCTCCCCGACGGGCTTCCTGCGCCACGTCGAGCGCGTTCTCTCCAAGGGCAGAGACCCGGAACGCGCCGAGGACGTCACCTGCAGCGCGCGCCTCACGCGACGCCACGGGGACTACTGCGTCGAGTACATTGAGACCTTCCTGGACCGAGGCTTCCCGGCCGCGAAAGGGCGGACGCTACGGGTGGAGAACCGCGGCTGCTGGCTCCTCCACCCGGAGGACCTCGGTCAGTCCGTGGTGCTGCTCTACTCCACCCGACGCCCCTCTTCAGAGCCCGTGGGCGGCGGCGCGGCTGCCGAGAGGTTCTTCTCTGGAGTCCAGCTCACCCCCGCCCGCTGAACGGCCTCGGCTGAGAGGTCAGGTCCCTGAGCGTTGGCGAGGTGCCAGCGACAGCTGGTCAGCGACGGAGGGGCCATGACTCGGGAGGGGCGGCGGAGGAGCTGCACCGGGACGGCCCCGTGCGGTCGATGCCTTCCCCGAGCGCGCCCGGACCGGAGGGGGGGGCGCCGCCACCGGCGCCCCCCCCTCCCGGGGCAGCGGTCAGCTGACCCGCTCTGCGGGGACCACGTTGGGGATGAAGCGGACCGCCTCCAGCTGCGAACGCTGCCTGCCGTCGAGGCCGAGAATGCTGACCTCGCGTCCGTCGATGGAGAGGTCCAGCACCGCCTCTTCGAGGGCGTACACCCCTGATTGGTCGAAGAAGGGCACCTCGGTCAGGTCGATCTCGACCTTCCGAGCGTCCGCTGGAATGGAGGCCCGCAGGTCTCCGAACTCGGCGACGTTCCCGAAGAAGAGCGGACCACGGACGTGCTTGACGTAGCGGTCCCCCTCCATGCCGTCGCCTTCATTCTCGGCCTTGACCACCTCGAATCCACCTGCAGACCAGCGGGACATCGAGCGCATGAAGAGCAGCGCAGCGAGGACCAGTCCCACGGCGACCGCGTAGACCAGTTGCCAGAAGACGGTGAGCAGGAGCACGGTGAGCAGAACGATGCGGTCGGGCCACGGCATGACCTTCAGCTCGCGGAGCCCGCGGTAGTCCATGACTCCGATCCCGACCGTGATCAGGATCCCGCTCAGCACCGCTGTGGGGATCTTGGACGCGATGGGGCCGAGGGCCAGCAGGGTCAGGAACAGGAGCGCGCCGGCAATCATGCCCGAGAGCCGAGTGCGGCCCCCTGCCTGGATGTTGACCACGGTCCGGATCGTCGCGCCCGCTCCCGGCAAGCCTCCAAAGAGCGCCGCGATCCCGTTACCGATGCCCTGGCCAATCAGCTCCTTGTTGGGCTGGTGCTTGGTCTTGGTCAGGTTGTCCGCGACGACCGAGGTCAACAGGGAGTCGATCCCGCCCAGCAAGCTGAGCAGGAAGGCCGTGAAGATGTACGGCGCCACGTCTCCGATGGAGCCGAAGAGGCCAAACTGCGGGGAGGGGAGCCCGCTCTCGATCTTCGTGATGGGCCGATAGTCCAGCCCCATGGCGAGGGAGACGCCGGTGACCCCCACCAGAGCCACGAGGGCCGAGGGGATCACGGTGGTGATTCGCTTGAATCCGAAGATGATGAGGATGGTCACCAGGGCCAGGGTCAGCTCGAGGAAGTTCACCCCATCAATGGCGTGGGGCAGGCTCCGCAGGGTCCCGAGGACGCCCTTGGCGTCGTTCCGAGCCAGCACCTGCGCCTCTTCCCTGATGTCGTCGGCATCGATCCCCTGGGCCTCGAGGTTGAAGCTCATGAGATCCTCGATCTCGAGGGCGTCCTCCATGCTGGCGGCCTCCAGCGCCTTGTGCAGGAGCGACTCCTCGGCAAGGATCATCTGCGCTTCGACCGCGTCCGCGTCATTCGCGGCCACGTAGCCCACGGCTGGCAGGACCTGAGTGATCAGGATGATCACGCCGATCCCCGTCATGAAACCGGAGACGACGGTCCGCGGAATGAACCGGATCACGCTCCCGGCCTTCATCAACCCGAGGCCGATCTGGAAAGCGCCGGCCAGGAGGAAGACGAACAGGATCAAGGGCAGGGCGTCGTCCACGCTGCCCCCGTTGGCCGTCACGATCGTGGTGACAATGGCGGCCGACAGGACCGTCATGGGCGCGGTCGGCCCGCTGATCTGGGTGGCGGTGCCGCCCAGCAGGGCCGCGAAGAAGCCGATGAAGGCCGCGCCATAGAGGCCGGCGGAGGCCCCCAGACCACTCTGCTCGCCGAAGGCCAGGGCGAGGGGGAGCGCGACGACACCTGCGGTGAGCCCTCCGAAGAGGTCTCCGCGGAGGTTGGAGAAGAAACGAGGCTGATTGGACATGAACGGTGGCTGGGAGAGGTGCGACGCGGAGCGTGACGACGACCCGACTTTGGATCGCTAGACTTGCAGGACAAGGCGGGGCCGCAAAGCGGCCCTGGCCAGACGGGCGCAGCCGCTCCAGCCCGACTCGGCTCTCACCCGACGCGCCATATCGCCCGGCAATGGGGCTCGATGTGCGGCAGAGGGGGCTAGGGAGTGCGGGGGGCGCGGCACGGGCCGCGGACCGCTAACACTGCAGGGGAGGGAGGAATCGCCCCGGCGCCCGGGGGATTCGGACCCAGGTGCGACGTCGGACCGTGCGGTCAACGTGGGGGGCGATCTCGCTCACCCACACCCGCCGGCGGACTCGCTTCAGGTCGCTGCGTACGACCGCCAGCTCCTCGGTGGAGACCTCCTCCACGCGCTCGGACTCTTCCTCGAAGGAGCCCAGGCCGCCTACCCCGGATACCGGCCCTGCGATGAGGGCGATGATCGCCAGCAGGAGGACGGTCAGAGGGGTGCACGAGCGGAGCCGCATGCTCGTATGGTAGTCGCCCGGGAGGGAGCCGATCAACCGCCCCTCGCGAGCGGACCGGGGGGCGCGCCCCCCTGCCAGGGGCTCTCCGACGCCGACTCAAGCATGACCACAGACCCCAAGATCCCCCGGGAGATCGCTCGCAGGCGGACTTTCGCCATCATCTCCCACCCCGACGCGGGCAAGACGACCCTCACGGAGAAGCTGCTCCTTTATTCCGGCGTCGTGCAGACCGCTGGGCTTGTCAAGAACCGCAAGGGCAAGCTCGCCACCTCTGACTGGATGGGCATGGAGCAGGCGCGGGGAATCTCGATCACGTCCTCCGCGATGCAGTTTCAGTATCGCGGACACGTGATCAACGTCCTCGACACGCCGGGCCACGAGGACTTCAGCGAGGACACCTTCCGGACCCTCACCGCCGCAGACTCGGCGATCATGGTCCTCGACGCCAGCAAGGGCGTCGAGGCCCAGACCCGCAAGCTCTTCGAGGTCTGCCGGCTGCGCGGCATCCCGATCCTCACCTTCGTGAACAAGCTGGACCTCCCCGGCCGAGACCCCCTCGACCTGATGGCAGAGGTCGAGGAGGCCCTGGGGATCGAGAGCTCGGCGATGAACTGGCCCGTGGGCTGCGGGCGCGACTTCCGGGGCGTCGTCGACCGGCGCACCCGAGAGCTCATGCTCTTCGAGAAGACCGCGGCGGGCGGCAGCCAGAAGTCCGAAGTCGAGCGGATCCCCCTTGATTCCCCCATCGCCGAGGAGCGCCTCGGCGCAGAGGAGGCCGCGCGGGTCCGGGAGGAGCTGGAGTTGCTCGAGGTCGCCGGCAACGAGATGGATGTCGACCGGTTCCTGAAGGGAGAGGTCACCCCCACCTTCTTCGGCTCGGCCCTGACCAACTTTGGCCTCGAGCCGTTCTTCAACGCCTTCGTCGAGCTCGCGCCGTCGCCGTCAGGCCGCATGGTCGATGAGGACGACGGGGGCGAGGTGATGCGCGAGGCCAGCGAGCCCTTCAGCGCCTTCATCTTCAAGATCCAGGCGAACATGGACCCGCGCCACCGCGACTGCGTGTCGTTCATGCGGATCTGCTCCGGTCGCTACACGCCCGACCTCCAGGTCAACCACCGCCGGCTCGGCAAGAAGGTCCGGCTCGCTCGACCCCAGAGCATCGTCGCCAAGGAGCGCCACTCCATCGACGAGGCCTTCGCGGGCGACGTGGTGGGTCTCGTGGGCAAGGGCCTCTACCAGATCGGCGACACGCTCTCGGACGCGGTCGGCTTCGCCCACAAGCCCCTACCGCAGTTCCAGCCCGAGCTCTTCGCGCGCATCGCGCCGCTCACCACCTCGGACCGCAAGAAGTTCGACAAGGGCATGAAGAACCTCATCACCGAAGGGGCCGTGCAGCAGATGTGGCCCGACGTCGGGCCGAGGGAGCCCCTGATCGGAGCGGTCGGCGCCCTCCAGTTCGAGTCGCTCCAGTACCGACTCAAGGATGAGTACGCGGTGGAGACCCGGCTGACCTCGCTCCCCTATGCGTCAAGCGCGTGGCTCGCGGGGAACGAGGACTCGTTCAAGGCCCCCACCAACTCATTGCTGGCGCGCGACGACAGGGGCCGGCGGGTGATCCTCTTCGTGAGCGACCTCGACAAGCGGATCGCCATGCAGCAGAACCCCGATCACGAGCTGCTGAACTTCGCCTGAGCGGGCAGCCCCTCGCCGGACGACCACGCTCGAAGCTGCCGCCCCGGCGCTGAGCTTACACCCGAGCGCTGGGCCTACACGCGGGCGCTGGGCCTACACCCGAGCGCTGGGCCTACACCCGGCACGGGGGCCAACACCCTCGGGCGAGCTCAGGACTCGTCGCCCTCGTCCTCGTCCCAGTATCCGAGCTGGTCCACGGGGACCAGGACGCTGGTGACGACGTTGGCGGAGTGAGCCGTCACCCGCTTCAGGTACCGGTAAGCGAGCGCGCCTGTCGCGGCGGCGCCGCCGGGGCCATCGCTTGAGATGATGGCCGCGATCTGCTCATCGCAGCGGCGGCACACCGCGTCGGCGTCTAGCCCGAAGGCCCGGGCCGAGACCTCGTCCTCTGTCTCGTAGATGTTGCGCGCCTTTGCGAGCATCCGAGAGACCCTGTCCCGCAGGTCGATCAGGTCCTCGCGGAATTCCGGGGGCACCTCGCCCCCGAGCGCGCCGAGGTCGAAGAGGTTCTTGGCGTAGTCACCGATCCGCTCCGCGTCGCGGACGATACTCATCATCGCGAGGTGGCCGCCGACGCCCTCCGCGCCGTAAGCCGTGAGGTGCGTCAGGATCCGTCGACGGATGCGTCGCTCGTTGCTGTTGATCCGCTTGTCGGTCCCCCAGACGTCCTCGCGGATCGACTCCACGTCCGTCCCGCCGAGGAGCGCGCCCGCGGCGAGGTCGAAGACGTGCCGCCCATCCTCGAGCATTTGCCCGAAGTAGCGCATGATCTCGTCGGCGCTATCGGTGCTCTCTTGGATTCGCGTGAGCCAGTGAAACATTGGGGGTCTCCGGAGGGAAACGGGTTCGATGACGGATCGCGACCGGCGATCAGAAGAGGAGGATCCCGACCAACGGGATGAAGATGAAGGTCACGACGACGTAGCCGATGACGTAGAGCTTGCTGCGGACCGCGGCGATGGCGAGCCCGCGCGCCATATTGATAGGGATCCGACGCACGGCCGCGAACGGGAGGACCATGGAAACCGAGAGCGTGTTGAAGATCATGTGCACGAGCGCGATCTTCAGCCCCTCCAGATCCGTGGCCAGGGAGGCAAGGAAAGCCGTGATCGTCGTCCCGATGTTCGCCCCGAGCATGAGCGGGAAGGCGTTCTCCAGCGAGAGCACCCCGCTCCCGCAGAGGGGGACCAGCAGCGAGGTCGTGATGCTCGAGGACTGCACCGAGATGGTGATCAACGCCCCCGCAGCCACGGCCAGCAGCCCGGACTTGCGGACCGCAGCGTTGAGCGCTTGCTCCGCTCGACCGGCCATCACCCTGCGCATCACGCGGGTAATCGTGGTCAGGGAGATCAAGATCAGACCGAGCCCCGCGACCAGGAGCAGAAAGGTGAGCAGCCCCCCCCCAGCACCGAGGGACTCAAAGCCGTCCTTCACGACCCCCGCGCCCGCCTTCACCGCGCCCTTGATCGGGCTATCCAGCTTGCCGCCAGCCTCACCGACCGGGAGCTTGTCGGCGATCAGCGTAGCGGTCTTGGCCAGAAACCCCGTCGCGATCTCGATGGGCAGGAAGACGGCCACCGCGAGCAGGTTGAAGAAGTCATGAGCGGTGGCGGCAGCGAAGGCGCGGCGGAACTCCGTACGGCGCGCGACGCTCCCGAGCGACACCAGCGTGTTGGTAATAGTCGTCCCGACGTTGGCGCCCAGGATCATGGGCACCGCCGACTCCAGGCTGACGGTTCCCGATCCGACCAACGCGACGATCGTCGAGGTCGTGACCGACGACGACTGCACCAGCACCGTGGCCAGGATGCCCGCCGCGAGCCCAGCGAACGGGTTCGACACTCCGTTGAAGAGCCCGTCGGCCGCCCCGGCCCCGGCGAGCTTGATCCCGCTCTCGAGCAGCTTGATGGCGACGAGGAAGATGTAGAGCAGCGCGAGCAGCCCCCCCACGCGGAGAACGATGACGGGTGCCCCGCTCGGGGAGGAGTGCTGGCTCGCTTGGGGTGTGCTCACTGGGATCAGGACCGTCGAGCCGACGGTAGACCAACAACCGCCGGCTGAGCCCTCAAAGTTCCGCGCCTCGTCGCGATCGGCCCCGAGGCCCCCCCAGGGGCCTCTCGACCTCCGCGTTCCGCTGGCCTCCCGCCGTGAAGATCCGGGGCTTACCGAGGCGCCGGCCCCCTCACCGCAGCACCGGGCGCCCCAAGTCCCGGAGGGAATTCGGGCGGGCGGGAGGCCCGCTGGGTTCGCGGATGGGCTCGCAGCCACTCGCAGCGAGCGCTGTAGCATCGGGAGCATGTACGTCTCCCTCAGCCTCCTGCTCGGCGCCACCCTCTGCCCACCGGCGCTCGCCCCCGCCGCACCTTCCCCGCCTCGTGCCCCTGCCCGGGGACCGTGCCACGACGACCCGCAGGCGTCGAGCCACGAGCGCCCCCGCCAGATCGACGCCGGCCGGTTCATCACCTCACGCCGGAGCGCCGTGGACCTCCCGCTCCCCGAGGAGACGGACTCGTTCTTCTTCGTGGTCTACGGCGATCGCACGGGCGGCCCGGACGAGGGCGTCGAGATCCTTCGGGCGGCCGTGGACGAGACGAACCTGCTCGGCCCGGACCTGGTGATGACCGTCGGGGATCTGATCCAGGGCTACAACACGGCCGAGCCGTGGATGACTCAGATGAGAGAGTTCCGCGACGCGATGTCGGGCCTGCGTGCGCCCTGGTTTCCCGTGGCGGGCAACCACGACATCTACTTCCGCGCACCGGCCGGCGTGGCGCGCCCGGCCGAGGAGCACGAGGGGAGATATGAGATGCACTTCGGACCGCTCTGGTACGCGTTCAAGCACAAGAGCGCCTGGTTCATCGTCCTGTACACGGACGAGGCGAACCCGGAGACCGGGGAGCGCAACTTCAACAAGGCCGAATGTCAGACCATGAGCCCCGAGCAGCTCGCCTGGCTGGACGAGACCCTCGAGGTCACCGCCGAGGCCGAGCACGTCTTCGTCTTCTGCCACCACCCCCGCTGGATCGGCGGCAAGTACGGCGACGACTGGGACAAGGTCCACCGGCGCCTGGTGGCCGCCGGCAACGTGAAGGGCGTCTTCGGCGGACACATCCACAAGATGCGGTACGACCCGCGGGACGGGATCGAGTACTTCGCCCTCGCGACCGTTGGGGGCCATCAGGGCGGGTCGGTCCCCGAGGCGGGGTACCTGCACTGCTACGACCTGGTCACCGTACGCCCCGGCCGCATCGAGCGGGCGACCCTCCCGGTCGGCGCCGCGATGGACCCCCGGGAGATCACCGGCAAGGTCAGCGCCGAGGCGCCCCGCCTCACCAGGGTGGTCCCGAGGGTCAGCGGTCCGGTCTTCATCAGGCCAGACGGGAGCGTGAGCACAGAGGTCGAGGTGACCCTCCAGAACCCGGTGACACGACCGGTGGAGATGGAGCTGCGCCTCACCTCGGGGGACCCACGCTGGCGGTTCACTCCGGATCACGCCCATGGGCGCCTCACGCCCCGCGGGACAAGGACCGTGAAGTTCCGGCTGGAGCACACGCCTGGGGCGATCGACGCGGCCTTCCAAGCCCCCTCCCTTGCCGTCGGCCTCGATTATCTCACCGACACGGCGCGATTCGCCATCCCGGTCCGCGAGCACCCCCTGCCCCTCGACGTGTCGTCGCTCCCTCCGGTGCCCCGCCCTTCCAAGGAGAGCTTCCTGCAGCTGAGCGGGAGAGCCCACGCCGAGGTGAGCGCGGCCGCGGTCCCGCTGCCCAACGGCCCCTTCACCGTCGAGGCCTGGGTTCGAGCGAGGGCCTTCGCGGCGCGACAGGGACTCGTGTGCCGCACCGAGAGCTCGGAGTACGGCCTGTTCGCCAACGGCGGCCGCCTGAGCTTCTCGGTCCACCTCGACGGGGCCTACGCCAAGGCCGAGGCCCCGGAGCAGACGCTGATGACGCCCGAGGCGTGGCACCACGTGGCCGGGGTGTTCGACGGAGAGGAGGTCAGGGCCTACCTGGACGGCATCCTCGTCGGGCGCGTCCCGGCCAAGGGCTCCCGGACGGCCAATCAGCTGCCCTTCATCGTCGGCGGCGACGTCCTCGGGGACGGCGCGGCCACCTCGACCCTGAACGGTGACATCGATGAGGTCCGCCTCTCCCGGGGCGCTCGGTACTCCGGCGACGGGTTCAAGCCGCTGCGGCGCCATGTCCCGGACGAGCAGACCGTCCTCTACCTCCCGATGGACGGCGCCCTCGGGCCCTACTTGCGGGGCCCTCGGAGCGCTGGGGCGACGATGAAGGCAGGCGCGAGGCTGATCCAGGACTGAGTGCGCCGACCGGGTGCGGCGAGGCACGGGCCTGGGCCTTATGCTCTCAGGCGTCATGTCCCGATTCTCAGCGCTCCTCTCGCCCGTCCTGTTCCTCGCGGCGCCTATCGCTGCGGCGCTGCTCCTCGGAGCCGCACCCGCCGCCGCCGGGTCCAGTGAATCCTCCGCCGGGCCCAATGAACCCGCCGCAAGGGTCGCCGGCCCCCTCGCCGAGGAAGGCGCGGCGCTCCACGGCGCGGCCGGCGAGGTCTCCTTCGCCCGGCTCGACGACGTGCTCATCTGGCGGGACGGACGGAGCCCCAACGGCAAGCAGGCCCTGGGGCAACTCCTCGAGCTCCGGGTCCTGGCCGCCATGGCGCGGGCCGAGGGGCTGGAAGTCTCCGACGAGGCACTCCGAGCCCGCTTCGACGAACTCGACGCCATGGCCCGGCAGGGCGGTGCCGAGGACGGCTTGGCCGCCGACATCGCGGCCCGGGGCATCGCGCCGGAGGAGTTCCGCGAGTACCTCCGCCTGGCCATGATCCACGAGGCGCTCACCCGCAAGGCCCTCGGCCTCGCCGACGACGCGCCCCTGACCGCGGATCAGCAGCAGCTGTGGCTTGAGTCCGCGCTGCGCAAGCGTGGCGTCAGCGAAGAGGCGCACCCGTGGGCAGATGGGGTCGTCTGCGTCTCAGGAGATGTGACCATCACCCGCGAAGACTTCGGCGCCCACCTTCGCGACCAGGTCGATGCGAAGGACAAGCGCAACGCCCTCTACCTGATCCTGCTCGAACGCGCTGTCCGCGCGCGTATGCCCGAGGTCACTCCGGAGGGGCTCGAATCCGCTCTGGACCGCGAGATCGAGCGACGCTCCGCCGAGGCTCTGGCAGACCCCAACTACAAGGGGGCCTCGTACGAGCAGCTCCTCGACGCTCGCGGCCTCTCCATCGAGGCTGTCCGGCGCGACCCTGCGATCCGGGCCGCCGCCCTGGCCCACGAGGCCGTCGACCGCGCCCATGACGGCGAGAGCCTCAAGGCCGTCTACGCCGCAGAGCGTGCCTACTTTGACGGTCTCTTCGGTGAGTCGGTCGAGGTCCGCGTCTGCTTCCGCAACGCCTCCCCTCGCGAGGATGATCCGCTGCGCCCGTCCTTCACGAAGGTCGAGGCCGAGATGGCCGAGATGCTCGCCGCGATCGAGGCACCCGCGGACTTCGCGCGGGTCATCGAGATCCACAGCGAGGACCGCACAACGCGGGAGCAGGGCGGCCTCGTGGGCCGCTTCACCCGCGGAACGCCCGGCGTCCCCGAGGGCCTGCGCGAGGCCACGTTCGCCGAGCTCGACCGTCAAGGCGGCAAGCTCGGCCCCGACGGGGCCCTCATCGGCCCGATCCGGCTGGAGAACGGCGTGGTCCTGGCTCAGCTCTCCAAGCGCTTGCCCTCGCCCACCTGGGAGACCATGAGCCAGCACGTCCACCGCGAGCTGCGGCGGCGCTTCCTCGAGGAGTCGCTCTCGCGCGACTCCGTCATCACCTACCTCGACCCCAAGTGAGCGGATTCCCCATGTTGATCGGTGCACCCAGATGTTGATCGGAGAAGTTGTCGGGAGCGTGGTCTCGTCCCGCAAGGACGAGCAGCTCGAGAGCTTCAAGCTCCTCGTGGTCCAGGTCCGTGACCACTCCAATCAGCCCAAGGACCAGTACGTGGTCGCCGTGGACTCGGTCGGCGCCGGCACCGGGGACCTGGTCCTCTACGCGACTGGCTCCTCCGCGCGACAGACCACGACCACCAAGGACAAGCCCTGCGACGCTGTCGTCATGGCGATCGTCGACTCCTGGGGCGTGGGCGGCGAGAACGTCTACGAGAAGTGGAGCAGCTGAGCACGCCATGTACCTCGGCAGAGTCACAGGTCGCCTGGTCGCCACCGTCCGCTACGAGGGGATGGACGACGTGAAGCTCCAGCTCCTGGAGCCGCTCGACGAGGCGGGGGGGCCCACCGGCGAGCAGCTCGTGGCGGCCTGCGCCCTCTCGGTCGGCCCCGGCGACCTCGTCCACTACGTCGACGGGCGCGAGGCGGCCCTCGCGCTCCCGGACGAGACCTTCGTCCCGGTGGACGTGGCCATCACGGGCTTCGTCGAGCAGGCGGACGTGAACGGCGAAGAGCTCCCCCTTGACGCCCTGGGACGGCCCGCCGCCCGGGAAGAGCCTGACGTCCGAGAAGAGCCTGCCGTCTGGGAAGAGCCTGACGACCCCCAGGCAGAAGAGGTCCAGCGATGATCCTCGCCGAGGTCATCGGGACCGTGGTCTCACCCTCCGTCCAGGTCCCCGCCCTGGGCGGGCGCAAGCTCCTGGTGGTCCGCCCGGTCCGGCCGGACGGTACAGCCGTCGGGCCGAAGCCGCGAATCGCCATCGATACCGTCGGCGCTGGCGTGGGAGATCGCGTCCTGGTCATCGACGAGGGCAACGCCGGAAGACAGATCCTCGAGGCGCCTGGCGCGCCAGTGAAGACCCTGATCGTCGGCTTCGTCGACGAGGTCGAGCTCGGGGGCGAGCGAGTCTACGACCACGGAGCCGAGGCATGAGCGCCCGTACCTGGAGCGAGGAAGAGTCACGGCTTCGGACCGGCATCTGCCGCGTCGGCAAGCTCTCCTACGACCGCAACTACATCGTGGGCGCCGATGGGAACATCAGCGCCCGGATGAGCGACGGGACGATCCTCATCACGCCCACCGGCGCCATGAAGGGCTTCCTCGAGCCCGTTCACATCGCCCATGTGGACATGACCGGCCGCGCCCTCGACGACGGGCCCAAGCCCTCCAGCGAGGTAGGCATCCACCTGGTCAGCTATCAGGAGCGGCCCGACTGCAAGGCCATCTGCCACGCGCACCCCCCCCACGCCGTGGCGCTCACCATCGCCGGCGTGGACCTGCAGACCCCGATCATCCCCGAGATCATCGTGACCATCGGCGGCATTCCCACCGCGCCGTTTGGCACGCCCGGGACGCCTGAGCTCCCCGAGACGATCCGCGACCTCGTCCGCTGCTCGGACGTGATGATGATGCAGAACCACGGGTCGGTGACCCTGGGCACGAACCTGATGGACGCCTACAAGAAGCTCGACATGCTCGAGCACACGGCCAAGATCCTCTGGCTCGCCCACGTGGCCAAGGGCGGGCTCGAGCCGCTGGCGCCGGACCTCGTGGCGAAGATGCTGGCGACGCGCTCGCAGCTGGGGATCACGACGCGGAACACCCTCGAGAACCAGTGCGGCATCGACCCGGCCGGCTGACGTCGGCCGCGCCAGCCCGCCATCAGCGACAGCGCCCGCGCTCCCCTCGGAGCGCGGGCGCTGTCGTTGACGGGTCATGGCGACCCAGGGGGCGACCGCAAGAGCGACTCAGAGAGCGACCCTGGCGGCGCCGGAGCCCGGCTCAGTAGACGGTGACCTCGGCCCACTTCGAGCGGGCCACGCCGCCGACCGCGGCGGCGTCACGGACGTTCCACTGCATCCAGAACTGACTCCCAACCAGGGCCGGGTCCGCGGGGATGGCCGTGTTCCAGGTGCCGAAGCCCTGGCCAACGCCGACGCCCGAGAGCTGGGTCCGGAA
>CAJQPT010000233.1 GCA_905480285.1 uncultured bacterium
GACCGACGTGGTCGGCGCGCACAGGTCGAAGCCGCTGTAGAGCTTCTTGGCGTCGTCGACCGTCGCGATGGAGACGCCCGAGTTGCCGACCTTGCCGTAGATGTCCGGGCGCGTCGCGGGGTCCTCGCCGTAGAGGGTCACCGAGTCGAAGGCGGTGGAGAGGCGCGCCGCGGGGAGGCCGCGGGAGACGTAGTGGAAGCGTCGGTTGGTGCGCTCCGGGCCGCCCTCGCCGGCGAACATGCGCGCGGGGTCCTCACCCTGGCGCTTGAGGGGGAAGACGCCGGCGGTGAAGGGGTACTCGCCCGCGACGTTCTCCTGGAAGCGCCAGCGCAGCACGTCGCCCCAGTCGCGGAAGCGGGGGAGCGCTACGCGCTTGACCTTGGTGCCGGAGAGGCTCTCGACGGTGAGGGGCTGGCGCAGGGTCTTGCCGCGGACCTGGAACTCGAAGTGGTCCTTGCCAAAGCGCTCCAGGATGCCGGGCCAGGCCTCCAGCGACTTGCGCGCGCGCCCGTCGAGCTCCTTGGCGAGCTCGTCGTAGCGCTCGAGCAGCGCGGTGACCCCAGGGCCGTCGCCATCCTGCGCCTCAAGGGCGGGCAGCACGTCCGTGCTGGGCGCATCACCGCGCAGGGCGAGGATGGACCCGTGGAGCTGGTAGAGGGTCCGGGCCAGGGCGGCCTGGCGCTCGACCCAGGCGTCGAAGCGCGCGGCGCTCTCCTTGATCTCGTCCAGATAGCGCACGCGGTCCGGGGGGATCACCGAGCGCTTCTCGCCGTCGGCCGTGGCGAGGTCGCCGCCGGGGCCGAGGGGCGCGCCGGTTCGCTCCACGATCTTGGACATGAGCGCCAGGTAGAGGCGGTTGGTGCCGGCGTCGTTGAACTGGCTGGCGATGGTGCCGTGCACCGGCATGTCGTCGGGGCTCGCCTCCCACAGCTCACGGGCGCGCTGGACCTGCTTCTTGACGTCGCGCATGGCGTCGAGGCTGCCGCGCTTGTCGAACTTGTTGATGGCGACCAGGTCGGCGTAGTCGAGCATGTCGATCTTCTCGAGCTGCGTCGCCGCGCCGTATTCCGCCGTCATCACGTACAGGGAGGCGTCGCTGTGGTCCGTGATCTCGGTGTCCGACTGGCCGATGCCGCTGGTCTCCACGACGATGAGGTCGAAGCGCGCGGCCTTGCAGAGGTCGATGGCCGACTGCACGTGCTTGGAGAGGGCGAGGTTGGCCTGCCGGGTGGCGAGCGAACGCATGAAGACGCGCTCGTCGTGGATCGCGTTCATGCGGATCCGGTCGCCCAGCAGCGCCCCGCCGGTCTTCCGCTTGCTCGGGTCCACCGAGAGGATCGCGATGGTCTTGCCCGGCTGGTCCCGCAGGTAGCGGCGCACCAGCTCGTCCACGAGGCTCGACTTCCCCGAGCCGCCGGTGCCGGTGATACCCAGCACGGGCGTGTCCTTCTTTACGCCAGAGGCGTGCAGCTGCTCCAGCTGGCGAGCGATGACGTCGGCGCCGTCCTCCAGGTTCTCAGCGAGGGTGATGAGTCGCGCGATCCCGTCGTGCCTGCGCGCCGGGAGGTCCTCGATGAGGTCCTCGATGGGGGGGCTGGCCGCCTCGGACTTGTCGACCTCGGCGCACCGCTCGAGCAGGTCGTTGATCATCCCCTGCAGGCCCAGGGCCCGACCGTCGTCCGGGGAGTAGATGCGCGCCACGCCCGCCGCGTGCAGCTCCTCGATCTCCTCGGGCAGGATCGTGCCGCCGCCGCCCCCGAAGACCTTGATGTTCGCGCCGCGCTCGGCCAGCAGCTCGACCATGTACTTGAAGTACTCCACGTGGCCCCCCTGGTAGGAGGTCAACGCGATGCCGTGGGCGTCCTCCTGGATCGCGCAGTCCACGATCTCGGCCACCGAGCGGTTGTGCCCCAGGTGGATCACCTCGGCCCCCGACGACTGCAGAATCCTGCGCATCACGTTGATCGCCGCGTCGTGCCCGTCAAACAGGGACGCGGCCGTCACGATGCGGACGGGGTGCTGGGGGCGGAAGGGCGCGGTGGGCTCGCTTGCGGTCGAGTGGAGGGCCATGCTGATGGGGGACGGCACCCCGAACGGAGTGTTCGGAGGCGGGCCGTCGACCCCTCAAGTTAGGGCGCGAGCGGGGGGGCGGCAATCGGCGCCCCCGCTTCCGTTCATCCCGGGACTCGAGGGGCCGCTCAGCGGCCAGCCGAGCGCCACTCCAGGTCGATCACCACGGCCCCGTGGTCGCTGGGGAAGGCGCGCTCGGTGCGCGGGAGCTCGGCGGGCTCATGGCGGTCCGGGAGGACCCTGGCGGCGACGGGCACCAGCCGCAGCTCGCCCCCGGTGGCGGGGCGTCGGTAGAGCCGGTCGATCCGGTCCAGGGGCATCGGGGCGTCCACGGTCCCGCGTGTCATGGGCGTCCAGGTGAACCCAGGGCGGCGCAGGGGGTCGGGGTGCACCTCTCGGAACGTATCGATGAAGCCCTCGGCGGCCATGCGGCGGCTGACGGGGAGCTCGAGGGGGCGCTTGAAGCGGAACGCCCGCGCCGTGTCGTCGGTCCAGTCGAGGTGAGACGGGCAGTTCCAATCGCCGCCCACCAGCAGCGGGACCGAGCCGTCGAAGCGGCCGGACTCCTCCAGGTGCGCGAGGAGCGCGTTGGCCTGCGCCAGCCGGTTGGAACCCTCGGACTCGCAGCGGAGCAACTCGGCGTCCTCGATGGCCGGGTTGTCTCGCAAGGCGTAGGCGATGTAGGCGCGGTAGTCGATCCAGGTGCTGTAGACATCGAACGCCCGGCCCGCGCGGTCCTCGAGACGGGCGCCGACGCCGTGCCAGGTCGCGTGGAAGTAGCGGTCACGGATCTCGAGCGGGGTCAGCACGCAGAGGTGGGTGCTGTCGCCCTGCCAGCTGTTCCAGCCGAGCTCCTTCGCCATCCAGGCGCCGAGTTTGGGCCGCTCCCCGTCGATGTCGTAGCTCTCCTGGAGGAGACACACGTCAGGGTCAAGCGCGCGGATCTGCGCGAGGGCCTTCTCCGCTCCGTCCGTGTATGGGTTGGCTCCTCGCTCGATGTTCCACACGAGGACCCTCATCCTCGGCGGAGGGGCGCTCGCGGGGGGGGCGAGCCCCTGGGCGGCGGGCGCGAGCGCGAGCACCGAGGCGGCGGCGAGGAGCATCACGGACGGAGGGCCTCCGCACCCGACCGGCGACGCCCCGTGTCCTTGGAGGAGTGGGGGTCCATCGATGCCGACATCAACGAGCTCAACGGAGCTCCGGGGGCTTGCGGTCCGCCATCAGGGCCTTGCCCGCGACGTCGTCGAGCGGGGTGGCGACCGCCTTCCTCGAGCTGAAGTCCACGTGCAGCTCGTAGTAGTAGGTCTCTCCACCCTCGCCGTCGAAGCCGAACACGGTCTCGACGGGCTTCCCGTCGAGCACGGATCCGCGGAACATCGCCTGCACCACGGTGCGTCCAGCCGGCAGATCCCAGCACAGGTAGCCCGCCTCTCCGAGTTCGCCGACGGTCTGCTTGTCGACGATGATCTCGACGGTCCGGACGCGTCCCATCATCTGCGCGGAGCGCGCGGCGTAGACCCGGCACATGTCCTCGGCAGGAGGGGCCGTGGTGTCCGGCACGGAGCGGTTCTGGAAGGTCGTGGCGGCGCACGAGAGCGAGAGCCCGGCGGCGAGGCAGAGGAGGGCGAGGCGAATCAACGAGGTCATGGCTTGGTCAGACGAGGGTCTTCGGTTGGTTCAGGCTAACCCATCGTCTGCCCGGGCTGTGCCGGCCAGTTGGCGGCGGCCTCGGGGATGCCCCAGGAGCGTGAACCCTGGCCGGGCGGCTCGCAGCCGCGTCCCCTCGTTCCAGGGCCCAAGGGGTCTGATCTGAAGGTCTCCCTCGGCGGCTCCACGGGTCGGGCCTCCATGGCGTGCCGGGGGGTGGCCTGATCTGGGCGACCTTCAGGAAGAAGCCTGACTTTGCTCTTCGATCTCCTGGCGCCTGGCCGATCTTCCCGTGTACCTCGGCGGTGGGCCCATGGGCTCATCCGGACCGACGCACCTCCGATGGAACAACCGATCCAAGAACCCGGCTCACCCCGGCCGGGCAAGGGCCCGCTCCCGGCGCACCTGGTCGACCCGCACCCCGCCAGGCTCGCGAGCGACCATCCCTTCCGTGGCGCCATCATCGAGGCCCACCGCGCGGCGATCGCCGGCGGCGAGCCGCTCTATCTGGACCCAGAGTCGGGGCTTTGGGTCATGACTGCGGCCACGCTCTGGGAGCGAGCGTG
Source organism: uncultured bacterium (assembly GCA_905480285.1). Classification (GTDB taxonomy): domain Bacteria; phylum Planctomycetota; class UBA1135; order UBA1135; genus Saltatorellus. Next base: position 4,284 of record CAJQPT010000233.1, read on the forward strand.
CTGCGACAACGGCTGCCGGCACTGCCCTCACCTGGAAAGGGGATGAATCGGGTCCTGATCTGAGGCAGGTTGGGCGGCTCTGGAGCCCCGCTGGCTTCATCTGGGAGGGGTTGAAGCCAGGGAGGGCCGGGCCCACGGGAAGACCCGAATGGCGTTGTGCGCTGAGCGATGCACACTTCTATCGGAGGCCCATCACGGGCTCCCTCTCCTTCCTTTCCTGCGCCCTTTTCATATGCCGTCCCGAACCCTCGTATATGGGTCGGGGAGCACCCGTGCCGCGAAGCACTGGCTCCCCGAGTTCGTGCTGCTCTCCGCCTGCCTCCTGACGCTCTTCATCGGCTTCAGCGGCTGACCGCTCCCGACGGGCCACGCCTCGTACCTGCCTTCCCGCAGCGCCTGGGCCGGTGATTCCGCCCGGGTGATTCCGCCCGGGTGACCCCGACCAAGTGACCCCGACCAGGTGTCCCCGGCCGGATGAACGGGACCTCGCGTCACGGCCCCTGATGATTGGGTCCTGGCACCGTGGAACCCCGCACCGTGGAACCCCGCGCCAAGGGCACTGATGCCCTGGGCCCAGACAGATCGGTCCTACGGTTGAGCCCCGGCGGCTTTGAATGAGCTCGCCCCCGGGACCCGCCCACTTCGGCAACGGTCTCAGAGCCGTGGGCTGCGGCTGGCCAGGTCCAGCGCCCACTCTCGCCGGCCTCTCCGGCGGCGTAAAGCTCGGCGGCCCGGCAGTTGAGTCCGTCGGGTCGAGCGAGTCAATCGGGTCAGACCAGGAGGAGCAGAGCCTCGGCGGCCTCATCCAGAGCGGAGGTCACCTGGGCATTGACCGCCTCGAGGCCTTCCTCGAAGGCCCTCAGGGTGTCCTCCGAATAGCCGCGACGGTCGGCGCCGTGCTCTCCCCTGAAGGCCTTCAGGAAGTGGTTGCGCCTTCGGTCGAGGGCATCTTGGCGACGGACCCAGTCGGCCATGCACGCCTGAACGGGCTCGAGAGCGGTCGCTTCCGTGGCGCCCATCTCCAGAAAGAGCGCCTGGGCGCGGGGCGTCAGGTCGAGCACCACGCTCGGCCCCTCGCCGAGCCCGCAGCTCCCGTCGACCGACCCTCGGGCGGCGAGCAGCGCGGCACCGGCCTGGTCGCCGCGCGATCTGTAGACCGCCTCCTGGAGAAAGGACCGGGCCTGGGCGAGGCGCTCGTTGCCCGGTCCTGACTCTTCCCTCATTCGCAGTGCTTGGCGTACGCCTCGGAGAGGTTCTTCGCGACGGCGTCGGCCTGCTGCCCCTCGATGTCATGGCGCTGGATCATATGGACGAGCTGGCCGTCCTTCATGAGCGCGATCTGTGGGGAGCTGGGCTGGTACGGCTTGAAGTACTCGCGCGCGCGCTCGGTGGCCTCACGCTCCATGCCAGCGAAGACCGTGACGACGTTGTCGGGCTTCACCTCGCTCATCATCGAGAGACGCAGGCCCGGTCGGGCCGACCCCGCCGCGCAGCCGCACACGGAATTGACGAAGACGAGCGTCGTCCCCGCGGCCTTGACCGCGGTGTCGACATCCTCGGAGGTCAGGAGCTCCTTGACTCCGATCGAGGTGAGTTCGTCGCGGAAAGGCTGGACCATCTGCGGGTCGTACATGGGGCTCTCGGGGTTGGCTGGGTTCGGGCTGGTAGGGAAGTCTGATCCAGGGGGGGCTAGGGCAGCCGCGCGCTGGCATGGGATCTTAGGCCCCCGGGCGCGGACCTGAAACCGCGTTGGAGGCGCCTTTCAACTCCTTGAGACGCTCGGCGTAGGCCTTGCCCACGTCGTTTCGCTTCAGGAACGCCACCACCCGCCTCGTATCGGAGCCGTCCACCACCGGGAGGGCGCTCACCCCACGTCGCGTGAACAGCCTCTGAACGTCGTGGAGCGAGTCATCGGCGGTCACGGTGGCGACCTGCTCCCGCATGAAGTCGCGGGCCACGACGATGTCCTGGACCTCGTGCTCGAGGAAGATCCGCCGCAGGTCGCTCAGGGAGAAGATCCCCACGAGGTTGCCGTCGTCGTCCACGACCGGGAAGTGGGTCTCCCGGGAGTCGCTCACGATCCGCATGGCCCGGCGCAGGGTCGTGGTCTCGTGGATGAGGGTGGGCTGCATGGATGGATCCAGCACGTCAGAGACCTTCAGGCTCTGGAGGACGTCCACGATGTACTCCCCCACGTGGGCCGGGGAGTCCACGGGGCCGCCGACCTGAGAGGGGTACAGAGACCACCGCGTGGAGAGGGTCATGTGGACGACCGCCACGATCATGAGCGGTGCGAGCAGGTCGTAGTTGCCGGTCATCTCGCTGACCATCACGACGGCTGCGATGGGGACCTTGGCCACGCCTGCGAAGAACCCACCCATTCCAACGAGGGCAAACTCGGCGGGGTCCAGGTCGAGGCCCGGGAAGATGGTGTCCGCACCCATGCCCACAGCGGCGCCGAGGACGGCACCGAGGCTGAGGGCTGGGGCGAAGAGGCCGCCCGCACCGCCTGACCCCGCGGTGACCGCGGTGGCCAGGACCTTGGCCACGATGAGCAGCGTGAGCACCTTCAGGCCGAGCGCTCCGGAGAGCGCGGACTCCACCAGGGCGTAGCCGCTGAAGGCCACGCCCGGTCCCTCGACGACGGGGCGGAGCGCGAGGGCGATCGCGCCCACCAGCAGCCCCCCGAGGGCGGGCCGCATGATCCCGGGGACCAGCGGGATGCTCCGGAAGAGCCGCTCCACGGCGCGAATCCCGTGGACGAAGAGCCAGCCCACGGCTGCGGCGAGGACGCCGAGGACGATGTAGCCGCCGATCTGCTTCAGCCCTCCAAAGGAGAGGTGCTCCACCACCTCCCGGGGGATCATCACCGCCCGCTCCTCCCCGAGGATCGCGGCGAAGGTGGCGTAGGCCACGGAGGAGGACACGACGCAGGGGATGATCGCGTCGCCCTCGAACTCCCCGCGGCGGTACATCACCTCGGGGAGGAATAGCGCGCCGCCGAGGGGGGAGGCGAACATCGCGCCGACCCCCGCGCTGCCGCCCGCCATCAGCATCAGGCGTCGGTCGCGATCGGAGAAGTTGAGGCGGTCCGCGATGGTGCTGCCGATGGCCGCTCCGATCTGGGAGACCGGACCCTCCCGGCCGCCCGAGCCGCCCGAGCCGATGGTCAGGGTCGACGCCACGGCGGTCACGGCGGCGACGCGCCCGCGGACCCGGCCCTTCATCCGGTGAAACGCCCGGATGACCGCGTCGGTGCCGGCCCCATCTCGCTCCGTCCCTGTCAGGTGGATCGTCAGGCCGACGAGCAGGCCGCCGAGGGCCGGCAGGGCGAGGACCAGCAGCGGGTTGGCGGTCCGCAGCACGCCGCCCTCGGTCGTTCCCGCGATGCGGCCGAAGCCGTATTCCTTCGCCGCGTCCACGAGCTCGGTGAAGGCTGAGGCCGCCACGCCCCCGAGGACGCCGATGAGCGCCGCGAGGGCGATCCACTTGGTGAAGCCGCGCAGCTGAAGCCACTCGCCGGCGCTCGACCGTTGGCCCGGCGTGCTCTCGGTACGCATCGGCTCGGAGTCGGGTTCGTCGGAGCTCCCCTTCATGAGCCGGAGTTCCCTGGCCACAGGTCGTCGCGGTTCTCACGCATGCGGGCCACCACCTGCCTGAAGATCGCCTCCTCGCCCAGGGCGCTGATCGCGTCCACGTTGAGCTGGCAAACGGCACACACGGGGCGCGGGCCCCGGTAGCTCATGATGTCCATCTCCTCGAGGACCACGTCTTCGATCCCGTGCGCGGCGGCCTTCAGGGGCACTCCGTCCTCGTCGAAGCCGAAGAACAGCTTCACCTCCTTGGGCGACCGACGGCACAGGTAGCAGCGGTCCTGTCCGTCGCCGACGGAGTCGAAGTAGCGCTGAAACTCATCCTCCAGAGACACGGCGGGAGTCTACCCCCGTCGAGCTACCGGCGGGGCCCGTCCTCAGAGGAGCTCTCCCTCGGGGACCCGCTCCACCTCGAGGGGGCGATCTGCGCGCGAGGTGATGCCGTAGACCAGCTTGATCGGGTCATCCCCGAAGACCGCCCTCAGGCCGCCCAGCTCGTTCTCGAGGGTGGCGGTGGAGCGGGTGCCCCCGGGGACGACGACCGCCGCGACCGTACGCTCGTCGGAGGTCCTCCCGACGGCTCGCACGTACTTGCCTTCGAAGCGGCCCACCTCGACGAGCTCGGAGCCGACGATCTCGGCGGCCTCCCGCCGCAGGTGATCCATGACGAAGTCCACCCGGGCGTCGTCGAAGAGCGCGTCCATCTGGGGCCGGACGAATTCGGAGAGGACTCGCTCTCCTCGACCCGCATGGACGAGGGAGAGGTGGGGCTGGAGAAAGCGGAAGTGGAACGCGAGGAAGCGGTCCGAGATGCGATAGCGGCCCTTCCTCGAGCGGAGCGGATCCGGGTCGGTGATCGGGACCTCGCGGTCCACGAGCCGCAGCTCTCGCAAGACGTGCAGGTACTTGCTGGCCGTGGGCGAGTCGACTCCGACGCGGACCGCAATATCGCCGATGCGGCTGGCGCCCTTGGCCACCGCCGCGAGGATCGAGTTGTATGTATGCGGCGTCGTGAGCTCCGAGCGCAGCAGGAACTGGACCTCGTCGAACAGGTACCCCTCCGGTCGCAGGATCTCCGTGACGATGTTCTCCTCGACGCTCTTGCTGTCGTCGAAGCGCCGCAGGTAGGCGGGCATGCCGCCGAGGATCGAGAAGGCCTCGATCCGCTGGCGTACCGACCAGCCCGGGAAGAAGTTCAGCGCCTCGGTGGGGCGCAGGGGCTCGAGGCGCCGCTGGCCCGTGCGCCGCCCGAAGAGCGGCGACCGCTCCGCGAGGACCTCCTTCTCCATGAAGGACACCTGGCTCCCGCACAGCACGAGCATCAGGGATGAGCGCTTGCCGCGCGTGTCCCAGAACTGCTGGAGCTGGCTCGGGAGCCCCTTGGTCGAGTCGCACAGGTAGGGGAACTCGTCGAGCACCAGGATCAGGCGTTCGTCGCCTGCGCGCTCGGCCGCGAAGCCGAGCGCCGCGCTCCAGTCGGGGAGCTCGATCCCGTCCAGCAAGGAGTCCCCGCCCAGCCCGTCCTTCAGGGCCTCCTTGAACGACCGCAGGTTGTCCTTCTCGCGGACCTGGGCCGCCAGGAAGTAGACCGCGCGGTGCTCTCCGGAGCACAGGCGCTGCAGGAGCTCGGTCTTGCCCACCCGGCGGCGGCCGTAGAGCACGAAGAACTCAGGCCGGCCAGAGCCCGCGAGCTCCTCCAGGACCTTGAGCTCGCCCTGTCGTCCAATGAACTCTGGCTCCCCTCCGACGGTCATGGAAAGAGGATACGCCCCGGGCCTCAGACTCCAGCGGCCTGAATTGCCCCGATCCATGGGCCGGGGTCATCGATGTAGGGGAAGTGGCCCCAGTGCTCGGCCCGCTCCGTGGGCCACTCGGCCCCCAGCGCGCGCAGGGCGGCGTCGTGCTCCTCCTCGTCCGTCAGCTCGTCCTGGCCGCAGAGCCAGACTCGGATGTCGTCGATGGCCGGAGGGCGGCCGGCGAGGGTGCCCTCCAACGAGGCGAGCCAGCCCGCGTCGACCCACTCATAGAGGTGAGGGTAGGCAGAACACGTGGCGATGCCTGAGAAGAATGACCGCCGCTCATCGGCGTCCAGGGGGGAGAAGAAGTGCTCCTGCATGAAGCGCTCCTGCTCCTCCGGGTCCGCCAACCGGCTCTGATCCTGGACGCCGCTGCTGGCGTCCCCGGACCCGCGGGCGCGGACGGTCTCCCAGGGCACGGCGCCCTGGATGATGGAGGGGAGGTCGGGGACCTTGGCCCGGGCCCTCAGCGCCAGGAGCACGAGGCTCCCGAACCCCGTCGCGTAGATCAGGGGCCGCGAGTGGGAGAGGCGGTAGACGTCGACCTGGAGCTCCACCTGCTCCATGAAGGCGTCGAAGTTGGGCGCCAGCGGCCGTCCCTCGAAGCCGGGGTAGAGGACCTCCTTGAGGTCAAAGCCCAGGCCGCGGCACGTGGCCCGGGCCCGGTTCAGGCGCGAGAGCGAGTGGCCCATGTCGCCGAGGACGAGGGGGCCGCGGCTCATCGACGCGCCTCCATGCGAGGGCGCGACTCGAAGAGCCCGCCGTGCGCCATTCCAATCGAGTCCTTCATCAGCCCGGTCTTCGGTGCGGGCAACAGCCTGGAGGCATCCGGAGTGCTTCCCTGACCCTGGGTGAGAGATCTTGAGAGCCTTCCTCGAGCAGCTCGCCAAGGCGAACCCCGCGGGCGACGGCCCCGAGCGGTCCTGGGTGTACGTGCCCTATGACCAGCTCAGCCACGGGATCGGTCCCCTCGCGGCGCTGAAGCCCACCGAGGCGGGGATCGTGATGGTGGAGTGCCCCGGTAAGGCCAGCCGCCGCCCCTACCACAAGCAGAAGCTCTTCCTCGTGCTCGCCAACCAGCGGCGCTTCGCCCTCGAGCAGGCGGGGCGCGGGGTCCAGGTGCGCTACCTGGTCGCGGGCGAGGGCGAGGGATACGCGGAGCCCCTGCGGGCCGCGGCGACCGAGCTCGGGCCGCTCCTGCACATGGAGCCCGCCGAGCGGGAGCTCCGGGCGGAGCTCGAGGCCCTCGTGGTGGAGGGGCTCCTCGAGACCCGGCCTCACGAGGGGTGGCTCACCACCGCCGACGACTTCGTCAAGGGGACCGGCGCCGAGGCTCCCTGGCGCATGGACCGCTTCTACCGCCACGTCCGCAAGCGCACCGGGATCCTGATGGACAGCGCTGGCAAGTACGAGGGCGGCAAGGCCAGCTTCGACGGGGAGAACCGCCTCCCTTGGCCGGGGGACCCCCCCGCCCCCGCCGTGCCCCGCTTCCGGCACGGGGACATCGAGCGCGAGGTCGCCGAGCTCATCGAGGAGCGCTACGCGGACCACCCCGGAACGCTTGACCCCGGCTCGATACCGACCCGCGCGACCCACGCCAGCAAGGTGTGGGCGTGGGCGCAGGCCGAGTGCATGGACTCCTTTGGTCCCTACGAGGACGCCATGAGTCGGGAGGAGGACAACCTCTTCCACACGCGCATCTCCCCGCTGCTCCATCTGCACCGGCTCCTGCCCCGGGAAGTCGTCGACGACGTCGCGTCCATGGACGCGCCGATCGCGTCCCGGGAGGGCTTCATCCGCCAAATCCTCGGCTGGCGCGAGTTCGTGCGGCACGTGCACCGCGCCACGGACGGCTTCCGTGACCTGCCGGAGAACGTCCGGCTGGAGCGGCCGCCGGCGGAGCTGCGCGGGGCGGCTCCAAGCGCGCTGGGCGCGTCCCGCTCGCTCCCGGAGGCGTACTGGGGCCAGGCGTCCGGCCTCGACTGCCTCGACGTCTCGGCGGGCCGCGTCCTGCGGGACGGCTACGGCCACCACATCGAGCGGCTGATGGTGCTCGCGAACCTGGGGACGCTCCTGGACGTGTCGCCCCGTGAGCTGACGGACTGGTTCTGGGCCTGCTACGTGGACGCCTATGACTGGGTGGTGGAGCCCAACGTGCTCGGCATGGGCACCTTTGGGGTCGGCGAGGCCATGACCACCAAGCCCTACATCTCGGGCGCCGCCTACATCGACCGGATGAGTGACTTCTGCGGGGGCTGCGCCTTCCACCCCAAGAAGACCTGCCCGATCACGCGACTCTACTGGGCCTACTTCCAGCGGCACGCGGGCTCGCTCGAGGGCAACCAGCGGGTCTCCATGCCGCTGCGCTCCCTGGCCAAGCGAGCTCCCGAGAAGCGGGCCGCGGACGGGCGAATCTTCGACCACGTTCGAGAGGTCCTCGAGGCTGGCGAGCGGCTCACGCCCGAGGGAGTCGCCGCAGCCGCTGAGGAGTGACCGGAGCGGGAGCGGCGGGTGTCGGCGCCTCCCCCCTCTGTGATCCCAGGAGATCTGTGATCCCCAGAGATCCGTGATCCCAGCAGATCTTTGATCCCAGTGAACCGCATCTCCGGGCCGCTGGCATGGGGCCCCCGGGCACCCCAGAGAGCCCGTTGCCCCGCATCCCGGGGGCCTGGCGGCGCGAACTTCGCCCTGTGAAGGACCATGCATACGTCATCCTCGGCGCGACCGGGGGCATCGGCAGCGCGCTCTGCCGTCGCATTTCAGGACGCGGCGGTCGCCTGCTGCTGGCCGCCCGCGATGAGGCCAAGCTCGCCGCCCTGGGTGAGGAGCTCGACGCGCCTCACATGGCCCTCGACGCCGCCGAGCCCGCCGACGTGAAGGTGGCCATCGAGCGCTGTAAGGAGGCCCACGGCCGCTTCGACGGCATCGTCAACAGCGTGGGATCGATCCTCCTCCGTCCCGCGCACATGACCAAGGTCGAGGACTTCGACGCCACGGTCCGGACCAACCTCCGCTCGGCCTTCGCCACGGTCCACGCCGGCGCCGCCGCCCTGCGCCGCGG
>CAJQPT010000234.1 GCA_905480285.1 uncultured bacterium
ATGAATGACTCCAACCCCGTCCGCCTCTACGAGAAGGCCCTCCTCCTGATCCTGAAGGACCGGGAAGGGACCGTCGCCGTCAGCAACTGCGGCTACGCCCTCGCGGGCGCCCTGCTCTCCGATCTGTTCCTCGAAGACCGCATCGCCTCCGAGGGCAAGCACCACGTCCTGCGCGTGGCCGATGGCAGCCCGACGGGGGACGGGCTCCTCGACGAGTGCCTCAGGCTCATCGGCGCAGCGTCGAGGCCGCGCCCTGCCCAGCACTGGATCACCAAGCTGGCCGCGCTGCGCGACCTGAGGCACCGCATCGCTCGGCAGCTCTGCCAGCGGGGCATCCTGCGCGAGGACGAGGGCAAGGTCCTCCTCATCTTCACGCGCAAGGTCTACCCCGAGGTGGACCCCGAACCCGAGGCCGCGCTGGTCGCCGAGCTGACCGAGGCCATCTTCACGGACACCGACCAGGTCTCCGCCCACACCGCGGCCCTCGTCGCCCTGGGGAGCGCCGTCGGCCTGCTCAACGCGACGTTCCCCCGCCGCGAGCTCCACGCCCGCAAGGCGCGCCTTGAAGCCATCGCCAGCGGCGAGGTCGGCGAGGCCGCCAAGGCAGCGGCCGCCGCCCAGTCGGCGATGCTCGCCGCCGCAGCCATGGCTGCGATCCTCCCGACCATCATCAGCTGACCATCATCCACTGACCAACCGTTCCGCTGAGGGGCGTCGGGGCCGCGCCGCGCGGCCGGCGAAGAGGCTCTCACGGGGCTCGGATGGGGCTCGGACGGGGCGCATCCTCGACCCATGGGGTAGGCTCGGATCCGCCGCCGAATGCCGCCCATGATCTGCTCCCTCCTGCTCCTCGCGCCGTCCGCCGCGGCGGTCGGCCTGCCGCTGCAGGAAGGCGCGGACCTCTTCCGGACCGAGGTCGCCCCGATCCTGGAGGCCCACTGCCTCAGCTGCCACGACGAGGGCACGGCCAAGGGCGGGGTCATCTTCACGGGCGACGCCCTGCCCGAGGGCATCGTGGAGCCTGGGCACCCCGAGCAGAGCCTGCTCCTGGAGCTGGTGCGTGGGCCCGAGCCCGAGATGCCCCTGAAGGCGCCGCCGCTCTCGGAGGAGGAGGTGGCGACCCTCCGTCGATGGATCCAAGCGGGCGCCCCCTGGACCGCCGGTGCAGTGGGCGCCGGAGGCGGCAGCGCCCCTTGGTGGTCCCTGCAGCCGATCGAGGCGCCGGCCCTGCCCGACCTCCCCGACAGATGGCAGGGCTGGGTGCGCGAGCCCGTGGACGCCTTCGTCCTGCGCGCGCTGCTCGACCAGGGCCTCGAGCCCTCCATGGAGGCGGACCGTCGGACCCTCCTGCGGCGCCTCCACTTCGACCTGGTGGGGCTGCCCCCCACGCCCGAGGACGTGCAGCGGTTCATGCACGACCCCTCCCTCCAGGCATTTGAACTCGAGGTCGAGCGCCTGCTCGCCTCCCCGCGCTACGGCGAGCGCTGGGCGCGCCACTGGCTCGACGTCGTCCACTACGCCGACACCCACGGCTACGACAAGGACAAGCCGCGCCGCCACGCCTGGCCCTACAGGGACTGGGTCATCGACGCCCTCAACGGCGACATGCCCTGGGGCCAGTTCGTCCAGGAGCAGATCGCCGGCGACGTGCTGCCGGGCGCCTCGCCGTCGGCGGTCGCGGCCACGGGCATGCTGGCCGCGGGTCCCTGGGACTTCGTGGGGCACGTGGAGCTGCGCGAGGGCACCGTCGACAAGCAGAAGACCCGCAACCTCGATCGGGACGACGTGGTGAAGAACGTCTTCAGCTCCTTCCAGAGCCTGACGATCCACTGCGCCCGCTGCCACGACCACAAGTTCGACCCCATCTCCCAGGCGGACTACTACAACGCCCAGGCCGTGTTCGCCGGCATCGAGCGCGCGGACCGCGAGTACGACGCGGACCCCGAGGTCGGCGCGCGGCGGGCGGCGCTCAACGCCGAGCGGGCCTCACTCACCGACGAGCACGCCGCCGCCGAGGAGGCGCTCGCGCGCCGGATCGCCGGGGACCCAAGCCCGAGGGTCGCCGGACTCCGGGCGGAACGCGAGGCCCTCGCGGCGGCGGTCGAGGCCCCCGACCGCTCGGGCTCCATGGGCTACCACAGCGCCCTCGAGGCCTCCGCGGATCACCAGAAGTGGGTCCGCGTCGACCTCGGTGCGCCGCGCCCCATCGACCGCGTGACGGTCTACCCCTGCGACGAGGTCTTCGGCGAACACCACGGCGCGGGCTTCGGGCTGCCGGCCGCCTTCACGGTCCGCCTCGGCACCGGGGACGCCTGGTCGTCGGTGGCGACCTGGCGCGCGGCCGACGAGCCCCACCGCCACGGCAACCGCCCCATCACCCTCACCCCCGACGGGCGTCCGCTGGCGCGCTTCGTGGAGGTCCAGGTCCCGCGGCTCTGGAAGCGCACGGACCAGCACGGCTTCGCCCTCGCCGAGCTCGAGGTATGGTCGGGCGGCGAGAACGTGGCCCTGGGCGCAGAGGTCACCGCCGCCGACACCATCGAGGCCGGCGCCCGCTGGGGCCGGCGCCTGCTCGTGGACGGCGCGTTCCCCTGGACCGCCGCCATGGCCCGGCTCGACGAGGCCGAGCAGCGGTGGCACGCCGCCACCGACCGGCTGGAGAGTGCGCAGGAAAAGCGCCGGAGGGCGGAGCGCACCGACCGCCTCGAGGCGACGGACCTGGCGCTCGCGTCGCTGCCCGCGCGCCGCCGAGTCTATGCGGCCACGTCCAGCTTCGCGCCCCAGGGCGCCTTCACCCCGCCCCCTGGCAGCCGCCCGCGCGCGATCCACCGCCTGGAGCGCGGAGAGGTCACGCAGCCCGCAGAGCCGAGCGTGCCCGGCGGCGTGGCCGTGCTCTCCCACGCCCCTGCGAGCTTCGCGGGAGCCCTCGCCGCAGAGGACGAGGGCGCCCGCCGCCTCGCCCTCGCCCGCTGGATCGCCCACCCGGAGAACCCCCTCACCTGGCGCTCCGCCGTGAACAGGGTCTGGCACCTGCACTTCGGCCGCGGGCTGGTGGGCACCCCGAACGACTTCGGGCGTATGGGCGAGTCCCCCTCGCACCCCGAGCTCCTCGATCACCTGGCCGCCACCTTCCGCGACGGAGGCGGCTCCCTCAAGGGCCTCCACCGCCAGCTCGTGAACAGCGCCACCTACCGACAGAGCTCCGCCGACCGACCGGAGGCCGCCGCCGTGGACCGCGGCAATCGGCTCCTGTGGCGCGCAAACCGGAGGCGCCTGGAGGCCGAGGCCCTGCGCGACGCGGTGCTCTCGGTCTCGGGGAGCCTGACCCTCACCGCCGGTGGACCTGGCTTCGAGCTGTTCCGCTTCGAGGACGACCACTCACCGCGCTACCTCTACGCCGAGGCCGACCCCGAGGACCTCACGACCCACCGCAGGAGCATCTACCGCTTCATCGTCCGCTCTGCCCCGGACCCTTGGATGAGCGCCTTCGACTGCGCGGACCCGTCGAACAGCACCCCGGTTCGCTCCGACACCACGACGCCGCTCCAGGCGCTGTCGCTCCTCAACGACCGCTTCATGCTCTCTCAGGCGAGGCACTTCGGGGAGCGCGTGGAGACCGAACTCACGGACATGGGGCCGGTGGAGCGGGCCGCCTGGCTCGCCTGGCAGCGCCCGCCCACCGGCGAAGAGCTCCGCCTGCTCCAGGAGCACACCGAGGCCCACGGCCTCCACGCACTGTGCCGCGTCCTCCTCAACAGCAACGAGTTCCTCTATGTGGACTGAGGCAGGAGGGCTCCGAGCCCCAGGAGGCGGCGTTAGCCGGCGGGAGCTCCTCTGGCGCGCGGGCGGCGGCCTGGGAGGCATCGCCCTCGCGCAGCTCCTGGGGCGCGAGCAGGCCCTGGCTCAATCGCCCACGCTGGGCGCACGCCCCAGGGCCCAGCGCGTGGTCCAGCTGTTCATGTCCGGCGCAGCGAGCCAGTGCGACATGTTCGATCACAAACCGCTGTTGATCGAGCGCAACGGCGAGGCGTGGAACCCAGGGGAAGAGGTCGAGCTGTTCCAGTCGGCCCCCGGCCACGTCATGGCGTCCCCCTGGAAGTGGAGCCAGCACGGGGAGTGCGGCCGCTGGATGAGCGGGCTCGTGCCGCGGCTGGCGGAGTGCGTGGACGACATCGCCTTCGTGCACTCGATGACCTCCACCTCCAACGTGCACGGCCCGGCCACCTTCCTGGAGTCCACCGGCTTCCTGAACCCCGGCTTCCCCTCCATGGGCAGCTGGATCGCCTACGGTCTCGGCAGCGAGAACGACGACCTACCCACCTTCGTGTGCCTGCCGGACGACCGCGGGCTCCCGCCGGGCGGACCGAAGAACTGGGGCGCGGGGTTCCTCCCCGCCCAGCACCAGGCGACGGTCATCCAGCCGGGCGCGGCGGAGCCGATCCCCAACCTCTTCCCGCCGCAGGACGCGGACCTGGGCGCGGCGCGCGACGCCGCGGACCGGGACCTGGTCACCGAGCTCAACCGGCGGCACCTGGAGGGTCGCGCCGGGGACAGCCGCCTCGAGGCGCGCATCCGCGCCTACGAGCTCGCCGCCCGCCTGCAGGTGGCGGGGCCCGAGGTCCTCGACCTCTCCGGGGAGAGCAAGGCGACCCGGGAGGCCTACGGTGTCGACGACCCCGCCACCGCGAGCTTCGGTCGCCGCTGCCTCATCGCCCGCCGGCTCCTCGAGCGGGGCGTGCGCTTCGTGCAGGTGTGGAGCGGCGCGGACAACGGGTTCCCCCGCCGCAACTGGGACAGCCACGAGGACCTCGAGCGCGACCACGGCGCCATGGGCCGCTCCATGGACGGCCCCGCCGCCGCCCTCATCCAGGACCTCAAGCGACTGGGCCTCCTGGACGACACCATCGTCCACTGGACCACGGAGTTCGGCCGCATGCCCTGCAGCCAGGGCTCACTGGGCCGCGACCACAACCCCTTCGGCTTCACCAACTGGCTCGCCGGCGGCGGCATCAAGGGCGGCGTGACCTACGGCGCCACCGACGAGTGGTCCTGGAAGGCGGTGGACCGACCCACCACCAACTACGACGTGCACGCCACGATCCTGCACGCCCTCGGCATCGACCACACGAAGCTCGTGGTCCGCACCGACGGCATCGACCGCCGCCTGACCGACGTGCACGGGAAGGTCCTTCACGATCTGCTCGCCTGAGGGGAGGGGCCGAGGGCCTTCCTCGAAGAGGGTCCCTCGCAGCCCGGCTCCCGCTCGCGAGCGAGGATCAGTCGGCGTCGCCCCCGGTGGTCTCGACCTCCATGGAGATCTCGTGCTCCACGCTGCCTTCCTCCTCGTACTCCAGCTCAATCTCCATCGGGCCGCTGATGGTCCAGGCCGCGCTGAGCTGAGTCGAGCCGGTCAGCGTCCCCTCGGCCGAGAGGGCGTGGTGCCCGATGAGGTCCCAGAGAATGACGACCTCCCCGGAGAGGTCGCGGATGAGCTTGGCCTCGCTGTACGCCTCCTCCACCCCGCGCTCGGCGGCCTCCAGCTCGAGGTCCTCGGCTCGATCCATCTCACTGCTCAGCTCGAGCGTGAGGACAATCTTCGCGCGACGACCGTCCTCCTCGTCGATGGAGTCGTAGCGGGCGACGACCTCGCCCTCGAAGGAGTCCCAGCCGCCATCCTTGGGGCCCTTGGGAACCACGACTGCGATGCCCCCCTCAGGAATATCGACATCCTCCGGTGTCACCACGTCGACCGTCCCGCCCGGGTGGAGCAGGTCGCCAAGGATCGAGACGGGGACCTCCCACGAGTCTCCGACCCCGACGTCGCCCTCCGGGAGGATGGACGAGAGGTCCATCCCTGGGGTCAGCTCGTCGAGCCAGGCGGACTCACCCTCTGACTCGTCGTCGTATTCGCAGGCCCACTCCTGGTCTGCAGCCTCGCGGGTGAACGTGACGCCGAGGCCCTCCAGTTCGCTGCTTCCCGAAGAGTCCAAGACTTCAAGGCCCTCGACCTCCCCGGCGTCCTGCTCGCTCTGCACCGTGGAGAACCCGCGACGGAACTTCAGGGGAGCGCCGTCAGCAACGGTGAGGATCTCGTCCTCCACCAGGAGGCTCAGCGTCCTGGAACGCTCTGTACCCGAACCAACGTCTTGCTCCTGGTCGGGGAGGCTCAGCACTGCGCTGTCGATGGATCGAACGGTGGACACTTCAAAGGTCCGGGCGAGCTTGAGGCCGTCCTCATGGGCGACCTTCGGGGTGTCTCCAGAGAGGGAGAGGAGCGGGAGGAGAAGAAGGGACGAGCTCTTGAACATAGTTAAGAAGTGAGGCCAACCGGGGCCGATGAGAGTTGCAGCAGAGGAAGCGCGCTGCCCGAGGCGGAGACTACGAACGGCCCCACCCGGCGTTTGCCCGCAGGCAGGAATTTTCTCGCCGCGGCTGAATTCGCCCACGAGCCCCCGGCGGTCAGCTCGGTGGTGGCGGCGCGAGCCCACAAGAGGGCAGGACCCAGCGGTCTCGTGGGCGGACCCGCCCCCACGACAACTCGAGGCCGCCGACGCCCCCCGCTCCGGAGGGCGAGGGAGCGCTGGCCGTCACGTCACGCGGCACGGCACCTGCAGATCACTTGCTCGGTCGACCGACCGAGCTCAGCACGAGCTGCATCACGTGCTCGGGGGCTCCGCGCTCTCCTCAGCAGCCTCGCGCACGTCCACGACTCGAACCCGGTAGGTCAGGCTCTGGCCTGCGAGGGGATGGTTCTGCGTGACCACGACCTCGTCGCCGCTCACGTCCTTGATCCAGACCTGGGTGACGCCGTGCGCGCTCTCGGCGCCAAAGGACATTCCAGCCTCGAGCTCCACACCCGTGGGGAACATCGATCGCTCGACCGTCCGTTCGAGCTTCGGGTCCACGACGCCGAAGCCGTCGGCCGGTGCGAGGGTCAACTCGCGCTCATCACCAGCGCGAAGACCGACGAGGTCGCGCTCGAGCCCGGGAGGAAGCGAGCGCTCCCCCTGAACAAAGACGTACGGCTCCCCGCCCCGGGTGTCCTCGGCGACCGCTCCATCGTGGAGCGTCAGGCTGTAATGAATGGCCACCGTGTGGCCGTCCGTGATGGCAATCGACATGGGTCTTCGGACCGAGAGTCAGGGCGTAGGAATTCAGCTAGAGCTTCTAACAGGGACCTCGAGCTGAGGCCCTCCGGCCCGAGCGGTCTCACTCCTGAGCGTGCTCGAGAGCCTCACGCACAAGGCTGAAGACGTGGTCATCTAGCAGCCGGAAGTACACGTGCCGACCCGCACGGCGCCGGGCCACGAGGCCAGCGGTCTCGAGGAGCTTCATCCGGTGGGAGACCGTCGAGAGCGGCTCGTCGAAGGTGGCGGCGATCTCGCTCCCGCAGGCCTCTGCTTCGCTGAGGAACGCGAGGGTACGAAGGCGACGCTCGTCAGAGAGCGCCTTGAACAGCGCCACGGCACCTCCGAAGGCGCGATCCGGAATCCTGACCGGGTCGCGCTGCGGGTGCGCCCCCGGGGTGCAGGCTGGCTCAAGGTTCGGATCGGATTCGTCGTGCATTGGGGTAACAGCATGCCGCCTGAGTCGACCGAGAGTTGCTCACTTGGCCATGTATCGAACTCAAATCAGGGCTGCCGCGCGCGCTCCGCGGGTGAATCGTCGACCCAATGCCCCGCAGAGCCCAGAGCCCAGAGCACAGGAGCACCAGGACATCCTCGAGCGCCCGCCCGTCCCTCACCGCGCCCCATGCCTTGCAACGTTGCACATCCTTCGAATGGACGTGCGGCCTAGGTTTGTCGATCTGAATCCAGGCCAGGACGCATGGCTGATGCCAACAGCGCCTGCGGATGCCCGAAGGAACATGAAGAAGACAGACAAGAGCACGCTCCACGGACGCCAGTTGGCCTTCGAGGAGACGGTATCCGAGCACCTCGTGGATCTCCACCGAGCCGCGAGGCGGGTCCTCTACTCGGATGACCTGGCGTGGGATGCCGTGCAGGAGACGCTCGTCCGCGCATGGTCGTATCCCGAGCTGCCCGAGCAGCCTCTGCCCCTGCTCCTCTCGTTGGTGCGCCGCTCCTGCCTCCATATTCTGCGCTGCTCCAGGCGCCGCTCCGACCACGAGTTCGTCGCGGCGAACGAACGCACCAGCCGCTGCTGCCCGATGGACCCGGAAGGTGCCGCAGCCGACCCGGCAGCCAGCGCCGCCGAGCGGGACGAGGTCTGTCACTTGACGGCCATGGCCTCAAGGTTGACCAGCGAGCACCGCGAGATCCTCGAGCTCGTGGCCTGGCGGGGCCTCAGCTACAACGAAGCCGCCGAACGCCTCCGCCTTCCCATCGGCACCGTCCGCTCTCGAACCTCACGAGCCCGAGCGGCCCTCAACAGGATGCTCGTCGACCACGACTCGGAGACGGAAGCATGCTGAGCCTCGCCCTGGCCCTGGCCCTGGGCTTGCTCCCCGGCCTGCCCAGCCTCCCTGCCGTCCAGGCCCCCCCCAGCCTGAGCCGCGCGGCCCTGACCGCTGGCTCCATCCAGGCCCCAAGCGTACCGGCCCCCCCCCAGCAGGGCGACGCGGCCCTTCGCCTCGGCCAGAGCGAGCGGCTGACCTTCGACCGTGATGTGCGCCGCGTCTCGGTCGCGGATGGCAACGTCCTCCGCTCGGAGGTCCTCGACAGCCGCGAGGTCCTGATCACCGGGGCGACCGTGGGCGTGACCTCGCTCACCATCTGGTTCGAATCCGGCGAGCCGTTGGAGCGCCTGATTGCCGTGGAGCGTGACCTCACGCTCCTCGTGGACCTCCTGCTCGAGATCGACGCAGGCATCGGCGTCGAGTTCGCCGCCGACCGGGACTTCGTGATCCTCCGCGGGGTCGTGCCCACGGCCGAGCTCCGGGAGGCCGCCCAGGCGACCGTCGAGGCCTACCTCGGCGCGAGAGTCCCGATCCCGATCCTGAGCGAAGGCGAGGAGGGTGAGATCACCGCCGACATCAATGGGTCCGCCGAGGGGCCGGCACGAGGCGGCAACGCGAGCGTGATCAACCTGCTGCGCCTGGCGACCACGGCGCCCACGCTGGAAGCGCGCATCGCCGACGCCATCGCGCCGCTCGTCGAGGGTGACGTCACCGTCCGCCGCGTACAGGTCGGTGAGTTCATCGACGACGCCAACGACGTCTTCGTCCTCGACGGCGACGTCCCCGACCAGGTGACCCTAACCCGCGTGCTGTTCGTGGCCTCAAGGGCCGTACAGGGCGCCAAGGGCGGCGGCGTGGCGGGCAACGAGGTCCGCGCCCTCGCCGACGAGGCGGGCGCCCTCACCATGGCGCGGAACATCTTCGGCGCCGGCTCGACCGGTGGCGGCAGCCAGCAGCAAGGCCTGAACAGCCTGAGGGGCTCGGCCCTGAGCAGCGGAGGCCAGCAGCAGATCGCCAACCGCATCGGCTCCCAGGTCGGACGAGCGAAGATCGTCGAGGCCGCGGGAGGGAGGATCCTCTCGACCATCCAGGTCACCTACCTGCCGCTCGTGCGGGTCGATGTGCGCCTCTACGAGGTCAACAGCAGCAAGCTCCGGAGCTGGCGCAATGACCTCTCCGTGGCCCAGGCGAACTTTGATCAGCCCGGCCTGCCTCCCTCGCCCCAGTCCACGGCGCTGCAAGGCGCCGGGGCGCCCACGGTCAATGACGGCGACATCCAGGGCCTGCTCGGCTTTCTCAACGGCACCTTCTCCGGCCGCGGCCAGGCCGTCTCGGGCGGCTTCGCGGTGGACAGCTTCTTCCAGCTCCTCGTGCAGGAGGAGATCGCCAAGAGCATGTCCAATCCCTCCCTCGCGGTGCTCTCGGGTGAGCTGGCCCAGTTCCAGGTGGGCGGACAGATCCCCGTCCCCAGCGCCGTGACGGTCGGCGGCGGCACGGACCAGGTCCTGAACACCGTCGACTTCCGGGACTACGGCATCGACCTGACGGTGCGCCCCCTCGTGGAGGAGCGCAGCTCCAGCCGCATCACGCTCGACGTCATCCCGCGGATCTCCACCCCCGACCTCGCGTTGACCGAGGCCATCGGAGACGCGACGGGCCAATCAAGCCCCGCCACCGCGTTCGAGTCCCGGGCGACCCGCACCTCGGCGCGCGTCTACGACGGCGAGGCGCTGGTCATCGGCGGGCTCTCCCTCGCCCGCGCTCAGTCGGCGCAGTCACGGACGCCGGTCCTGGGGTCGGTCCCGGTGCTGGGGTGGCTCTTCCGCAACGAGGCGGACGACGACCAGGAGAGCGAGCTCGTCATCGTGGTCACCCCCAGCGTGATCCGTGAACCGCGTCCCGAGGCCGAGCTCTGGGCCTTCCCCAGCACCGACGAGGTCCTGGAAAGATGCCGGGCCAGCGTCTCACCCGAAGAATCCGAGGCCGCCGGGGAACCGGCTGCCAGCGAACGGCATTAGCCACGTCGTGGGGTCCTATCCGGGGCCCTGCGGCACTTCCCACCCCTCTTTCTCGACAGAAACCATGTTCAAGAACCTCATCCGTGACGAGAAGGGCGCTGCCCTCCTCGAGTACTCGCTCCTCGCCGCCGGCGTCGCCCTCATCTCCGCCGCCGGCGTCGCCGTCTTCGGTCACAAGACCAACGACCTCATCAGCTCGGTCGCCGCGATCATGCCCGGCGCCCACGCCGACGACAACGGCCCGATCCAGAGCGGCAAGATCATCGAGACCACCGGCGCCGACGCCGGCCCGATCCAGCTCGACGTCGCCACCATCCTGGCGAACTCGGACACCCCCCGCCTCGACACGAACCTCGGCATCACCGGCGGCGTCGGCGGCGTCGGCGGCCTCGTCCTCGAAGTCGGCGAGTGATCCCAAGCGCGCTGCGCATGGGCATCCCGCACCTCCCCGCCGATCGTGTTCTTCCTCGCCATGGGCGCCGTGTCGTTGGCCTCGGCCTTCGACCTGCGTAGCCGGCGGATCCCGAACGCGATCCCGGGCGGGCTGCTCCTCTGCGCCCTCGCCCTCACGGCCGCTGGCCTCCACCCGCTCGGGTGGGGCCAAGCGGCCTTGGGCATGGTGGCGGCGATGCTCATCACCCTGCCCCTCTTCCGCCTCGGCTGGTTCGGAGGGGGCGACACGAAGCTCGCCATCGCGCTGGGTCCTGCGCTGGGGCTCCTCCCCTTCCTCGCGTTCTTCCTGGCTACCTCCATCTTCGGCGGAGTCCTGGCCCTGCGGGCCCGGCGGCTGGGCGAGACCGAGATCGCCTACGCGCCGGCCATGCTCCTCGGGCTCCTCGCCCTCCTCCCTTTGAAATGGCTACAGGCCTGAGCACAACGCCGCTCGCCACGTGCGCGGCGATCCGCCACTCCCGGCTCGGAGAACTCCGAGCTGGGGGCGTCGCCGTGGAGTTCGCGCTCATCTCGCTCAGCCTCTACCTCGTCCTGGCCGGGATGCTCTCCCTGGGACGCTGGATGGCCGTCAGCCAGGCCGCGCAAGATGCCGCGCGCTTCGCCGCCCGCGAGTTCGCGCTGTATCCCCTCCCGGCCGACTTCGGCTTCCAGGACGCGCTCGCCGAGCCGGGCTTTCGCGGGGCGGTGTATGACGCGGACTACGTGGTCGTCGACCTCGTCGCGACCCCGCCTGGCCCCGCGCTCGAGGCCTTCTTCGCCAGCATGCCCGTGGTCAACCAGGCCCTGCGGCCGCTGATGATCACCTCCACCGTGGCCACCCCCGGCGGGACCCGCAGGCTCCTGCACATGCCCGGCGCGCTCATCGACTCCTCCACCAGCCCCACAGGCCTGTCCGTGCTTGTCCCGCGAATCCTTGAGCGGGACCCGACCACCGGGCTGGAGACCAGCATCGAGCTGGCCCCGGTCCTGGAAGAGGTCGCCGGAAACGGACAGCCCGGTGCCTTCGCCATCTCCCGGGGCGGCATCGCCGCGGTACGCCTCAACGTCCCCTTCCAGGCCGCCGCCTTGACGGCCTACCTGATCTCTGACGCCGGCGAGAGCCGGGCGATCAAGGCCGACACCTCGCTCGGCGGATCCAACGTGATCCTCGGCCCTGGGCCGGACGGCGCCGGGCCGTACGCCGGCTCCCTCGGGCTGGGTCGCCAGGAAGCCCTGGGCACCGAAGTACGCCCCTTTCGTCGCCTCGTAGCCGCTCAGGCGCTCTTCCGGCGCGAGCTCATCCTCTAGCGCCGTAGCGCTCGCCCCTCCCATGGCCATTGCACCCCGCAGATCCCGTCGACGCCCGTACGGCCCCCTCATCCTGCTCACCGTCCTGATCGGTGGCCTGGGCTGGCTCCTCTACCTGCGCGTCAGCGGACAACCGCTCCGCGACCCCTTCGGCCTCTTCTCGCCGACACCAGAGCCGGTCGCCGCCGCCGGCCCGATCACGGGCCCGACCATCCAGCCGCCCGCCGAGGGCAAGATCCGCGTCCTCATCTCGGCGCGTGCCATCGAGCCGTACGCGCGAGTCACCAGGGACGATCTCTTCGACACCAGGCGTGGCGCGTTCAGCTTCATCGACCTGGACGAGGCGTTCGTTGGTGAGAACGATGTGCTCGTCGGGACGAGCGGAATCGTCGGGCGCGTCATGGCGAGGGCCAAGCGGCCCGGCTTCGCCTTCACCGAGGCCGACTTCTTGCCCAAGGGCACCCGCCCCGGACTCGCGGGCGGGATCCCCCCCGGGAAGCGCGCCCTGCGCATCGACGTCGAGCTCGTTCGTGGGATCATCGGCCTGAATCCCGGCGACCGCTTCGACCTGATCGCCGCCCGCGATCTTGAGAGCCCACGCCCCTCGGCCGCGGTGACGAGGGCGGGCGACGGCTCGTCCTTCAGCGGGGTCTACTCTGACCTGCTCCCGAAGTCCGGGGGCGCGCAGGGCCCCAAGGACTCCAAGCGCGCGAGGGTCGACGTGATCGTCCAGAACGGTGTGGTCGTCTCGCCGATCGAGACCCGCTTCATCCCGACCTCCAGCTCCAGCCTCACGGCCGGCCAGGTGAACGGCACCCGTCCCGTTCAGGAGATGATCATCGCCCTGGCACCGCCGGAGGTCGCGCCGCTCATGGCCGCGATCCGGCTCGAGGCCGACCTCACGTGCGTCGCTCGCTCCGGGCACCCCGACGACCCGGCCGAGAGCCTGACGCCCGGCCTCCTGGACGACGAGGAGGACGCTGAAGAGCCCTCCGAGGACGACGGCCCCCCCACCCTGCCCGCCGGCTACGAGCCACTCGACATGACCGTGATCGAGACCCTCGTCGGCGGCGAGCGCGTATTGACGCCCGTCCCAAGGGCGCGGAACGAAGACCCCAGCGAGCGCTGACCAGATGACCACGACCGGTGCGACCTCAAGACCCCGCGGGCTGACCCGCGAGCGCTTCCGCGCGGCCCCTCCGGGTCGGCGCGGCGTCGTCGTGCTGTTCTTCGCGTTCTTCTTCATCGCGTTCCTCGGGCTCTGCGCCGTGGTGGTGGACCTGGGCATCGCCCGCACCACCCAGCTGCAGATGCAGACCAGCGCCGACGTGGCGGCCCTGGAGGGCCTGTCAGGCCGCGACGCGGCGGTCCCCGACCCGGACCAGCAGCGGCGACAGTCGGCCTCGCTCCTCGCGCAGCTCGTCTTCGACGAGGACCTCGACCTCGCCACCGGACCCGACCAGTTCCTGCTGGGCGCCGGGCTCGTCCTCGGGACCGGGGTCAGCGGCGTCAATGACCCGATCGGCGGCGTGCTTGACCCCGCAGCGCCCTGGATCCCAACGCTCCAGCTCAACGTGGGCTCGAACGCGCAGAGCGGCGACCTCGTGGCGGGCGCCTTCACCGCCCTCGACCCGGTTGACCCCGCCAGGGTCGACTGGCACGTCGAATCCGGCGACTACTCGCGGTTGGACTTCATCCCGGAGGACAGGGGCCCCTCGTTCCTCGCGCGCCTCCGACGCACAAGGACCACCGAACCGCTCGACCGCGTCCCCGGGGTCAGCTCATCGGGGCCGACGCTGCCGTACCTCTTCGGGCTCGGCTCCGCGGCCCTCGGCACGCCGGACCCCGCCGTCTACGATCCCCGCCGGGACGGCATCACCGTCCGGGCTGCTGCCATTGCCGACGCGCGCCCTGTGACCGCCGCGGGCCTCGCCCGGCCTGGCCTACCGGGCCTCGCTCCGCTGGCGACGGGCGGGACGCCGGGGACGGTGCGCTGGCTCTCATTCGACGCGGTGGAGTGGGCCGCAATCCCCGTACGCGGGCAGTTCACGGCGGTCCTCGACGCCAACGGCGACATCGGCGGGACCGCCGCCGGGGAGGCCGTGGCGGGGGCCCCGCGCCTCGGAGCGCTGGTCTCCGAGGGCCCGGTCCTGATCCCCTCCGAGCCCTCCCCCGAGCTCGACGGGCTCGCGTATGCCTCCATCCACGTCCGGGAGTCGGGGGCCGGCGCCCTGCGCATCCGCGGCTTCGTCGCGGTCCAGCTCGAGGTCTCCGCCGTCGAGGCGGGCCCGACCCTGCGGCTCGTGGGGATCAAGCTCGATGACACCGTCGCGCCGGCCAACGCCACCGCTCAACCCACCGCGGCGTTCGACCTCTCACTCCCGCCCGTGGCCCCCACGGACGCCCGCCTGCTCGCACCGGTCCTCGCGCGCTGACCCGCTCTCTCCCTCCCCAATCGCCCTGGATTTCCTGCCGTGCAGCGCACCATCCAAACACTCCTCCTCACCCATGACCCGGGCCTCGTGTCCGAGTTCACGGCTTCCACCGACGACCTCGGTGAGGACGTCCGCTTCGTTCTCCACGTGGAGGAGGACGAGCGCCGCGCGATCCGCCACGCCACCGAGCGCCCCGTGGACCTGCTCCTCGTGGAGCTCGGCCAGGACATCACCCAGGCCAAGCGGCTCGCCGAGGAGCTGCGCGGGGTCGACCACCCTCCCGTCGTCGTCGCCACCTACCGGAGGCAAGAGTTCGACGGCGACGGCGCGTTGAGCTCGGGTCTGGTCGAGCTCCTGCGCTCGGGCCTCCGGGACTTTTTGAGCCGCCCGCTCTCGAGGCCGGAGGTGCGCGAACTGGTCGATCGAGAGATCCTCGCGCGGGAGGAAGAGAGCCCCCGCAGCGTGGGCAAGGTGCTGTCCTTTGTGGGGAGCAAGGGAGGCGTCGGCAAGTCGACGGTGGGCATCAACACCGCCGTGGGACTGACCCGCTCGGGGTCCGTCCTGCTGGTGGACGCGTCGATCCAGCACGGGGTCGCAGCGGACCTCCTCGGGCTCTCCCCTGAGGCCACTCTCGCCGACGCCGCCAGAGAGGTGGAGCGCCTCGACGCCCGGCTCCTCGCGGGCCTGGTGACCGAGCACGCCTCGGGCCTTCACCTGCTCCCCGCCCCCTCCAACGCCATCGACGCCGCCGCGGTGGACGAGGCCGTGATCTCCAGGGTCATCTCGGTGGCGAGGCGGGCCTACGACTACGTCGTGGTGGACACCTTCCCCCTCCTCGACAGCGTCACCCTGGCCATCCTCGACCTCTCCCACCTGACCTTCACCGTGCTCAACGACTCGGGCCCCACGATCAACGGCTCCGCCGAGCTGCTGCGGGTCCTCGAGCGCGTGGGCGTCGAACGCTCCAGGTCGCGGGTGATCCTCAACCGGACCCACCCCGGCCGCGGCCTCGGGATCACGCCGACCGACGTCGCCACCCGGCTCGATCGCCCCGTGGATCACGTGGTGCCCTACTCCAAGGCCGTCCTCTCCGCCGCGAACTCCGGCAAGCCGAGGTTCATCTCGATCAACCGAATGGGCGCGTGGCAGCGCGCGATCAACCGCGTCGTCAAGGACGCCGTGTCGGCGAACACGTCGCTGGTGAGCGACCCCGTCACCCCTGAACTTCAGCCTGACCTGTCCAGGGTCCAGGCTGCCAGCCAAGGGGGTGCTCACCATGGACCGCAATGACCTCCTCGACACCCGCTCTCTCTTCCGGCGCCCGCGCCCGAAGGACAACGCGGTCACCCAGCGGACCACGGGCCCGAACCAGGGAAGCTCGGCGGCCGAGGAGGTCCCGCGTCAGGACGACTACACCGCGCTCAAGGCCGACCTGCACGCGAGGATGATCGCCGAGCTGCAGGAGGACGGGCTCCTGGGCCTTGGCCCTGACGAGCTGGAGGTCGCCGTCAACGAATGGGTCGCGGAGTTGCTCCAGACCGAGTCGCTCCCCCTCAACCAGACCGAACAGCAGCAGCTCGCCCAAGAGCTCAGCGAGGAGGCCACGGGGCTCGGCCCCCTGAGCCCGTTGCTCCTCGACCCCGCCATCACAGACATCCTGGTCAACCGCCATGACCAGGTCTTCGTGGAGCGCTTCGGCAAGCTCCAGCAGGTCAACGTCCGCTTCGCCAGCAACGATCACCTCCTGCGCATGATCGAGCGGCTGGCGGTGTCCTCCGGGCGCCGGATCGACCAGTCCTCGCCCATGGTGGACCTGCGACTGCCGGACGGCAGCCGGATGAACGCCACCATCCCGCCCGTGAGCATCGACGGGCCCACGCTCTCCATTCGCCGCTTCGGGCGCAACCGGCTCCGCTCCGTGGACGTCCTGAAGCTACGGATGCTCGACGAGGCCATGTGGACCCTGCTGTCCACGGCGGTCCGGACGCGGCAGAACGTGCTGCTCTCCGGCGGCACGGGCGCGGGTAAGTCGACGCTCCTGGGCATCCTCGCCGAGGCGATCCCCGAGGATGAGCGCGTCGTCACCATCGAGGACACCGCCGAGCTGACCCTGGATCAGCGGCACGTGGTTCGCCTGGAGACGCGTCCGCCGAACGCCGAGGGCAGCGGCACCTTGACCGCCCGCGACCTCCTCATCAACAGCCTGCGCATGCGTCCCTCGCGCATCATCCTGGGCGAGGTGCGCTCGGGGGAGGCGCTGGACATGCTGCAGGCCATGAACACGGGCCACGAGGGAGGCCTGTGCACCGTCCACGCCAACTCCACGCGCGACGCCCTCGCACGCCTGGAGACCATGGTGCTCATGGCGGGCGCGGACCTGCCCTCAAGGGCGATCAGGGAGCAGATCACCTCCGCGCTCGACCTCGTCGTTCATGTGCGGCGCTTCGAGGACGGCGTACGCCGCATCGCGTCGATCTCCGAGGTGACCGGGATGGAGTCGGGGACGCCCCTGCTCCAGGACCTGTTCGTCTATCGCTCCTACGGCTCGAACGAGGGCCGCCTGATGGGCCGCTTCGAGGCCACCGGGATCGTGCCGCGCTTCGTCCACGCCCTGCGAGCGGGAGGCGAGGACATCCCCCTGGAGATCTTCGCCTCGCCGACGGGAGAGGCTCTCGGGGGCCGCTAGGCCCCGGTCGCCATGCTGGACATCCTCCTGAGCCTCACCCTCGCCGTCCTCCTCGGTGCGCTGGTGCACTTCATCCGTGGCGGGAGCGGCGCCGGAACGGAGGCCGGGCGTCCCTCCCAGGGCCGGGAGCGGGCGAGGAGCCGGGCCCTCATCAGCCTGGTCGCCGCCCCGACCGCGGCCCTCGCATGCCTCGCAGGAGGCTTGCCCACCATCATCGCCTGCGCCGTGGGCGCATTCTTCGGCGTCGGCTGCCACGTGGCCCTCAAGACCCACGCCTCCCGTCGGGACGTGGCCCTGGAGCTCGACCTGGCCTCGGCCCTCGACCTGGTGGTGGCCTCCCTCCGCGCAGGCGCCGCGCTCGTGGACAGCCTCAACACCGCCGCGAAGGAGACCCGCGGCCGCACGGCCGGGATCCTCGAAGAGATCTGCGATCGCATCCGGATCGGCGACGCCCCCGCCACGGTCCTCTTCGACGTCGTGGATCGGTACCCCCAGGAGGGGGTCCGGCTCTTCGCCTTCACGCTCGCATCGCACTTCAACAGCGGCGGTAGCGTGGCCCAGTCCCTGAGCGAGGTGGCCCGCACCATCCGCGACCGGGTCGACGTCATCCGGCGCTCGGGCTCCCAGGCCGTGGAGACCCAGGCCTCCGTGGCCGGCATCCTCGCGATCACCTACGGGCTCGCCTTCCTGATGTGGAAGCAGTACCCCGACCGCGTGGAAGGCTTCCTGTCCAACGACCTGGGCCTCTCTGCGGTCGGTCTCTCCGTCTTCCTCCAGGCCATCGGCGTGGCCTGGATCTCGCGCACCATTCAGGTCGAGGTCTGACCGTGCAGTCCCCCTCCAGCGCGGCCCTCCCCCTCGGGCTCAGCGAGCCCCAGCCGTGGGTCTTCGCGGCCGGCGCCGGCGGGCTGCTGCTCCTTGCCCTCTATCTGCGGCACGCCCGTCGGCGCCGCCGGGTGGCCTCGGTGCTCTTTCGGGAGGGCTCGTCCGAGGCTCCCACCGCGCCCGTCACCGCCGCGACCCCCCTCCCGCCGGGTTCGGGCGTGACGCCTGGCGCCGGGTGGCTGCGGCGCTGGCTCATCAGCGCGGGCATGACGGATGCGTCGGCTCCCTCACGCTTCGTGCTGTGGATGATCGGCGCCGCGCTCTCGGCCGCGTTCCTGGCGCTGATGGTCGACGCCTCCGGCTTCACGGACGCCGCGGTCGGCTGGCTGGAGGGCGTGCCCGGCGGGTTCGCCACGATCTTCGTCCCGGTCATGCGCGCGGCGACCTGGCTGATCGCCCTCCTCGTGACGATGCTGCCTGTGGTGTGGGTCCGTCAGCAGCGGCAGCGCCGCGTGGAGGAGGTCGAGCGGGACATGCCGACGGTCCTCAGCCTCCTGGCCAGCCTCGTCGAGTCTGGCATGGGCTTCGACGCCGCGGTACAGCGGGTCGAGCAGGCCCTCGGCCCGGAGCGCGTGCTCGCCGTCGAGTTCGCCCGGATGCGCTCGGCCACCATGGCCGGCGTCCCCCGGGCCACCGCCATCCGCACCGTGGCCCAGGAGCTCGATGTCCCCTCCTTGCTCGCCTTCAGCTCGGCCCTCATCCACGCGGAGAGCCAGGGCGCGAGCCTGGGCGAGACCCTGCACCGCCAGGCGACGGACCTGTGGGGCCGCCGCCGCGAGGAGGCCATCCAGAGGGCCCAGGTCCTCCCGACCAAGCTCGCCTTCCCCCTCGTCATCTGCTTCCTCCCCGGCGTCTTCGTGTGGACCTTTGGTCCGGCGGTCGCCGAGTTCGTTCGCCTCGCTGGCTCTGCCCTGACGGGGCAGCCTTGATCCGGTCCGTACCTATGCCTCGATCGACCCCCTCCTTCCCGGCCCTCCCGGCTCTCCTGGTCGGCCTGGCCCTCAGCGCCCCGCTCACCGGGTGTCTGACGCCACCCCTCACGGAGCGACCGTCGGCGGACGAGCGGCTCGGACAGCTGCTCGAGGCCCCTGACGCTCCCGCACCGGAGCTCGCACGGGACCTGCGTTCCCTGAGCCTCCAGCACCCAGAGCACGTCCCGACCCTGATCGCGGACGCGGCCCTGTCCATCGAGACGGGCCGCGCCGACCGGGCCGTCTCGCTGCTCGACCTGGCTCTCAAGGCCGAGCCCGACAACGTCGACGCCGTCCAGCTCTCGGTGCAGGTGGCCGCCCGCAGCGGCGACCTGGCCGGGGCACACCGCCGGGTCGAGAGCGCGCTGAGGACCCGGCCAGACTCGCCAGGCCTCCATGAGGCCCACGCGGCGCTGCTCTTCGTGGAGCAGCGCTACGCCGAGGCGCTCGAGGCCCTGGACCGGGCCGACGCCCTCGCCGGTGAGACCTCATGGCGGAGCCACTATCACCGCGGGCTGATTGCTGAAGATCTCGGGGAACTCGAGGTCGCCGAGCGGCATTACGAGACATGTAGCGAGGTGAAGCCGACCTTCGAGCCCGCAGCCCGGCGGCTGCGATGGATCCGCGCGCAAGCCGCCATCGAGGAAGGGTGAATCCGCCGCGCCCCATGACCGCCCCATGCAACTGACACCCCACATCGCGGACCGCCTCGGCGTGGTCGCCGCAGGGACCTGCGCCATCCACTGCATGGCGGCACCGGTCATCCTCGCCTTCGCCCCGCTCATCGGCGGCGTCTGGACCTCTCCGGCCACCCACTGGGCGTTCGCCGCGGTCTCACTGCCTGCGGCCATCTCGCTCCTGCGGCGGAACATGCGGCGCGTGACGCCGCAGGTCCGACGGGTGCTCACCGCCCTGGCCACCGTGGGGTCGGTGCTGATCCTCCTCGGCCTCGCCGTGCCCGGGTCCGCCTGGGCCCAGACCGTCGGCGTGAACCTGCCCTGTCCCAGCTGGCTCGCGCTCCAGGAGTCCACGGGCTGCGTAGACGAATGCTGCGCCTCGGTGCAGGAATCCAACCTCTTCGTCCCCCTCGCGAGCCTGCTCACCATGGCCGGCGGGCTGCTGCTGGTCACCGCCCACGTGACCGCGCTGCGCGGCACCCCTTGCTGCGACGAGGACTGATCGCCGGCCGCGCCTGGGGCGCATCGAGGCTCGGAGAAGGAGCCTTGATCTGCCGCGCTCCAGGTGGCGGCCTCTCTCTCGCCGCTGAAGGCGCCCTCCTGCGCCGCGGAGACCAGGCTCCTAGCCGCCGTGCAGCGGCCTCTCCGGAGCGCCTGCGCCGGGTCCACCCAGGGCACCCGCCATCTCGGCGCCCAGCCGCTCGAGCGACGGGCGATCGTCGTCAGCGCCGGCCAGCAGCCCCACGAGCTGCCGCCAGGACACCAGCGAGTGGCCCCGTCCCCGAAGGCGGTCGAAGGCCGCGCTGTCGGGCCATCGCCAGTACGCCCCCGCGTCGGGGTCCTGGTCCTCTGGCTTCAGGGATCCGGACTCGAGGCCAGCGATCACCCGAGGCATCAGCCGGCCCGCAGCCCGACAGGTGAGGTAGTAGTTGCGCTGCACGCTGATCCCCGCCGGGACCTCGTAGCTCGTCTGCGCCAGGACGCCGCCGCTGTCCACGGACTCGTCCTCGATGAAGTGAACGGTCGCCCCGGCGCGCTCGCTGCCCTCACTCAGCTCCCAGAAGTAGGGCTGGATCCCGCGGAAGTGCGGGATCAGACCGGGGTGGATGTTCACGACCCCCAGCCGCGGAAGGTCGATCAAGGCCTGCCGCACGATCTGATGGAAGAGCGTCACCACGAGGTCGGGCCGCTGCTCCCTGATGAACCCCAGGGTCTCGGCCGACATGATGTCCTCCGTCCGATGGAACGGCAGGCGATGGCGACGCGCGATGGTCCGTAGCCGCCGGAACACCGGGCCCCTCCCCATCAGCTTGGGCAGCGCCGTGATCGCCAGCAGCGCGAGCCCCTCCACGACCTTCCCGGCGAGGAAGCGCTGGGAGAGCTTGGGCACGATCCGGTGGACCGTCTCCGAGCGGCTCTTCCCGCGCAGCACCAGCGGCACCTTGCAGACGGCGATGTGGTCCCCAGGTCGGGCGAGGCGGTGAGACTCCACGATGTGATTGTGGAGGCTGTACTCGGCGAGGACGTACACGACGCGCATGGGTCGGATGGTGTCACGACCGCTCCCCCCGGGCAATGGGCCCACCGCCCCATGCCCCCTCGGCCCAAGGGCCCTGCGACACGACGATCCTGCTGCCCGATGGAGAAGGCAGCGGACGCCACCCTCTGCCGGCCGCCGCCCCGTGTCCCGGGACGGCCCAGATGTCGCACCCCGACCGGCGGTGCACGGCCCCTGGAGTTCCAGGGAGAGCCCAGAGCGCCTCGCGCCCAGAATCTGCCGTCTGGCAGAGAAGACCGACGCGCCCACCTTCCGATAAAGCTCTCACTGGTCCCATCTCCTCTCGTATCGTCCGCCCAGATGATCCCCCGACCCGCCCAACCTGTCACCGCCCCGCTCATCGCTCTCTCCCTGGCCCTGGTTCTCGGCACCGCGCCGGGATGCGGCGGCGGGGACGAGACCCCCTCGGTGGAGGCCCCCGGCGCACGCGCGCCAACGGCCTCCCTGGACGTTCCCGTCGAGCTCCCCGACGGCATCGCCTCCCCGGACCGCCCGGTCACCAGCGTCGAGGCCGTGGAGGACGAGACCGAGGCCCTGGCGGACAGCCTGATCGAGTTCGCCGAGGTCCTGCGCAAGCGTCAGTTCGATCAGGCCCAGGAGTGGTTCTCACCGGAGCTCGCCGCGCACGCCATGGTGGGACACGCCGCGAAGAGCCGCACGGCCCTCCCCCTCGGCGTGGAGCGCATCAAGTACGACGTGGCCTCCTCTGCCGGCGTCGGACGCGAGGGCTTCATGGCGTCGCTCCGCTCCCTGCTCGGCGAGTGGCGCAGCGTGGACTCGATGCTCTGGAAGGTGAAGGGTGCGAGCTTCCAGCGCGGCCGCTCCCGCTGGGGGCGCCTCGACCTGAAGATCCACATCACCGGCGTGGACGCCTCAGGGGGCATGGTCTCCGTGCACGGTCGCGGCGACGCCCGCGTCACCCGCACCCGCGGACGCTACCTCGTGGACCAGCTCCTCCTGCACAAGTGGGAGGTGGAGCGCCGCTCGGCGCCGCTCTTCACGGAGGTCGCCGCGTCCACAGGGCTCGCCCACACCTGGGCCCGCTTCGGCACGGACGCGAACAACAGCTTCCACTGGAACGGCGCCGCCGCGGGCGACGTGGACGGCGACGGCGACTGGGACCTGTTCGTCCCCAGCGACGACCAGAACTTCCTCTACATCGCCCAGCCCGACGGCACCTGGTCGGACGAGGCCGACGAGCGCGGCGTGGGGAGCCCCGACCGCGGCACGGGCGCGGTCTTCTTCGACTGCGACAACGACGGAGACCAGGACCTGATGGTGGGGCTCACCGGCTGGCCGCTGGCGGGCGGGAAGATGGGCGGCGAGCGCTGCCGGATCTTCCTCAACGACGGCGGCGGCCAGTTCACCGACGCCCCCGGCGGGCCCGGGCTCCAGGAGCCCTTCGTGGCCTACACCCTCACCGTCCTCGACTTCGACGGCGACGGGTGGCTGGACGTTCACATCTGCGGCTATGGCCGGGTGGACGTGGAGCACAACAACTCATGGACCGAGGCCACCAACGGCTCCCCCAACGGGCTCCTGCGGAACCTGGGCACCGACGAAGACGGCGCGTTCCTCGGCTTCGAGAACGTGGCCGAGGCCGCGGGGATCAAGGACGTTCGCTGGAGCTACGCGGCGGCGTCCGCGGACGTGGACCTTGACGGAGACGCGGACCTGTACGTCGCCAACGACTACGGCTCCAACCGCCTCTGGATCAACCAGGGGGACGGCACCTTCCTGGACGGCTCCGACGCCCAGGGCGTGGTCGACAAGGGCAGCGGCATGGGCGCCTCCTTTGGCGACCTGACCGGCGACGGCTCCCTGGACCTGTACGTCTCGAACATGTCCTCCACGGCGGGCAGCCGGATCCTCGGCCGCCTCGAGGAGGACATCGACAAGGAGACCCACGCCCTGCTCAAGAAGCTGGCCGCCGGCAACTCCATCTTCACCCGCGACGGGGACAGCTTCGCCCGCATCCCAGGCGACCGCGGCGGCATCGGCGCCAGCTGGGCCTGGTCCCCGGCGCTCTTCGACGTGGACCTGGACGGCGACCTCGACATCTTCTGCACGAACGGGTTCGTGACGGGGGAGCTCGCCTTCGACACATGAAGCACCTACTGGCGCCACGTGGTGGCGTCGAGTTGCTCTTCCACCCCCGAGTCCGGCAAGTTCTCCCGCGAGGAGGTCGGCAACGACGGCTTCCTGGCCCGGCACAACGGGCAGATCTTCGCCGAGGGCCGCTCCTTCAGCGGCAACGAGCGGGACAAGCTGTTCATCAACGACGGCGCGGGGTCCTTCCTCGACCTCTCCGACCTCTCCGGCGCGGACTCCTCCAATGACGGCCGCGCCGTGATCGCCTTCGACGCGGACGACGACGGGGACGTGGACCTCTTCGTCCACGAGACCCAGCGCGAGCGCCACGCCATGTATCGCAACGACCTCGGCACCGCGCCGGGCTTCGTGAAGGTCAAGCTGCGCGCCACCACCGGCAACGCCGAGGCGATCGGCGCCCAGGTGGAGGTCGTGGCCGGCGAGCGCAAGGTGAGCCAGGTGCTCTCCCGCGGCGCTGGCTTCATCTCCTGCCAGGCGCCCGAGCTCATCTTCGGGCTCGGTGGCGCCACGGCCGCCACGGTGACGGTCCGCTGGCCCGGCGGCGCCGTCGAGAGCTTCGGTGACCTGAAGCCCGGCGCCCGCGCGCTGCTCGTGGAAGGGGCGGGCGTCGCCGCCTCCTACGGCGCGGTCCCGCGGGTCCTCGAGGACCCCAAGCCCAGGGGGCTCCTCGTGAACGTGGGCGACAAGGTCGCGCCCTTCGAGGTGCTCGACGCGAGCGGGGCGCAGGTGCTCATCGACCCCGCCGCCACCGGCGAGCGCGTCGCTCTGAACCTGTGGGCCAGCTACTGCGCACCCTGCGTGGCCGAGCTCCCGCTCCTTGAGGAGTGGGACGCAGGCGAGGACATGCGGGTGATCGCGGTCTCCGTGGACGCCCCCTCGGACCGGGCCCGGGCGCTCGAGCTGCTGGGCCAGCGAGCCCCCGCCCTCGGCGTGCACCTCGCCGGAGACTCAAGGCCCGGAGTCCGTACGATCCAGGACGTGGTCGACCTGGCGCGGCTGCCCCTGCCGACGACCCTGATGCTCTCCCCCGACGGGACCATCGAGGAGATCCTCCGCGGTCCAGTGGAGCCCCGGTAGGCTCCGACCCGCGGGGCCCGCTGGCGTGGCCCCAGGTCCGCGCGCAATTCGAGACTTCGAGGCATCCGGTCGCACCGACGGTACGATCGACCATTGGAACGGGCCGGAGCCCTGCTGAGTCCGGCGGCCTCCCCCATCCTCGCCAGCCAGCCGCCGCCATGACGATCGCCGACGCTCTCCCCCCCACGGCGACCGCACCCGGACCCACAGCGAGGGCTCCACGGCGGCGTGCCCGTGCGCTGAAGGCCTCCCTCTGGGCGCTCGCCCTCTCGACCCTCTCCGCGGGCGCATGGGCGCAGACCTCCCTGAAGCTGATCGCCTCGGATGGCTTCCAGGAGGACTACTTCGGCGTGGACGTGGCCATCAGCGGGGGCACCGCCATCGTGGGTGCCCGCCTCGATGACGACAACGGGTCCCAGTCGGGCTCCGTGTACGTCTTCAACGCCGCCACCGGCGCGGAGCTTCGCAAGCTCACCGCCCTCGACGGGGCCGCTTTCGACCTCCTCGGCGACCACGTCGCGCTCGAGGGGACGACGGCGCTGGTGTCCGCCGGGGGCGACGACGACAACGGCCCCAACTCCGGCTCCGCGTACGTCTTCAACGTCGCGACCGGCCAGCAGCTGCGCAAGCTCCTCCCGACCGACGGCGCTCCCGAGGACCGCTTCGGCTCGGCGGTCGACGTGGGCGGTGGGCTCGGTATCGTCGGCGCCTTCGGGGACGACGACCTCGGAGAGAACTCGGGGTCCGCCTACGTGTTCGACCTGTCCACGGGGCAGCAGGTCGCGAAGCTGCTCGCCGCCGACGGCGAGGAGGACGACTACTTCGGGATCAGCGTCGCGATCAGCGGCGGGCTCGCCCTGGTCGGCGCGTACGGGGAGGACAGCAACGGCGTCTCGTCGGGCGCCGCGTACCTGTTCGACGCGGCGACGGGGCAGCAGCTGAGGAAGATCACGCCTGACGTCAGCGCGCCCATCGACTTCTTTGGCACCGACGTCGACCTCGAGGGGCAGCGCGCCGCGGTCTCGAGCCTCCGGTCCAGCGGCTTCATCCCAGGGGACCCCGCGGTGTACGTGTTCGACGTGGCCACGGGCGGCCAGCTCTTCGAGCTGATCCCTTCCGAGGACCCCTTCGGGACCGCCTTCGGGTCGGCCCTGGCCATGGACGAGGAGCGGGTCCTCGTGGGGGCCCCCTCCGCCGCGATCGGCGGCGTCGCCTGGGAGTTCGACCTCGCCACGGGGGTGGAGCTCGGCAAGCTCGTCCCCACGGACCCCGAGCCGGGCGACGCCTTCGGCTACGCCTTGGCCCTGGACGGCGGCCGCGCGATCGTGGGCGCGTTCCTCGAGGACGAGCTCGGCGACCAGGCCGGCGCCGCGTACCTCTTGCCCCTCACCGAGACGCTTGGCGCCCCCGACCCGACCTGCGTGGCCGTGCCGAACTCCACCGGCCTCACGGGGACCCTCACCGGGCTCGGCTCTCCGTCCGTCCCGTTGAACGACTGCACCCTCGCGGCCGCCAGCCTCCCGCCGACCCAGGCCACGCTCCTCCTCGCCTCGAGGACGTCGCTCTTCACGCCCTTCGCTGCGGGCAACAGCAACGGCAACCTCTGCATCGGCGGCGTGCTCGGACGCTTCCTCCAGCAGGTCACCCTGTCCAGTGCCGCCGGCCGCGCGGACTTCACCGTGGACCTGACCGCTATCCCCCTGGGGACCGGCGCCGTGGCCGTGCTCCCGGGCGACACCTGGTACTTCCAGGCCTGGCACCGCGACACCCAGGGCCCCCGGGGCAACAACCTGACAGGCTCCCTCTGCGTCACGTTCCAGTGACCGGATGGGAGCGCTCCGCCCCCATCCGACGGACCGGCCCCTGGCCTCTCGCGATCCCTTCCCCCGCCCGGCCGCTCCACGCTGCGCTCGGCCTCATGTCGCACAGCCGCGGCCGACCGGCGCCCTGTGCCTTCACTGGAAGGTGATCTCGACGCCGCTGGTGAAGTGCGAGGTTGGGAAGGGACCCGACCCCACGTCGCGGTACCAGACCTGGAAGTTCCAGGTGTCGCCAGCGGACGTGGCGACG
>CAJQPT010000235.1 GCA_905480285.1 uncultured bacterium
TCGACCGACCCCGCCGCGCCCGAGCTCGCCTCCTGAGGAGCACAACCGAGGTGGTCCAGCACATCCAGAACCTCCTCCTGCGGCTGCAGGAGGCCGCCCGCGCCGCCAGGATCGACTCCGAGTCGACCCTGGAGTCGAGCCTGTACATCTGGCTCTCGGGCGGCTGGGCCATGATCGTCCTCGCCGCGATCGCCCTGTTCATCTTCGCCCTGGGTTTCGGCGTCCTGATCCGACTCCGCTCCAAGGGCTTCCGCGGGATCAGCGAGGCGACCTGGCGGCGCTGGATCCACGAGCCGGAGGGCCGCCGGGGAGCGGTCGGAGAGGTCTTCGACGAGGTCGAGCGCCTGACCGCGGCCGACAAGGTCGACGCCAGCGCGGCGTTCGACGAGCTCAGGACCCATGAGGTCGAGCCCTTCATCCGCGACCTCCGGCTCATGAACATCGCCGTGGGGGCGGCGCCCCTGGTCGGTCTGCTCGGGACCGTCACCGGCATGCTCTCCACCTTCAAGGCCCTGGCGGCGGGGAGCGGCGGGGACAAGACGATGGCCATGATCGCCGAGGGCATCTCCGAGGCGCTCTACACCACGGAGACGGGGCTCGTGGTCGCGCTGCCCGGCCTCTTCTTCCACTACTACCTCTCGAGGAAGTTTGGCCGCTACAAGGACTTCCTCACCCACGCCGAGACGGTCTGGCACCAGAAGTCGCTCGAGGACCACGAGCGCGTGGTCCGCGAGATCGTGCGCGCGTCTGCCCGCGGCGAGGTCGCCGGGCGGCTCCGCGAGCGCCTGGCCGCCGCGGCCGCATCGACCACGCCCTGAACCATCGGCGGGCTGCAATGAGCACCCCGCCGAGCCACTACCAAAACCACCATGGGACGATTCAAGGACGCCGGAAGCGACGACGAGGCCGAGACGACGATCGACATGTCGCCGCTGATTGACTGTGTCTTCATTCTCCTCATCTTCTTCATCGTCACGACCGTCTTCGTGGAGGAGACCGGCGTCGAGGTGGACAAGCCGCAGGCTGCCTCGTCCAAGGACCTGCCGAGCAACAGCATCCTGATCGCCGTGACCGAGAGCGGTGAGGTGGTCTTCGACAAGGAGAACATCGGGGTCAACCGCGTTCAGGCCACGGTCAAGCGCAAGCTCAAGGAGGACAGCACCATGCCCGTCATCATCCAGGCGGACCGCAAGGCGAGCGCGGGGCTGATGGTCAGGGTCATCGACGAGGCCGAGCGGGCAGGCGACAATGTCACCGTGAACATCGCGACGACCAAAGGGGGCGCCTGAACGATCCCATGGGGAACCGCAAGGCACTTGCGGCGGCGAAGGCCGCCCTCCAGCGTACGCTCGTGGCGATCTGCGCCCTGGCGTCGACGGTGCTGCTGTTCTTCGCCCTTTCGGTCATCAACGAGATCGCGGGCGGCGAGCGCCCGGACACCGACATCCGGTCGGCCAATACGCTGGCCGAGAAGCCTCCCCAGGACGTACTGGATGAGCCGGAGCCTGAGCCAGAAGAGCCCGAGGAGCCAGAGGAGCCCCCTCCGGAGCTCGAGCAGGACGCCGTGGAGGAGCTGACGCTCTCCCAGCTCGAGGCGGCGGCCAACGCGGCCACCGGCCTCGGCGCGGTGGCCGGCGACTTCAGCATCGACCTCTCCAAGGCCCTCGGCGGGGGGGGCGGGCTCGACCAGCTGTTTGACGCGAGCGAGCTCGACCAGAGGCCGCAGCCGAAGCGGCAGGACTCCGCGAAGCTGTCCCCCGCGGAGAAGAAGCTCACCCCGGCCCTCGCGGTGGTGATCTTCAAGGTGGACAAGAACGGACGGGTGGTGAACCCGCGCGTCAAGAAGATCAACAGCCCCGGCCTCAAGAGCGCCGTGCTGCGAACCGTCAAGGGCTGGCGGTTCTTCCCGGGCACCGTGAAGGGTGTGCCGGTGGAGTACAAGGTCAGCTGCCCCTTCGAAATTCCGGACATGAAGAACTCATGACGACCACGAACCGCCTCGTTCTCACCCTCTTCGTTCCCGCGATCTTCGCCGCAGCCGGCTGCGCGAGCAGCGCTCCGGTGGCGCCGGAGGCCCCGACGAACCCGTCCAGCGACCGCTTCGGCATCGCGGCCGCGGTCAGCGCGGCCGTCCCGGCTGTGGCCTCAGCGACCCTCGCCGAGGAGGGGGACGAGTCCCCTGCGGCGGACGGCGAGGCGGACGGAGAGGCGGTCGTCTTGGACGTGCCCACGGCCTCGGTCGCGTCGAGCGGAGCCGACCGCTACCGGCCCATCGCGGAGGGGTACATCTCGTCGACAGCGTTCCAGCGCCGGTTCACAACCGGCCTGCTCGCGGTCACTGACATCGAGCCGCCCGTGGACCCCGAGGATGTCAAGGACCTCCAGAAGGTGATCGAGCTCATCGGGGCTGGAGAGGAGGAGAAGGCCCTCCAGCTGATCGCCAGGAAGACGACCAAGGTCTCCTCGGCGCTGCTCCCGTTCCTGGAGGGACAGGTTCACTATCAGGCGGACCCGGTCCGGCACGAGCAGGCCATCGCCGCCTTCGAGCGCGCTCTCGACGAGTTCGAGGGCTACCCGCGGTTCCAGCGGGCCTGGTTCAACCTGGCCCTCTGCCACTACGACCTCGAGCAGTGGGACAAGGCGGCCAGCGCGCTCAAGCAGAGCGTCATGCTCGGCCGGGTGGACAGCCTCACCTACGGGCTGCTCGGGGGCTGCCTGCTGCGCGCCGGAGACTTCGAGGGCGCGGAGACCGCCTTCCGCTCGGCGATGATGCTGGCGGACGAGGGGCTACAGTGGCGCCTCGCGCTCGGCGACTCGCTGATGGGTCAGGAGCGCTGGACCGAGGCCTACCGGATCTTCGCCGGTGCCGCGGAGAACGATCCGGGCAACGCGCTGCACTGGCGCAAGATGGGCCGGTGTCAGTCTGGTCTCCAGGACTTCGAGAAGGCCGCGGAGTGCTTCGCCATCATGACGCGCCTGGGTGAGGCGGATGAGGGCGTGCTGAACCTGCTCGCGGACATCTACAGCAACCAGGGCCAGGTGGAGCTCGCGGTCGAGCACTACCTGCAAGCCCTCGACGGGTTCGCCTCCGCCAGCCCCGGTCGAGCCATCACGTCGCTGGAGAAGATGATCCGGCGCGGTGAGCTGGGGCCGGCCAAGGAGCTCATGGAGGGCATCGAGCGCCTCCGCGCGGACGGCCTCTCCGACCAGGAGCGCTATCGCCTGCGCATGGCGAAGATCAAGGTCTCGGTCCGTGAGGGCGACCTCGCCACCAACATCGAGACCCTCGGGCAGATCGTGGCGGAGAACCCCATGGACGGCGACGCGCTGATCCTCCTCGCCCAGGCTCTGGCCGATGCGGAGCGCCTCGAAGAGGCCCTCTTGCGCTATGGGACGGCCGCGCAGATCACTGGCTTCGAGGCCAAGGCCACCAAGCTCCACGGGGAGCTGTTGGTCAGCCGCAAGCGCTACGCGGAGGCCATTCCGCTGCTGAAGGCGTCGCTGCAATACGAGAGCGACGAGAAGGTGGCGCGGTTCCTCGAGCTCGTGGAGAAGGCGGCCCGCCAGAGCGCGCGCTGACCGCCAGGGGTTCAGGGGAGACGCCGTGCGCCGCGCCCGTTCTGGGCCTGGCGCGCGGCTTTTTTTTGGATCATCGGGACAGCCAGGAGAGCGAGAAACGGCCCGTAAGTGGCCAGCAAGGCCGGTTTCGATCGGCTAACAAGCGCTTCTAGGACGCTTCACACCGGCTTGAGGCTTGCCGCCCGGGGCCGCCGTAGATTCCTCGCGTCGAACCGACATACCCCCCCGGCCGAACGCTTCCGAACGGCCAAAAAAAACCAACCCAACTATCGCTGTGAAGAAAGCTCTTTCGACCCTGGCTCTTGGCGCGCTTGCGGCCTCCTCGTCGAGCGCTGCGGAGATCATCGTCGCGTCCAACATCACGACCTCGACGACCTGGACCGCGAACAACACGTACAACATCCAGACCCAGGTCTACGTGGAGCCCGGCGCCACGTTGACCATTCAGGCTGGCACGGTGATCGCCAGCGACACCGGGGTCGGCGGCTCGCTCGCGGTGGCGAAGGGCGCGCAGCTCTTCGTCCTCGGCGAGTCGGGCAACCCCGTCATCTTCACCTCCAAGGCCGACGTCGCGACGTGGGTCGGCGGTGACCCCAAGACCGGCACCTGGCGTGAGTCCGCCAACGAGTGGGGCAACATCACCATCATGGGTGACGCCTACATCTCCGAGAACGCGATCCCCTCGAACTCGCCTGAGCCCAAGGGCTCGAACTACGGGAACATGGAGGGCCTCCAGCCTCCGGCTGGCAGCACGATCGCCCAGTACGGCGGCGGCAACGACGACGACGACTCGGGCACGCTGAACTACGTCTCTCTTCGCTACGGCGGCCGGGTCATCGGCCTCAACAACGAGCTCAACGGCCTCTCCCTTGGCGGCATTGGACGCGGCACGGACATCGACTTCGTCGAGATCATGAACAACGTCGACGACGGCATCGAGATCTGGGGCGGCACGGTCAACCTGAAGCACTTCAGCATCTGGAACATCGGCGACGACAGCCTCGACATCGACCAGGGCTGGCGCGGCAAGGCCCAGTTCGGCCTCATCGTCCAGGGCTACAGCCTCAACGCCAACCAGGGCTCCGGTGTCGGCGACAACTGCATCGAGATGGACGGCGCCGAGGACTCCTTCTATCAGCCCGTCACCACTGCCTCGCTCTACAACATGACCGTCATCGGTCAGCCGGTAGACGGCGACGGCGCCACCGCCTGGCGGGACAACGCTAACGTGCAGATCCGCAACTCCATCATCATGGACTGCGGCGAGAAGGTCGTCCGGGCGGACGGCGACGACGGTGACGGCGCGTCGGGCTATGGCGCTGGAGGGACGCTCTCCTTCGAGGACCGCTGGAACACCCCCGCGAGCACGTTCTCGACCATCAATGCGCCCGTCGACCCCGCAGACTTCTACCGGTCGCAGGACCCCAGCGGCAAGCTGATCGAGATCACGGACACGGTCTTCTTCCGTAACCTCGCGGGGAACGCCTACGACGAGGCCAACGCCCGCGGCGTCTTCGCGCCGACCAACAGCAACGTCCTCGCCAGCAGCTCGCCCATCGCCAGCATCACCCGCTCCACGCCGGTGAGCCGCGGCGGGAAGATCATGATCCCCGTGGTGAGCCTCGATCCGACGCCGA
Source organism: uncultured bacterium (assembly GCA_905480285.1). Lineage (GTDB taxonomy): Bacteria > Planctomycetota > UBA1135 > UBA1135 > Saltatorellus. The sequence continues at coordinate 5,217 of CAJQPT010000235.1, forward strand.
TCAACGACGCGGCGAGCACCACCGCCTCGGCGCCCGCCGATGGGTTCTATGAGTTCGCGCCCTACCGTGGGGCCTTCTCGCCGGATACGGCCAACAACTGGCTCTGCGGATGGTCGGCGGCCAACGCCTTCGGCTTCACCGGCGGCGACTGCATCGGTGAGGGCTTCGGCGAGGCCAACGCGAACTCCACTGGGTCGGTGGCGCGCATGTCGGCCTCCGGTTCACTGACGGCCTCGGACAATGACGTGACGATCCACGCCCAGAGCCTCCCGCAGAGCTCGGCGGCGTTCTTCCTCACCAGCCAGACGCAGAGCTTCGTCCCGAACCCGGGCGGCTCCGAGGGCAACCTTCTGCTGCTCGGGAGCATCGGGCGGTACGTGGGCCTGGGTCAGATTCAGAACGCCGGTTCCAACGGGATCATTTCCCTGGCCCTGGACCTGAATCAGATCCCCCAGCCCACGGGCTTCGTGTCCGCGGTGGCCGGCGAGAGCTGGAACTTCCAGGCGTGGTACCGGGACGTCGGCACCGCCGGCGCGGTCTCCAACTTCACCAACGGTCTCTCGGTCACCTTCAACTGATCGAACTGGATCGCCGCGCCGTCCGGGCGGCGCGGTCTCAGGAGGCCCCCTCGCCGAATCTCGGCGGGGGGGCCCCGCCCCGTCCTTCAATGTGCCAGCGCGGCGCAGCCCAACACGCTCCCACGAACCATGCTGTTGATCCTCACGACCCTCCTGACCGGAGCCCTCTCGTCCTCCGTGGCGGTCTCCACTCCGCCCGACCACGGCCTGGTATTCCAGGGCGCCGATGAGGTTGTCAGCGAGGTGTCGGCGCGCTCGCTTCCCGACCTGCCAGCAGCGCAGGTGCTGCTTGGGCGCGCCTTCACGGCGGTCTCCAAGATGCCCGAGGTTCCGCACCTGAAGACTCGCGCTCGGCTCAAGGAGGACCTGGTCGAGGCCTGGCTCGACGCGGGAGGCCCGGTCGAAGAAGCTTGGGTGTGGGTGGAGCAGATCTCCAATTGGCGGCGGGCCCTCGGGGCTGCGGCGATTGCGGTGCACCACGCCGACGCCGGTCAGGCCGCGGCGGCTGAGGCGGCGCTGGGACGGGCGGAGCAGTTTGAGCGGGCGCTCACCGAACCGAGCGAGCAGGGCTGGCGCAGGGACCGGGTGCGGGCGCGGATCGGCCTCGCCCACGCGAAGCTGGGCGACAAGGTCCGGGCAGCGCGTATCCAGGCCCGGATCGACCCGACGGAGGGTGGGGTGCTCACGGTTCATGCCGCCGGGGTCCTTGACCCCGACCTGATCGAGCCTCAGGCAGAGCTGCTGTTCAGGATCGCTCGTGAGGGCACGTCCGAGGAGGCGCGCTACGCGCTCGAGGGGGTCACGCGCTTCTACGGCAGGGTGCACGGGGACAGCGAGCTTCGAGACCGGCTCTACGAGCGCGCGATCGGGAGCTGGAGTCAGATTCCCCTCGTCCCGAGGATCGAGATCCTGGAGGGCTTCATCGGGGGCGACCTGGAGCATGAGGCCACCTCACTGGCCAGCGAGAAGATCGATCGCATGGAGGCCCTCGTCGTGGGCAGCAAGGTCCTACTCGAGGACCAGGTCGCGCTCCGCGCGCGGGTGGCCCGCCTGCGGGGCCTGGCGGGAGAGATGGAGGCTGGGCGCGCCATGGCGGATCAGGCCCTGGCGAAGTACGACGAGTTGCGGGAAGCCATCAACAGCATCTGGCGGGGCCGCGCACTGCGTCCTCTGGCGGCTGCTTATCAGGTCCTGGGGAAGGAGATGATCGCCGGGGACCTGTTCGAGCGTGCTCTCGTCGAGGCCCAGCTGAACCCGAATTCGAGGCCTCGAGTCGAGGACCTTGTGAAGACGAGCATCGCCATCGCCGCCTCGGGCCTGACCCCGGACGCCTCCCTGGAGCAGGCCTTGGAGCGGGTCGCCCGCTCGCTCGGTGAGCCGTGGTGAGGGGTGGCGTGCGGTGAGTCAGTCCCCGTCACTCAGCGCCGCGAGCCGCGAGATGGCCCCGGCGTGACCCGCGGCGGCGGCACGCTCCATCCACCGGAGGGCCTGCTCCCTGGAGCGTTCCACGCCGGTCCCACGCAGGTAGAGCAGGGCGAGGTCGTACTGTGCGTGAGCGAGGCCTTCGGTCGCCGCGAGCTGGATCCACTGAACCCCCTCGGTCAGCGCCTGATCGGTCGTGGCCTGCTCAATGCAAGCCCGCCCGAAGCTCGCCTGAGCCCCGCGGTCGCCCTGATGGGCGGCGGCGGCGAGCCATGCGGACGCCTTCGCGGGGTTCCTGGGGACGCCTCGGCCGGTGAAGTGCATCCACCCGATCAGCACCTGTGCGTCCACCTGTCCCGCCTTGGCGGCTCCCGTCAGGAGCTCAGCGGCGCGGCCCTCGTCGAGCGGGACCCCGCGCGCCTCCAGGTGCATGACGCCCAGCCGGAGCATGGCGTCGGACTCGCCGCTGCGCGCAGACTCTTCGTACCACCTCGCTGCGGCGCGGTCGTCGGTCTCGCATCCGGTCCCCTCCTCGAACATGGTCCCGAGGATCCGCTGGGCTTTGGCGTGGCCATGCGCGGCGGCTCGAGTGAACCACCTGTGGGCCTCTTCGGCGTCGGGGTCGACGCCGATGCCGAGCAGGAAGTGCACGCCCAGGTTGCTCTCCGCCTCCGGGAACTCCTGCTCTGCCGCGCGCTGGAACCACCGCAGCGCGCGCTCGTGGGAGCGCGCGACGCCGTTACCGTGGAAGTACAGGAGGCCCAGGTTGGTCTGGGCCTTGGGGTGGCCGCTGCCCGCCGCCAACAGGTACCACTCGAGCGCCTCGAGCTTGTCCTCTTCGACGCCGATCCCATCGTCGTACATCGTCCCCAGGAAGAACTGAGCGTCGGGCTCACCTGCCTCGGCGAGGGGCGTCCAGGCCCCGATGGCGGCCGAGTAGTCCCCCCCGTGGTACGCCCGGAGCCCGGACTGGGTCGTGGCGCAGGCCGAGAGGAAGAGAGTGGTGAGAAGGGGGAGCGTCGTGCGAGCCATGGGGCCGCTATCGACCTGAACCAGGGACGCGTCCTGAGGCCCAGAACATCAAGATGGCGGGCCTGTCTCCATCGAGGACAGTCTCGAGCCCGGGCGCCGGGGCTGCACCACCACCCGAGGGCTCTAGCGGGCAGTTTCGGCGCGCGCCTGCTCCCAGGCGAGGGCGCGCTCCTGGGCGGCCTGGCGCTGGGACGCGGACAGGTTCTGGTCGAGGGCTTCCAGCCGGCGCAGGGCGCCGAGGTTCCCCTCCCGGCCGGCGACCATGTACCAGCTCGCGGCGACCACAACGTTCTTGCGAACGCCGCGGCCGGCCTCGGCCATGGCGCCCACCCGCGTCTGGGCTTCACTCAGCCCCTGTTCTGCCGCGGCGGAGAACCATCGGAAGGCCTCGCGATCGTTGGCCTCCACGCCGTCGCCACGGATGTAGAGCAATCCGAGGTTGAACTGGCTCGTGGGAGTGCCCCCCTCGGCGGCCTTGAGCAGCCAGGCGGCGCCGGCGGGAGCGTCCTTGGGGATCCCATCGGCCCCTGCGACGAGGAGCAGGCCGAGCCGCTCCTGTGCCCTGCTTGATCCCTGGTCCGCAGCGAGCTCGAGCCACCGAGCCGCGAGGCTCGGGTCTCTTTGCACTCCGTCTCCCGTGAGGAGCGCGGCGGCGAGGACCTCCTGGGCGGGACCGAGGCCCTGCCTGGCGGCGCGCTCGTACCACTGGACCGCGAGCGCGGTGTCGGGGCTCG
>CAJQPT010000236.1 GCA_905480285.1 uncultured bacterium
CGGCGGGGGACGACGGCATCGCGCAGGGGCGAGGCGGGGGCGAGGACGCCGAAGTAGGTCCACTGGTGCTCGCGCGGGTGGGGGACCAGGGCGACGAGGGCGGAGTTGTGCGCGATAGTTGCTACGACTCCGTACTCTCCCCGACGGCTGCTCGTCGCTCCTCTTCTCTTCCGTCCGGCCTCCGCCTACTGGAACGTTACCGCGACGGCGTCCGCGAAGTTGGAGGTGCTCTGGCCGTTGACGCCGTCGCGGTGCCAGAGCTGGAAGTGCCAGGTGGAGAAGAGGGTGGCGGCGACCAGGCCGGTGGGGGTGGGCATGGCGCCGAGGTCGATGGGGAGGGCGGCCGTGCCCGTGGAGCCGGAGTTCACCAGCTGGCCGGGGCCCCCCCATCGTCCACGGCCGTGTCGAGGCTTCCTCGCAGCTGCGGAGCGTGACAAGGACGCGCGCGCCGCATGGCGGGGGAGACCCGTTTCAATACTGAATGAAGAGGCCCTCGGTCAGGTTGCTCGTGGCGACGCCACCGAGGCTATCTCGGTACCAAGCCTGGAAGTGCCAACGCTCACCGGGCGCGACGCTCGTGAAACCGAGCCCGTTCGGGAACGGAATCGATCGATTGTCGATCTGGATCGAGAAGGCGTTGAGCGACCCAGAGCTTTGAATCTGCCCCTGGTACCGGCCAACCGTCCCACCCAGGCACAGGATGCCCTGAGACCCGCCAGCGAACGGCACAAATCCTGGCGAACGCGAGGCGATGAAGAATCCGAAGGCGTTCGTCGGAAGGTCGGAAGCGAAGATCCGAACGTCGTTGGCGACCACGTTGGCGGTACCGATCGCGCTCATCTTTCCTCCTCCGGTGAACTCCGAGTTCGGTGCATTCGGGGTGCAGTAGAGAATGCCAACGGCCTCGCACGAGTCCGGGACCGAGTTCGAGTTCAGGTCGATGCTCGGGTCCGCGGCCGTCTCGCAGGGATCCAGCTGGCCGTTGCCGTTGCAGTCCAGCGTCGCGAGCTGGCAGGAGTCGATCACGGAGTCCCCGTTGCAGTCGAGGGACGGGTCGCTCGCGATGTCGCAGGCGTCCGGGACCCCGTTGCCGTCACAGTCCGTCGCGAAGCCGGATGCGATGTCACAGCTGTCGGGGATGCCGTTGCCGTTGCAATCCGAGGCGCTTCCGGACTGGATCTCGCAGGAGTCGAGGACGCCGTTGGCGTTGCAGTCGGCCAGGCCCGCCGCGAGGTCGCACTCGTCGGGCACCAGGTTCCCGTTGCAGTCCAGGCTCGTGCCGAGGGCCAGGTCGCAGGAGTCCGCCGTGCCGTTCGAGTTGCAGTCGGCGATGCCCAGGTCGAACAGGTAAGCCGCGCCAGCGTCGATGAGGCCGGAGGCGTCGTCGCCGGGGCAGCCAACGATTGCGACCCCATCTCCGAGGCCGATGCCTGCTCCGAAGGCATCGAAGGCTGCCGGCATGGTCTTCGCGAGGGTGCGAACGTAGGTCCAGTTCAGTGAGGCGTCGAGCTCGAAGATCTCGACCGCGCCGGCCACGGGCTGCCCTTGAACGCTCGCGTTGCGCGCGTTCACGGCGGCGCGGCCGCCGTAGAGCCGGACGCCCTGTCCGAAGGTGAGGTTCTGTGAGGGAACCTGGGGGGTCAGGGTCCCCTCCAGCCCCCAGCCGCCGCCGAGCGCGCGTTCGTGGATGAACGCGGCGCCGACTCCGCCCACCCCTTCGGCACCGACGATGACCCGCGACCCGAACGCGTCCACCGTCACCCCGAAGAAGGTGCCGCTGGCGAGCGTCGGCGTGGTCAGGCGAGCGGACTGGACCCACGTCGAGTTGGTCTGTCGTTCGAACACGTAGGCCGCACCTGCGCTCTGGAGCCCGTTGATGTCCTCGTATGGGGCCCCCGAGATCACCGTCCCGCCATCGATCGCGACCCCGGTTCCGAGTCGGATGGTCTGCTGGTTCTGGAGCGGCGTGGCGAGGAGCTTGTCCTCGAAGACCCAGGTGCTCCCGTTGACGAGCCGATAGACGTACACGGCTCCGTTGTTCGCGCCTCCCTGGCTGTCGCCGAAGGCGCCGACCGCGAGGAAGTCGCCCGTGACGTCCACGCTGAAGCCAAACCGGTCGTCCTGGGTTTGCGTCCCCGAGCGCAGGAGTTGCTGCCAGAGCGCCCAGGTTCCGTTGGCGTCCCGGCGGAATACATAAGTGGCTCCTGGCCCGTTGAACGCCTGCGCGGTCCCCTCGAACGGAGCGCCGACGACCGCCCAATCTCCATCAATGGCGACGGACCATCCGAATACATCGTTGGTACCGGAGGGTGCCGGGTGGGGGATGTCGGCCACCTCGGTCCAGACGCTATCTATCTCCTCGTGGATGGTCACCATCCCGGCGCCCGATCGCTCGGGGGACCCGAGGATCGATCGACCATCGGAGTAGTCAACCTGTGTGCCCTGGCGGTCCAGCGCCTGCTCTGAAGACGCAGCCAGGCGCTCCTCACAAGGGACGAAGGGCGGTGTGGGTTCGACCAGGATCTGGAATTCGCAGTCACTGGTAACGCCGAGCTGATCCGTGGCGCGGAAGCGCACGAGTTGAAGTCCAACGTCCGCCGCGGATGGTGTCCAGCTAACTTGAGTCACTGCCGGTTGGCCGGGAGTCCCCAGGGGCGGATCGAAGGTCGCTCCACTGAGAGCGCCGGGCGGCGACACAAGGTCGATGCGTACGTCCTGGTTGACCTGCCCGTTTCGGGCGACCGCTGAGACCCCGAATTCAAGGAGTTCGCCCTCGCGAACGGAGAGCACCTGGCCGCACGGGGTTGACTGCGTGAACTCGGGGACAGGAGTGCCTAGCATCAGGCTCCCCTCCCGGAGCAGGACCACCGAGTCGCCGATGAAGTCCACGCCGTCGGCCACGCTGAGCTGAATAGAGTTGCTCCCCGCGGCGATCGGAGCCGTCATGGTCAGGAGAGTGGTGAACCCATCCATCTCGGTGGGGAAGTTGGAGCATGGGAAGGGTAGCCCCAGCTCGTCACAGTCGTTCTCGATGAAATACTGGCAGTTGACGCCCGATGTCGGGCCGACAAAGCATTCAGTGGAGCAGCCGCAGTTGACGTTATCGATCGAGATTGGCGAGTTGGTCCCGGGTACTTTCGCGTAGTTGACGCCGTTGACAAGGCACAAGAACGCATCGTTGATGCCTCTATTCGCAAACTCACTGTACTCCTCCGAGGCGAAGATGAACTGGAGCGAGATGACATCTGCCGTGGGACTCTGGACCGTGAACTCGAGGATGGCCGCGTCGTTGGTGCCTGTGCCAGGAAGGCCGGGCGTGTTGTTGAACGTCGAGGCCAGATCCACTTGATTCTGAGGTCCAGCGATCGTGGCGACGTTGCCGGAGCTGAGCACGACGCCGCTATCGATGCCGAAAGCCGCGAGGCCACCGTTGAACACTCCGCCTGCGACGGTCGCCCCCTGGAAGCTCGCGTTCGCCGTGACGACACCGGGCGCCGTCAGGAAGTCCACGAGGCTCTGGGCCGAGTTCGCAGACATGTCAGAGGTCGCCAGCGGCCCATCCTCGAGTGAAGGCGTCCAGTTCGATTGGCCAGGGAGCAGCGTTGGACGCTGAGGGGAGGCGGCGAGTGTGCTCTGGAGGGCAGCGAGTGTTAGCAGTACGAGGGGCAGCTTCATGGAGAGCGATGAGGGCAGTTTGTTCTTCGTGAACAACGACGCGCGAGGCCGTCGGGCGACAGGACTTGGGCGGCTACATTCACGCCGCGTCTTCACGCTAGGCCTTCGTGCTGCAGCCCCGCCAGCTAGAATTTCCCCCTCGAATTTCTGGCGCGTTTCACGTCACGCAGGCCGCCGAGGCTCTCTGCCGCCAAGGCGGTGCTTCCGTCATCGTCTGTGGCAGATCGAGCGTAACCTCCACGCGGCTCCTGTGTTGCGCCCGATCTAGACTCGCGCCGTCATGAGCGAGACCAGATGAGCAATGCGGCCCTGGCCCAAGTGGCCTGCCCGAACGACGAGCGCGAGCAGCACGGCAGGCTCGACGAGGGCAACGTCGTCCTGCATGGCTACTCCAAGGTCAAGGGCGGACGACGACGCCGGTACCGCTGCACCGCGTGCGACACGACCTTCGGCGCCAGGACTGGAACGCCGTACGGACGCATCCAGCACTCCATGGCCCGGTTCGACCGCGTCGCCGCCCTGAGCGTCGAGGGCGTCAACAAGTCAGCCATCGCGCGTCTCGAGGGACTCTCCTGGAACACGGTTGCACGCTGGCTCGAGCGGGCCGCTGCTCTTGCGCGCCGCTTCAACGCGATGCACTTGCGCGGCCATGCCCTCGTTGAGCTCCAGCTCGACGAGCTGAACAGTGGATAGCTGGAGATGGACCATCAGGAGCTCGCCAAGGAGATCCAGGGCGCCAGCGCCAAGGCCATGTACTCCCTCTCCGACAAGTGGGAGGACCGCGACGACGACAGCTCCATGGAGAAGGTCGACGTGCTCGGTGGATAAGCGATCCAAACTGCCACTTGGCGGAGCAGCGGATCGTGGGGGTGGTTGAAGGGGAACAGAAGGGAGGGGCGTGGACCGCCCCGGCCGAGGGCCCGGCCCAGAGAGGGGCCGCTGAAGCGATCTATGATCGACGGTGGGAGTGAATGGCTAGCCTCGCAACGGGCAATGCGGGGAAACCCCCGCCATGCGCCTCGCCGCCGGCCTGTCGGGGCATGAAATTCAGCCGGCGCTCTCAGGGAAGGGGCGTCGGCGTCAAACGGGGCGCGCTGCGGTGGCCCTGGGGCGGCGGATCAGGCGAAGCGCAGCTGGGGCTCGGGTCGGGCGGGCGCCAGGGGTGGGGGCTCGACGTGGAGGCGCAGATGTTTGAGGATCCGGCGCGCGATGAGCGGGTCGGTGAGGGTGGCGACGCGGTGGCGGCGGCCGCCGCACGTGGGGCAGCGCAGCACGTCCACCGCGAAGGTCCGCTGGAGGAGTTCGGCCCA